>NZ_JBFOHL010000008.1:0-222093 GCF_040812275.1 Rhodanobacter geophilus | reverse complement strand
GCGAGCATGTCGGGGCCGCGTTCCAGCGCGATGCCGACGAGGGCGCCGGGGCCGACGCCGTGGGCGATCAGGCCGTGGGCGATGCGGTTGGCGCGTTCGTCGAGTGCGCGGTAGCTCAGCGTCGCGCTGCCGAGGCGCAGTGCGATGCGCTCCGGCGTGGCCGCCGCCTGGTGCTCGAATGCGCCGTGCATCGTCGGCGCCAGGTCGCCCCAGTGGCGCGCAGGTGGCTGCAGTTCGGCCAGTTCCCGGCGTGCCGCCGCGTCGACCAGCGGCAACACGCCCAGCGGACTGTCCGGTTGCGCCACGGCGGCGCGCAGCAGGGTCTCGTAGCCACGCAGCCAGCGGCGCACGGTGGCGGCGTCGAACAGGCCGGCGTTGTACTGGCATTCCAGGCGCAGGCCGCCATGCTCCTGCACCGCGTTGACGAACAGCTCGAAATTCTCGTAGCGGCGCGGCACGCTGGCAAAGCCAAGCTGCAACCCCGGGAAAGCCTCGCCTTCCTGTTCCAGCGCCTGGTCGATGTTGAACAGCACGCTGACCAGCGGCAGGCGGGCCGGATCGCGCGCGATGTCCAGCTGCTGCAGCAGGCTGCCGAAGGTGCAGCGCTGGTGCTCCAGTGCATCGAGCAGTTCGTTGCTCGCCGCAGCGAGCAGCCGCGCGAACGGCAGCGCCGGATCGGCCGTGCAACGCAGCGGCAGCAGGTTGACGCCATGGCCGACCAGATCGCCCAGGCCCTCGTTCGCCTGCGCCGCGGCGGGGATGCCGAGCACCACCTCGTCCTGTCCGGCCAGCCGGCCGAGCAGGCCCGCGAAACTGCCCAGCAGGGTGGCGAACAGGCTGGCGCCGTGGCGCGCGCCCAGGTGGCGCAAGGCACCGACCAGGTCGGCGCCGAGCACGTGGTCCTCGCGGCCGGAGGCGAAGCCGCGCCGCGGCGGCCGCGGGCGGTCGCCCGGCAGGTCCAGTGCCGGCGGACGGTGCGCGTGATGCGCCACCCACCAGGCCTCGTCGGCGGCGCCGGCGCGGCGGCCTGCCTGCCCGGCGCATCGCAGGGCGTAGTCGGCGAACGAGGGTGCCGGCGGCAGGTCGGCATGGCCGGCGCCGCTGTGCAGCCCATACAGCGCGCCCAGCTCGCGCAGGATCACCCACCACGACCAGCCGTCGCAGACCAGGTGGTGCGCGCTGAGCAGCAGCACGTGCTCGCCCTCGCCCAGGCGCAGCAGTTCGGCGCGGAACAGCGGGCCGGTTTCCAGCTCGAACGGCAGCAGCACGGCCTGCGCGCGGCGATCTTCCAGCGCCGCCGCGCGGGCGGTCGCATCGAGTGCGGCCAGGTCGGCCTGCCGCACGTCGAGCGCGAGGCTGCCGGCCACGCAGAAGGTCTCGCCGTCCGGGCCGAAGCCGGCGCGCAGCGCGTCGTGGCGATCGACCAGTGCCTGCAGCGCGTGCAGCAGGGCTGCGCGGTCGAGCGCGCCGCGCAGCTGCAGCGCGACCGCCTCGTTGTAGGCCAGCGAGGCTTCCTCGCCCAGCTTGGCGGCCAGCCAGATCTCGCGCTGCGCCTCGGTGCTGGGCACCACGCGCTCCAGCACGGGACTGGCGAACGGGTCGTAGTCGACGGCCGCGAGGCCGGCATGCGCATCCAGCGGCGTGTTCATGACTCCACCTTGAGGTATTTGCCGGGCTGTTCGGGGTTCGGCACGAACCAGCAGGGTCGGCCGTCGGGTTCGCGGCCGAGCCGCGCGCCGGGCACGGGCGGCCTGGCGGCATCCATCACCGTCTGCGTCACGGGCACGTTGCGCGGCAGGAAGCCGGCCTCCCGCAGTTCGAGTACCGAGGCCTTGTACGCCTCGGTGATCTGGCGGAAATCCGCCTCGCCGTGCGCGGTGGTGAAGAAGCAGGGGAAGTTGTCCAGGATGTGCACGCCGCGGCTGCGCATCATCGCGAACAGCAGATCCTGCAGCGGGTGGTCTTCCAGGAACTGGGTCTTCCACACCGAGGCGAACTGCTTGATCGCGATCGGCGCGCCCACTTCCACGAAGAAGCCGTTGAGCTCGTCGGCCAGCGCCGCCGTGCGCGCATTGAGCCGTTCCTGCAGCGCCGGGCCTTCCTGCCTGAGGTGTTCGAGCACGGCCTTCGCCGCGGCCAGCGCCAGCGGGTGGCGCACGAAGGTGCCGGCGAAATAGGTGACGCCCACGGTGGGTACCGAGTCGTCGCCGTACTGCCACTGGCCGCCGTCCAGCGCGTCCATGTACTCGTGCCTGCCTGCGATCACGCCGATCGGATAACCGCCGCCGACCACCTTGCCGTAGGTGGCGAGGTCGGCGCGGATGCCGAACAGCGCCTGGGTGCCGCCCGGATGGCTGCGGAAGCCGGTGACGATCTCGTCGAAGATGCACAGCGTGCCGCTGGCCTCGGTGATCGCACGCACTTCGCGCAGGAACTCCGCCGGCTGGAAATCCGGGCGCCGGCTCTGCACCGGCTCGATCAGCACGGCGGCCAGTTCGTGCGCGCGACTGCGGATGATCTCCAGCGATTCGGGCGTGCCGTAGTCCAGCACCAGCACGTGTTCGGCGGTGTTGCGCAGGATGCCCGGCGCGGCCGGCACCGCGCGCAGCTTCTTGGTGCCGCGCACGATCACCTCGTCGACGATGCCGTGGTAGGACCCCGTGAACAGCACCACGGTTTCGCGTCCGGTCACCGTGCGCGCGATGCGCAGCGCACCCAGCACCGCCTCCGAGCCGGTGTTGCACAGCGCGGCGCGCTCGTGCCCGGTGACTTCGCAGACTAGCTTCGCCACCTCGCCGGCCAGGGGATGCTGCGGGCCGATCTCGTAGCCGAGATCGAGCTGCCTGCGCACGGCCTCCAGCACGAAATCCGGCTGCCAGCCGAACAGGCTCATGCCGAAGCCGTTCAGCGCGTCGACGTATTCGTTGCCGTCCAGGTCCCACAGGTGGGCGCCCTTGGAGCGCTCGATCACGATCTGGTAGACGATTTCCTTGAGCAGCGGACGGAAGCCGTTGACCACGCGCGGGTCGGCCATGTGCGGGCGATGCGCCTGGGTGTATGCCTTCGACTTGCGCGTGCGCGTCACGTAGCGCTCGACGAAGCGGTCCAGCCGGCCCTGCTGGCGCGGCGACAGCTCGAACTTGCCGGTATCGATGCGCGCGATCGCGCCGAAGGCCTTCTTCACGTCGTAGCGGGTGTGCGCCAGTGCGGTTTCCTCGTCCACCGCCGGGGCCGCGGCGGCGATCGGCGCGATGGGTGCCGGCGCCGCGGCCGGCGGCGGCACGGCGAGCGGCGCCATCGGCGCGCCGCCGAGCAGGGCCAGCTGCTGGGCCATCAGCTGCATCTGCTGCGCGATCACCTGCTGCACGTAGCCGTCCGGCGCCGCGCCAGTCATGGCCGGCAGCAGCGGCATCGCCTGCGGCGCCGCCTGCGGCTGGACGGATGTCGCTGCCGCTTCGGGCGCTTCGGGCGGAAGTTGGGCGTCGAGCAGCGCGGCCAGTTGCGCGAAGCTGGAGCAGTCGCCCATCAGCTGGCGGAAGCTCACCTGTACCGCGAAGGTCTTGGATACCTGCAGCGCCACCTGGGTCAGCATCAGGCTGTCCAGGCCCAGCTCGATGAAGTGGCTGGCGGGATCGGCATCGGCCAGGTCGATGCCGGCGACGTCCTCGAACGTGGCCTTGAGCTGGCCGATCAGGCGCGGTTGGCGATCCATGGACGACACGATTGGCGCAGGCATGGGCGTTCCTTCGTGGGACTCGGGCGTTGTGGCGGGCGGCGGCGATGATGCGCGGACGCCCGCTGCCGCGGGCGCGTCGATCCAGTGGCGCTGGCGTTCGAACGGATAGCCGGGCAGGCACACGCGCCGCCGACGCGTGCGCCGGTCCAGCCGCGCGGCGTCGATGGCCGCGCCCTGGCGCCACAGTTCGCCGGCGGCCTGGCGCAGCTGCGCCGGCTCCAGCTGCGGCGCATCGCCCAGCGACGGCAGGGCAGTGATGCGCTGCTGGCGCAGCAGCGGCTGCTGCCGCGCCAGCGCGCACAGCGTGGCGCGCGGGCCCACTTCCAGCAGCACGCGCGAGGGCTTGTCGAGCACGTGTTCGAGCGCGCTGGAGAAGCGCACCGGCTCGCGCAGGTGGCGCGTCCAGTAGCCGATCGACTGCGCGGCGTCGTCGCCCAGCCAGTCGCCGGTCGCGGTGGACACCAGCGGGATGCGCGGCGCCTGCCGCCGCACGCGCGCCACTTCGGCGCGGAACGGCGCCAGCGCCGGCTCCATCATCGCCGAGTGGAAGGCGTGCGAGGTGCGCAGCAGGCGGCAGGCGACGCCGTCCCGCTCCAGCACGGCCTGGAATGCGGCGACGTCCGCGTGTGCGCCGGCCACCACGCAGGCGGCCGGCGCGTTTTCCACCGCCAGCGACAGCGTCGGCGGCAGGCGCGCGAGCACGTCCTGGCGCGACAGTCGCACCGACAGCATCGCGCCCTCCGGCTGCGCCTGCATCAGCGCGCCGCGGCGGGCGACGAGGCGCATCGCGGCGCGCAGCTCGAACACGCCGGCCACGGTCGCCGCGACGAATTCGCCCACGCTGTGGCCGAGCATCGCCGCCGGGCGCACGCCGAGGCTCGACCACCATTGCGCCAGCGCGTATTCCATCGTGAAGATCGCCGGCTGCATCACCGCGGTGGGCAGCAGCGCCGCGGGATCATCGCTCCACATGCGCTCGCGCAGGTCGAACTCCGCCACTTCGGCGGCATGCGCTACGCAGGCGTCGAAGGCCTCGCGGAACACCGGTTCGGCGGCGTGCAGCGCACGGCCCATGCCGGGGTAGGGCGAACCCTGCCCGGGGAACAGGAACACCACGTCGGCCGGCTGGGTGGCCTGGCTGCGCACGCTGGCGGCAGCGGCCTCGGCGAGGCGCAGGGTCGCCTCGGCCGCGTCGCCGGCGACCACCGCCGTGCGATGGGCGAAGGCCTTGCGGCCGACCGCCAGCGTCCAGGCCACGTCGGCGAGGTTCTCGTCCGGGTGCGCGCCCAGGTGCGCGGCCAGGCGTTCCGCGGTGGCGGCGAGCGCCGTCGGCGTGCGCGCCGACAACAGCAGCAGCTGCGGCCCGGCCGCGGCATCGGAGGGTTCCCGTGCGGGAGCCTGTTCCATCACCACGTGCGCATTGGTGCCGCCCACGCCGAACGAGCTGACGCCCGCGCGCAGCGGCCCGCCGTCGGGCCGCCACTCCAGCAACTGCCGGTTGACCACGAACGGCGAGCCCGCGAAATCGATGACCGGGTTGGGCGCCCGGAAATGCAGGGTCGGCGGAATCCGCTGCTCGGCCAGCGCGAACGCCGTCTTGATCACGCCCGCCGCGCCGGCGGCGATCACCATGTGGCCGACGTTGCTCTTCAGCGAGCCGACATGGCAGAAGCCGATGTCATCCGTGCCGCGCCGGAACGCACTGGTCAGCCCCTCGATCTCGATCGGGTCGCCGATCGGGGTGGCCGTGCCGTGCGCCTCCACGTAGGAGATGCTGCGCGGGTCGACGCCGGCATCCGCCTGCGCCATGGTGATCACCGCGGCCTGCCCCGCGCTGCTCGGCGCCATGAAGCTGGCCTTGCCGCCGCCGTCGTTGTTCACCGCGCCGCCGCGGATCAGGGCGTAGACCGGATCGCCGTCGGCGATCGCATCCGACAGCCGCTTGAGCAGGACCACCGCGGCGCCGTCGCTGAACACCGTGCCGCGCGCCTCCGCGTCGAAGCTGCGCGTGTGCCCGTCCGGCGAAAGCATGGTGCCTTCCTGGGCGAGATAGCCGCTGCGCGGCGGGCAGGTGATCGACGCGCCGCCGGCCAGCGCCATCGTGCAGCGGCCCGCGCGCAAGGCATCGAAGGCCTGGCAGATCGCCACCAGCGAAGTCGAGCAGGCGGTGTTCACGCTGACCGCCGGGCCGGTGAGGTCGAGCTTGTGCGCGACGCGGGTGGCCAGGAAGTCCTTCTCGTTGGCCAGCATCACCTGGAACGCGCCGAGCTTGTCGACCAGGTCCGGCCGCGCACTCAGGTGGCGCTGGAAATACGTGGCGTGGTACATGCCGCCGAACACGCCGACCGGCCCGGCATGCGTGCCCGGCGCATGGCCGGCGCGCTCCAGGCACTCCCAGCACAGTTCGAGGAAGATCCGCTGCTGCGGGTCTATCAGCTCCGCCTCGCGCGGCGGGATGCCGAAGAACGCGGCATCGAAGTTCTCCACGCCGTCGATGATGCCGCGCGCGGCGACATAGGACGGGTCGTCGCGCTCCGCGCGCGCGATGCCCGGGTCGAGCTCGTCGGCGCCGAAATGCGTGATCGACTCCGTGCCCGCGCACAGGTTGCGCCAGAACGCCTCGACATCGTCCGCGCCGGGGAAGCGCCCGGCCATCGCGATGATCGCGACCGGTTCGGCGGCGGCGCCCTGCCTGGCCTGCGGCTGGGCGGATGCGGCGGGCGCGACCGCGGGGTTCCCTGCCATCGCCCGCGCCAGCGCCGCCGGCGTGGGGTTCTGGAAGAACATCGGTATGGTCAGCTCATGCGGCACCTGCTTGCCGAGCTGGTTGACCGCACGCACGGCGGACAGCGAATCGCCGCCCAGCTCGAAGAAATTGTCGTCGCGGCCCACGCGGTCCAGGCCGAGCAGCTCGCCGAACACGGCGCAGGCGTGCTGTTCCAAAGGGCCGACGGGTTCCGCGTACGGCACGCCGAGTTCGGGCCGGCTGGAATCCGGCGCGGGCAGCGCGCGGCGGTCGAGCTTGCCGTTGGTGGTCAGCGGCAGCGCATCGAGCTGCACGTAGCAGGCCGGCACCATGAACTCGGGCAGGCTGGTGCCGAGGTAACCGCGCAGTGCCTGCGCGGTGGTGGGAACGCCATGGCTCACGTAATAGGCGACCAGGCGCTTGCGGCCGGGCTGATCCTCGCGCGCCAGCACGGCGCAGGCGCCGATCGCGCGATGCCGCGCCAGCACCGCCTCGATCTCGCCGGTCTCGATGCGGAAGCCGCGGATCTTGACCTGGCCGTCCATGCGGCCGACGAATTCGATGGCGCCATCCGGCAGGTAGCGCACCAGGTCGCCGGTGCGGTACAGGCGCTCGCCCGCGCCGCCGAACGGGTCGGGCACGAAGCGTTCGGCGCTCAGCCCGGGGCGCCGCAGGTAGCCGCGCGCGACGCCCGCCCCGCCCACGAACAATTCGCCGACGACGCCGATCGGCAGCAGTTCCATGCGCCGGTTCAGCACGTAGAGCCGCGTGTCGGCGATGGGGCGCCCGATCGGGATCGTGCGCGCGTCAGGCGCAAGGTCGCGCGGTATGCGATGGGTGGTGGTGAACGTCGTGCATTCGGTCGGGCCGTACGGATGGACGATGGACGTGCCGGGCAACGCATCCAGCGCGCGGCGCACGTGCCGGACGGAGACCTTCTCGCCGCCTGTGAACAATTCGCGCAGTCCACTCAGGTGACGCGGGTCGACATCCACGATGGCGTTGAACAGCGCCGTGGTGAGGAAGGCCGTGCTGACCTTGTGCCGCGTGATGCTGCGGGCGAGGCCGCCGCCGGTCGGAATGCCCTCGTCGTGCACGATGACGCAACCGCCGTTGAGCAGCGCTCCCCAGATCTCCAGCGTGGAAGCGTCGAAGCCCAGCGGCGCCGCATGCAGCAGTCGCGTGTCCGGCCCCAGGTCGATGTAGTCGACATCGCGCACCAGGCGGATGATGGAGCGGTGCCGGATCTCCACGCCCTTCGGCGTGCCGGTCGATCCGGAGGTGTACATCACGTAGGCCAGCGCTTCGCCGTCCAGTGCGATCGCGCCGGGACCGCCGGACTGCTCCCCGGCGGCAACGGAGACGCGCACGATCGCATCGGCAAGCGGCAGTGCCCGCTCGACGCGCGGCGTCACCACGATGCGCACTTCGGCGTCGTCCAGCATGAACGCCACGCGCTCCGCCGGGTAGGCCATGTCGAGCGGCAGGTAGGCGGCGCCCGCCTTCAGCACGCCGAGAATGGCGACGACCGCGTCCACCGAGCGGTCCAGCATCACGCCCACGATCGCGCCGGGCGCGGTGCCGGCGTCGCGCAGGCGCGCCGCCAGTCCCTCCGCCCGCCGGCCCAGCTGCGCGTAGGTCAGGCTGCACTGGTCGTCGATGACCGCGATCCGCTCCGCATGGTCGCGGGCGACGGCGGCGAACAGGCCATGCACCGTGTCCGCGGCGCGCCGCGGCACCTCCGTCGCATTCCATTCGACCAGCAGCCGGTGGCGTTCGGCCGGGTCGAGGATGTCGATCGATTCCAGCGCGCAGTCCGCCGCCCCCCCGAATGCCGCGAGCACGCGTTGCACGCAGCCTGCAAGCAGGTCGACGGACGCCCCGTCCGGCGATCCGCGAAAGTCGACGTGCAGCTGCGCGTCGTCCGACAGGCGCAGCTGCCACGCCAGCCGTGCCGACGCGTCGCCGCCGAGCGGCGCCGCGTTGCCGTCATGGGCCAGCCATGCGCCGTCCGCGGGTGTCCCCGCCGGTGTGCCGAACGCGCGCGCGCAGGTTTCGAGCCAGGCGTCGCGCGATCCGGTGCGCGGCACCTCGATGGAGCCCTGGGTGATGCCGGTCGAGTCCGATGCCGTGGCCAGCACGGCGTCGGTCCCGGTGAGGCGCGATTCGACCAGCGCCACGGCCGCGCCCAGCAGTTGCGCCGGAGCCAGCGGCCATCGGCGCAAGGCAGCGGCCAGCCCGTCGGCGAGTGCGGCACCGAGCGGATACTGCCGGTGCCGCCACGCGCCGTCCGCGCCATCGGCCAGGCCAGGCAGCGCGTCGAACAAGTCCATGTTTTGCGTATCGCCTGGCGTCATGATCTGCATACCCATCGAACTTGCCCGTGTCCTGCCGGCGATCGAGGCGGCCCTGCGGCCGGCTCAATCGTCCGCGGCGTAGGGCGCTCCATCGAAATGGACAGGCCGGCCGAGCCGGCGGCGCGCGTGCCTGCGCACGCCGTCCGCGACGTGCGCGGCGGCATGCAGGCATGCATCGAAGCGGGGGTGGCGGCCGACCGGGGGCAAGCCGATCCCGAGTCCGCGCATGCGATCGCGCACCACGTGCAGCAGCACATTGCGACGCGATGCGTCGGTGTTGTAGCTGAGGCTCAGCGTGGTCGACGGCTCGTCACTGGTCTCGACCATGTGCGGGCTGGTCAGCGGCATGTACACGCCCATGCCGGGCCGCAGGTGGAATACGTGCGCGCGCTCGCGGAACTCCTCGCGCCACTTGACCAGGGCCAGCTCGCGGTGGCCATGGAACCATTCGCGCGCGCGGTCGCTCACCACGGTGGCGTCGTCGGGATCCCATACGTAGACGGTCTTGTGGCCGCGTATCTGCAGCAGGATGCCGTGGTTGCGGTCGATGTGGAACGGCGTGACCGTGTGCGGCGAAGACACGAAGATCCAGCCGGCCCGGTAGCACATGCCGGGATCCTTGCGTTCGACCTGCGGTCTGATTTCATCGAGCACGGAGTCGACCAGCCCACGGTAGGTCGGATCGCCTTGCACATGGCGAAGCAACATCCATGCCTTGGCATGGCCGATGTCCTGCAGGGTTTCCTGCGCCGACTTGCGGTTCGGATGCGTGCTTCCCACCGTGCTGAAGTTCTCGTCGGCGGTGGCATCGTTGCTGAACGAGTAGAGCTGGGCCGCCCGCTCCAGGCGCCGGCCGAACTCCACGAGCCGGTCCGGCTGCAGCAACGGGTGCTCCATCAACCGGTGCCGTACTGCCTGGACGCGCCATGGATCGAACGCGCTCCAGTCGATGTCGATGCAAGCCGTCTGCCGGTTCATGGTCGCACCGCCACCGTGCCGTTGCCGCCACGTGCGCGCCGGATCGCCCGCTGCAATCCACGCGCATGCGGCCCCTTGTCTCCCCCGGGGCGATCTCGTCTTGTACGCAAGGCGGGCGTCGCACAGAATCCGCTGGCGCTGCCCTCGGAAATCCGGAGCCCATGGAAATGCACGGTGTCGTTCTCGACGATCGCTACGAGACGGTCGAAGGCCGGCTCGAACGGGATCGCGATACGGTCATCGGCCTGTGGCGCGGCCAGATCGGCTGGCAGGACCAGCTCGAGCGGATGTACGACGTGTTCTACCTGGGCTGCCCTTTCGGGCGACCGCAGTTGCAGCTGCTGCGTCATCGCGCCAGCGGCGAGATCGTGGGCACCATCGGTGTCGGGCCGCGACCGATGCTCTGGCAGGGGCGCGAATTGCGGGCCGGGGTCATCAGCCATTTCACCGTGCTGCCGAAGCATCGTTCGCTCAAGCCGGCGCTGGGGCTGGCCCGCACCATGGCGGCGAGCAGCCTCGACCGGTTCGAGTTCGCCTACGGCCTGACCAATGCCCAGGGTGGCGCGGTGTGCAGGCGTGCCGGTTTCAGCGTGCCCGCGCGGCTTTCGCGGCACGTGAAAGTGCTGCGCTACCGGGGCTACGTGCCGCGCGTGCTGCCCGGCCCGCTCGGCCGGGCCGGGGGAGCGCTGCTGGACAGCGCGGTCGCCGCGGGCCGCAAGCTGCGCGCTCCCGGCAGGCGTTCCGGCCTGCACGTGGCCTGGACCGACACCGTCGATCCACGCATGCCGGCCCTGTGGGAACAGTCCGAACACGGCAACGGCCTCAGCACGATGCGTACCGCCGCGATGCTCGAGTGGCGTTTCCTCCATTTGCCGGCGGTGCGCCGCCGCTTCCTGCTGGTGGCTCCGGCGCCAGGCGCGCCGCTGTTGGCGTGGTTCGCCTGCGAGACCAATGTGCGCGCACCCGGATTCATGACCGTGACCGATGCCTGGTTTGCCGGCGGCGTGCGCGAAGCCGACCGCCGCGCCATACGCGAACTCTGCCGCATGGGCTACGAGGGCGGCTACGAGGCGATCGAGGTACGCCTTGCCGTCGCTGCATCGGTGCTCGGGGCGTGGCGTGGCGAAGGGTTCGCCGCCCGGGGGGAGCAGCCGTTGTTCATCGCCGGGATGGACCCGCGGCGCGCCGGTGACATCGGCGCCGGCATGTACCTCACCGATATCGAACAGGACGGCTGAAGGCCTGTAGTGCACGGCGTCCATCTCCAGCATTCCGTCATCCCTTGTACGGCTTGGGGTAGCCGGGCACCGGCAGGGCGGACACCGGCGGCGCATATTGCACGGGCTGCTGCACGCTGTTGCCGTTCACCGTGAAGTTGAGCACGCCCTGCGCGCTGCTCGTGGTGGTGCCGCCCGCATTCACCGTGATGGTCTGCTGGCTGCCGCTGGTCGCCACGGTCACGGTGTAGCCGGCCGACGGGGCCAGGTCGGTGATCACGTGCCGCGCGGCGAGGTTGTCGACGGTGTAGGCGATCGTGCCGGCCAGCCGCGTGCCGGCCGTGCCCGTGCTGCTGACCACCACCGCACTGCCGTCCGCAGCGGCCAGCTGCACCCCGACGATGCCGCCCTGGTTGACGACCACCGGCTTGGCGCCGGCCACCGCGGATGCGGAGCCGGACAGGTCGAACACGGTCAGCCACTGCTGGCTGGCCGCGGCCGCGGCCGGGCGCACCTGCACCTGCCAGGCCTTGACCGGGTTGCTGGTCGGGTACATCGCCACGGTCGTCAGCTTCGCGTTCTGCGGCAGCACGGTGGTCATCGCGCCGGCATAGGTCCCGCCGTAGCTGACGTCCAGGCGATTGTCGCCGGCCGCGGCGGAACCGCTGGCCGGGCTGGCCGGGAAGTGCCAGGCCATGTACTGGTCGTAGCCCGCGCTGCCGGCCGTGGTGCGGTCGTAGACCACGAAGCGGTTCGGACGCAGGTACACCACCTCGCGCGACCAGTTCACCACGGCCTTGCCGGCGGCGAAGCTGCGGTACATGTCCTGCAGGCCGGTCGCCAGCACGTAGACGTAGCTGCCGCCGTCCTCGAACGCGGCCACCTTGGTGCTGGCCTGGTTGTCCTCGCTGGTGCTGGCGAACTGGCCGAACTGTTCGGCCGGCGTGCCGTTGCTCATGTTGCGCACGTAGAAGACGTTGTAGATCTGGCGGTTGCCCGAATAGATGTTGCCGCTGCTGAAGCTGCCGAAGTTGTCGGTGTAGACCAGGTTCTCGTCGGCGGTGCCGTTGGGGTCGTGCACCATCCAGCCGGCGGCATTGAGCAGCAGCGGCGTGCCACCGCGGACCAGGGCCAGGCTGCCCTGGTCGAAGTACTCCTCGCCTTGCGCGGGATTGTTGGCGTACGGCGCGGCGCGGAAGGACATCCAGCTGGCGCCGGTGCCCCAGTCCGAGCGTGCGGCGACCGCACCCAGTCCCTGCGCGAAATAGGACAGCGGCAGTCCGCTCACCGGTGCCACCGTGCCGGCCGGGTCCAGCGCCAGGAATTGCAGCCACGGATCCGCCGCGCCGTAGCCGCTGGTGGCGGCGTTCACATCGGCCAGGTACTGGCGCAGGATCGCGCTGTGCGGCGAACCCCAGTAGTCGAGCGCGCCGAGCAGCTGCTGGAACAAACCCACCTGGGTGGTGCCCGGCGGCTGGCTGCCCGAACCGGAATGATTGGTGTCGCGGTCGTCGAAATAGGCACGCGAGGGCCAGGTGAAGTGCATCGTGTAATCGGCGCTGTCCAGTGGGTAGGCATAGGGCGCCGTGGCATGCACCAGGTCCTGGCCGGTGGCGGTCTTGACCTCGCGCAGGGGCATGGTCATGTTGAGCACGCCCAGCGGGGCGTAGTTGGCGTAGCCCTCGGGCCAGCCGCCGCCCAGCAGGTGCTGCTGGTAGTACGGCTGCACGCGCTTGGCGAACTGGTTGTTCAGCCAGTCGTCCCACTGCGCCGGCGCCGAGGGGTTGTCCTCGTAGGTGGCCAGGGCGATGGCCGCCTTGGCATGGAAGTAGCCCGCGTAGTAGTTGCTCTGCGGATGCGCGTACTCGAAATCGGCACAGCCGTTCGGCGCCTCCCAGGCGGTGATCCACGCGTTCGCGGTGGTGTAGACCTGCGTGCGCTGGGCCGGCGTCAGCAGGTCGTACACCCAGTCGTAGCCCAGGCCCATGCCCACGCCGTAGAACCGCATGCCGTAGCCACTGTCGGTGCAGGGCGGCTGGCCCTGGCTGCCGGAGGTGGACATCTTGAGCAGGATGTCCACCGCCTTGGCTCCGTAGTTGGCGGCCGCCGAGGCATTGCTGGTCTTGAGCACCTGGTAGCACATGCCTTCGGCCAGCAGGGCGGGCACGTAGCCGCTGCCCTGGTAGCCCTGGCCGATGTTGGGCAGGTCCGGATAGGTGTTGCCCGTGGGGTACTCCACCGTGCCGCCGATGTAGGAGTCGCACTGCGCCTTCAACGCCGTCCATTGCGGGTTGGAGCTGGTGGCGCGCTGGCGCAGTGCGGCCAGCGTGGTGCTGTCCAGCAGCAGGCGCGGATGAGGCGCCAGCGTCACCGCGGCCAGCGCCTGCACCGAGAAGGCGGCCGGCGTCGGCGTGGAAGCGCCGCGTGGGCGCGTCTTGGCATCCACCAGGGCCAGTACGCGCGAGGGCTCGCATGGATGGGATGCCTGTGCGGCGGCGGCCCGGGCATCGCATGGCAGGTCCTGATAGGTCCATGCCAGGCTCTCCGGCGAGAGCTGCACAGCTGCCCTGGCATCCGCCACAGCCGGTGCCTGCATCGCCTGCGTCACCGCAACGGCGGGAACTGTCCGGGGGCGCGCCGGCGTGGCCGGTGATGCGGCGAGCGGCACTTGCCGTGCCGCTTCCTCCGTCACGGCGGCGGGTACCGCGTGGTTGTCAGGCGCCGCTGGTTCGTCGCGGATCCGCACGATGGCCTGCGCCATCACCACGGCCGCCAGCAACGCCGCGGCCCCCGCCAGCGCGGCGCGCCAACGCCAGTTGCGGCGGGGTGCCGCGAGCAGCCCCCGTCCGTGCGTGGCGGATGTGCCCGGATGGCTCGGCAAGCTTCGATTCGGCATGGCGAATCCTCGGATCAGATGGATGCACCGGACCGGCCCCGACAGGCGGCCGGTCAGCGTGCGCCCCGGCCGAACAACACCACCTCGACCGTCTGGATCAGGATCAGCAGGTCGAACAGCAGGTTGTTGTTCTTGACGTAGTAGAGGTCGTACTTGAGCTTCTCGGCGGCGTCGTCCTCGGATGCGCCGTACGGGTAGCGCAGCTGCGCCCAGCCGGCCAGGCCGGGTTTGAGGCAGTGGCGCAGGTGGTAGTAGTGGATCTTCTGCGCCAGGTCGGCGACGAACTGCGGTCGCTCGGGGCGCGGACCGATGAAGCTCATCTCGCCCTTGAGCACGTTCCACAGCTGCGGCAGTTCATCCAGCCGCACCTTGCGGATGAAGCGGCCGACGCGGGTCACGCGGCTGTCGTCCCTGGACGCCCAGCGCGCCACGCCATCGCGCTCGGCATCGATCCTCATGCTGCGGAACTTGATCAGCCAGAAGGTGCGGCCACGCACGCCCACGCGTTCCTGGCGATACAGGATGGGCTGGCCCGGACCCGATTCGAGGCGGATGGCCAGTGCCGTCAGCAGCATCAGCGGCCAGGCCAGCGCCAGCACCAGCAGCGCCGCGGCCAGGTCGAAACTGCGCTTGCTGAGCCGGCGCATCGGCGAGGCATAGAAGCCACCCGAATAGACCAGCCACGAAGGGTAGGTCAGCGAAAGCTGCACACGCCCGGATTCGCGCTCGAAAAAGGTGGTGAGGTCGGTCACCTCGATGCCCAGCTGCCGGCATTCGAGCAGCTCGTCCATCATCAGGCTGCCGCGGCGATCGTCGACGCCGACCACGATCTCGTCGATGCCGTGCCGTTCGGCCCAGACGTCCAGCGGAGCATTGGGCGTGACCAGCAATTCGGTCGGCACGCTGACGGTTTCGTCGGGCCGGGGCACGAAACCGACCACCACGAAACCGCGCCGGTCGGAGCGGCGGCGCATGCGGTTGTGGATCTGTGCCGCGCGCGTGCCGCCGCCGAGGATCAGCACCCGCCGCTTGAACGCTTCCACCTCGACCAGCCGCAGGAAAACCGCGCGGAACGCGGTGACCGCGACGAAGCCGACCACCAGCGCGATACCCAGCACGCCGCGACCCATGTAGGCCTTCGGCAGCACGTAGTACGCCACGACCAGACCCAGGCCGCCGAGCGTGAAGCCGACCGCCTGGCGCGCCAGCAGTCCGAACCAGGTGACACGCATGTGCGCCTGGTACTGGCCCATGGCCGCCAGGCCGAGCAGCAGCATCAGGCCGAACAGCAGCGAACGCTCGGGCAGGTGGTGCAGCTCGTTGGTGTCGCCGAAGCGCAGCAAGGTGGCGGCGTTCAGCGATGCGCAAAGCAGAAGCAGCTCGACTACCGCCAGCAGCAGCAGCCAGCGCGTGGATTGCCTATGCAGAAACCGCAACATTCCCTCTACCCCCTCCCCCGGCATCCAGTGCCAGTGGGACATGAAGGGTAGCAATGCTACGGGCCGCTGTCCATATCACTTGTCGACCGAATGTGCAATAATTACATATGTCGAATACTTCACATATTTGACATCTCGATCGGCGGCCGGCCACGGGAACTGGACGAATCCACCGGCACGCGGCCCGGCTTACCGCTGCAGTGGGGTCACGGGCTCCGGGCCTGTTGTGCGATGAACCCCAGGTACCACGGCATCGCCTCGCCCAGGCCCTGGACCAGGGTATGGGTGGGCACGTAGCCCAGGCGCGTGGCGGCGCGGCTGATGTCGGCCAGCGAGTGGCGCACGTCGCCCGCGCGGAATTCGCGGTGGACCGGAGGCCGGTCGTAATGCAGGTTCTCGGCCGCGAGCTGCTGCACCAGTCCCTCGAACAGCTGGTTGAGGCTGGTGCGCTGGCCCACCGCCACGTTGTAGACCAGGTCGCGGTGCTCGTCGGTCGACAGCGCCGCCAGCAGGTTGGCCTGCACCGCGTTGGCGACGTGGCAGAAGTCGCGCGTGGTCTCGCCGTCGCCGTTGATGAACACGTCCTCGCCGCGGATCATGGTGGCGATCCATTGCGGGATCACCGCGGCATAGGCGCCTTCCGGATCCTGCCGGCGGCCGAACACGTTGAAGTAGCGCAGGCCGACGGACTTGAAGCCGTAGCAGCGGGCGAACACCTCGGCGTAGATCTCGTCGAACAGCTTGGTCGCCGCGTAGGGCGACAGCGCGCGGCCAATGCGGTCCTCGACCTTGGGCAGGCTGGGCTCGTCGCCGTAGGTGGAACTGGAGGCGGCGTAGGTGAAGCTGGCCACGCCGGCGTCGCGCGCGGCCACCAGCATGTTGATGAAGCCGGTGGCGTTGGCCGCGTGGGTGGCCAGCGGATCCTCGATCGAGCGCGGCACCGAGCCCAGCGCGGCCTGGTGCAGCACATGGCGCACGCCGGCGCAGGCGGCGCGGCAGTCATCGATCGTGCGGATGTCGCCCTCGATGAAGCGGAAGCGCGACCACGCCTCGGGACCGACCAGCTGCTCCACCTCGTCGAGGTTGCGCCGGTGGCCGGTGGCGAAGTTGTCCAGGCCGACCACGGCCTGGCCCAGGCCCAGCAGCGCCTCGACCAGGTTGGAGCCGATGAAGCCGGCGGCGCCGGTGACCAGCCAGGCGCCCGTTTCGGCGCGCACCCGCGCCTGCAGGTCCGGCGGCAGCAAGCTGTCCAGCGTGGCCATCACAGCCTCCCGTCGACCGCGTCGCGCGGCAGCACGTACTTGACGTCGTAGACCACGGACTCGGGCTTGCCGTAGGCACGCACGCCTTCGGCGCCCAGCGCCACGAACTGGCGATGGCCCACCGCGACGATCACCGCGTCGTAGGCTCCCCGGGCGGGCTCGGCCAGCGGCACGAGGCCGTATTCGTGCTCGGCCTCGGCGGCATTGACCCACGGGTCATGCACGTCGACCTGCGCGTTGTAGCCGCGCAGCGCCTGCACGATGTCGACCACCCGCGTGTTGCGCAGGTCCGGGCAGTTCTCCTTGAACGCCAGGCCCAGCAGCAGCACGCGCGCATGCACCGGGTTGATGCCCTTGCGCACCATCAGCCGGATCACCTCGCCGGCGATGTACGGGCCCATGCCGTCGTTGGTGCGCCGGCCGGCCAGGATCACGTCCGGGTGATGGCCCACCTCCTGCGCCTTGTGGGTGAGGTAGTAGGGATCGACGCTGATGCAGTGGCCGCCGACCAGGCCCGGCCGGAACGGCAGGAAGTTCCACTTGGTGCCGGCCGCCTGCAGCACCTCCAGCGTGTCGATGCCGAGCTTGTTGAACAGGATCGCGAGGTCGTTGACCAGGGCGATGTTGAGGTCGCGCTGGGTGTTCTCGATCACCTTGGCCGCCTCGGCCACCTTGATGCAGCTGGCCTGGTGGGTGCCGGCGGTGATGATCGAGCCGTACAGGCGGTTGACGAAATCGGCGACCTCCGGCGTGGAGCCGGAGGTGACCTTGAGGATGCCGGTGACGCGGTGCTGCTTGTCGCCCGGGTTGATCCGCTCGGGGCTGTAGCCGGCGAAGAAGTCCCGGTTGAAGACCAGCCCGGAGCCCTCGGCAAGGATGGGCACGCACACTTCCTCGGTGCAGCCGGGGTAGACGGTGGACTCGTACACCACGAGATCGCCCGGCTTCAGCACCTTGGCCAGGGTCTGGCTGGCCTTGACCAGCGGGGTCAGGTCCGGCCGCTTGGCCTGGTCGATCGGGGTGGGCACGGTGACGATGTAGACGTTGCGGTCGCGCAGGTCGTCCAGCGTCGCCGAAAAGCGCAGGCGCGCGGCGGCGGCCAGTTCGGCGGCATCCACCTCGAGCGTGTTGTCGCGGCCGGCGCGCAACTCCCCGATGCGTGTCTGGTTGATGTCGAAACCGAGCGTGTCGCAACGCTTGCCGAATTCCACCGCCAGCGGCAGGCCGACGTAGCCCAGGCCGATGATGGCGATCTTGCTGTCTTCCGGATTCTGCATGCGGGCGTCCCAGGTCTGCTGGCTGGCGCGGGCCGCCTTGGCGGCGGCCATGAAGGGAGACAGCGACGTGCGTCACTGGGGCCGCAGGCGGGTGCGCATGCCGCAGACGCGGGATCATGCATGCCGACGCGTGCCACCGGCACGGCCGGCACTCCCTCGACCTATCGTAATGGCTGCGCAGTCCCCCCGCATAGCCGACGAAGCCGTGCCAGTCATCCGCGAGCCGGGTACGTGGCGCCGCCGTGACGACGGCACGATCGCGTACGGTTTCAGGCAGGCGGCGGTTCGCGCAGCCAGTGCTTCAGGGCTGCGTCGGTCGCCGCCAACGGTCCGGCAGTGGCCGGCCGCTGCAGCATCGCCGCCAGTGCGGGCGGCACCGGCACCGGCCGGGCGACCAGCGGCTCCACCACCTGCTCGAACTTTGCCGGATGCGCGGTGGCGACCGCGGCCCAGGGTCGCGTGTCGCCTCGTTCACGCAAACGGTCGAGCAGATGCACGGCAGCGGCGGTGTGCGGGCAGAACACTTCGCCATGTTCGCAGGCGTGCGTGGCAATCGTGTGGCGGATCGTGGCGTCGTCCACGCTTTCCGCCCGCAGCGCACAGCGCAGCGCCGTATCGTCGCCGCCGAAGGTCCAGCGCAGGCGCTCGAAGTTGCTGGGCGCGCCCACGTCCATCGCGTTGGCCAGCGTGGCGACCGCTTCGCGCGGCGCATAGTCGCCCCCGGCGAAGAACGCGGGCAGGGTGGCGTTGGCGTTGCAGGCGAGGCGGATATCGCCCACCGGCAGGCCCATCGCGCGCACCCACAGGCAGGCCAGGGCGTTGCCGAGGTTGCCGGTGGGCACGATGAAGTGCAGCGGCTCGCCGCGTTCGCGCCAGAATGCCAACGCGGCGTGCGCGTAGTAGCTCATCTGCGGCAGCAGGCGGCCCAGGCTGATGCTGTTGGCGGAACTGAGCGGCACGTCGCGCTGCAGCCCGGCGTCGTTGAGCGCGGCCTTCACCATGCGCTGGCAGTCGTCGAAACGGCCGGCCACGCGCAGCGCCTGCACGTTGTCGCCGAAGCAGCCGAGCTGATGCGCCTGGCGTGGCGAAACCAGGCCATCCGGATACAGGATCGCCACGCGCACGCCCGGCTGGCGATGGAAGGCCGCGCCCACCGCCGCGCCGGTGTCGCCCGAGGTGGCGACGAGGATGGTGAGCGGCCGCTCGTCCGCCCGCGGCAGCCGGCGCAGGCAGGCGGCGAGGAAGCGCGCACCCGCGTCCTTGAACGCCGCGGTGGGGCCGTGGAACAGCTCCAGCACCTGCGCGTCGCGATAGGGCAGCGCGCGCAACGGCACGGGGAAATCCAGCGCCTCGGCGCAGATCGCGGGAAGCTCGGCGGCCAGCGGATCGCCGGCGAAAAACGGCGCGAGCAGGGTGGCGGCGGTGCCGGCCAGCGAGCCGTGCGGATCGAAGTCCGCGGGAGCCAGCGCCGGCAACTGCCGCGGAACATACAGGCCGCCATCCGGCGCCAGCCCGGCAGCCATCGCCGCGCTCAACGTGGCGGCCGGTGCGCGCCCGCGCGTACTGGGGAAACGCAAGGCTGCACTCATGCGGCCGCCTCGTCATCGAGCAGCGTGGCCGCCGGCCCATCGATCGGCGCCACGAACGCATCGCTGTCCAGCCCGGCTTCGGCAAACGCCGCACGCATGGCCACGGCAGCCGCCTCCGCTTCATCACGCTGCTCGAACCAGCCGAACACGCTGGGGCCGCCTCCGGAAATGCTGGCCCCCAGCGCGCGATGATCGAGCGCGGCCTGCTTCACCCGCGCGAAGTTCGGCACCAGTGACGCGCGCCGCGGTTCCACCAGCACGTCCTTCAGCCCCTCGCGCACCAGCGCGGCGTCGCCTTGGAAACAGCCGGCCAGCAGCAGCGAGAGGTTCGCGCTCTGCGCCACGAACTCGCCCAGCGCGTAATGGCCGGCCAGCGCCGCGCGCGCCTTGCGCGTTTCCAGCACGAAGTGCGGATGCACCAGCGCGCAATGCCAGCCGGCCGGCACCGGGATGCGCAGCACGCGGTCGTGCGTGGCCAGCGCCAGGCCGCCGAGCAGTTGCGGGCCCACGTTGTCGCCGTGGCGGCCGCCGCTGGCCACCGCCTCGCCATCCATCGCGAAGCCGTACAGCGCCTCGCGTGGCAGCGGCGTCTCCAGCAGCGCGTTGGCGGCGACCAGCGCGGCCACGCAGGAGGCCGCCGAGCCGGCCATGCCCGAGCCCAGCGCGATGCCCTTGTGCAGGGTGAGCTCGAAACCGTGCTGCACCCCCAGCGCCTTGCGCAGCGCGAGCAGGGCGGCGCCGGCGGTATTCGCGCCCGCGTCGGTGGGCAGCGCGGTCACGCAACCGCGGATCGCCGCGATGCGCACGACGGGCTCGTCGATGCGGCGCACCTCGGCGCGGTCGCCGGCGCCGGCCATGCTGTGGCCGAGGATGTCGAAGCCCACGCCGACGTTGCCGACGCAGGCGGGTGCGAAGGCGGTGGCGTGGGCGAGGCGTGGCGATCGTGCGCTCATGGGTTCCTGCAACGGGGCGAGGGCGTTCATGCCTGCACCCCCAGCGACTCGGCGATGCGCAGCAGGTCGGCGAACACGCCGGCCGCGGTGACTTCCGGCCCCGCGCCGGGGCCTTGCACCTGCAGCGGATTATCGCAGTAGCGGCGGGTGGTGAACTGCACCACGTTGTCGGTGAGCCGGCTGTGCGCGAACGCGTGCGTGGCCGGCAGCACCGCCAGTCTCACGCTGGCGCGGCCGTGCCGGTCGAGGCGGGCGACGTGGCGCAGCACGCCGCCTTCGGCGCGCGCCGTGGCCAGCTTCGCGGCCAGCGGCGGGTCGAGTTCATCGAGACGCCGCATGAATTCGTCCGGCGGCAACGCGGCCAGCGCGGGCGGCACCAGGCTCTCCACGGCCACCTGTTCCAGCGACAGCGGCCAGCCGGCCTCGCGGGCGAGGATCACCAGCTTGCGCGCCACGTCGAGGCCGGACAGATCCTCGCGTGGATCGGGCTCGGTATAGCCCAGCGCATGCGCCTCGCGCAGCAGCGCGGAGAACGGCTGGCTGCCGTCGTGGCGATTGCACAGCCAGGCCAGCGTGCCGGAGAACATGCCCTCGATGCCCAGCAATTCGTCGCCGGTGTCGAGCAGGTCGCGCAAGGTCTGCACCACCGGCAGGCCGGCGCAGACGGTGGCCTCATAGCGGAAGCGCGCGCCGCCCGTGCAGGCGGCGCGGATCGCCTGCCAGCGCTCCAGCGGGCCGCTGCCGGCCAGCTTGTTCGGTGTCACCACGTGCAGGCCGGCGGCCAGCCAGCGCGGATAGTGCGTGGCGACGGCGTCGCTGGCGCTGCAGTCGACCAGCAGCGCGTGGCGATCGTCGTTGCCGTGCACGTGGGCGGCGAACGCATCCAGGTCGTTCGGCCGCCAGATTTGCGCGCCGCCGTGGCGGCCGTTGAGTTCGGCGTCGTCGCAGTCCAGCCACATGCGTTTGCTGGCCACCACGCCGCACAGTTTCAGCTCCAGCGCGTGGTCGCGCGCCAGTCGCGGCTGCGCCGCGCGCAACTGTTCCAGCAACGCGCTGCCGACCCGGCCCGGGCCGATCACGCCCACCGCCAGCGTGCGCCGACCGGTGCCGGCGCGCGGCATCGCGAGCGGTGGCAACGAAGGGTGTGGGACTTGCTCGATTGCACAGGTGATCACGACGGCCTCTCCGATGGAGGCCCGTCCTGTCTGGCGTGTCGGCGTGTGCCGGCCCGCCTCGTCGAGGGCGGGCCGTTGCGTGGGGAAACTCAGCTACGCACGACGCTCCGCCCGGACCAGGTACCGGTACCGGTGGTAATCGTGGTGGTAATGGTGCTGGCGATGTCGCCCGCGCGCGGCGGCATGCGACCGGCGGCAGCCGGGGCGAAGTGCATGCGGGCGAGGGCGGAAAGCGGCGACATGGCGTCGACACTAAGGCCGATGTTGCACTGCAGTCAACAGATGCATTTGCAACTGTTCCGCCGTGTCCGGCGCGGGCGCGCGGCCGCGGCAGGTTGTCGCGATGGCCGGTTTTGGCCGTCCGGCGTGGACCCGCACAATTACAATATCGGCGATGAATCTCTCCTCCTCCTTGCGCTGGCTGCCCCGCGCCGGCGTCGTGTTGCTTGCGTCCGGCGTCGGCATGGCGGTCGCCGCGACGGATGTGCCGGATTCCATGCAGCAGCGCGTGGCCGCCTGCGCCAGCTGCCACGGTGCCCGTGGCGAAGGTTTGCCCGGCGACGCGAAAGTGCCGCGCCTGGCCGGCAAGCCGGCCGGCTATCTGCTGCAGCAGCTCGAGTCCTTCCAGGATGGCCAGCGCCACCACGCGGCGATGGAATACGTGGTGCGCCCGTTGAGCCCGGATTACCTGCGACGGATCGCGGAATACTTCGCGGCGCAGCAGGTGCCGTACCACCGGCAATCGCTGCCCGCGGTATCGGCCGCGGCACGGCAGCGCGGCGAACAACTGGTGCGCCACGGAGACCCGGGCCGCGGCGTGCCGGCCTGCGCGAGTTGCCACGGCAGCACGCTGACCGGCGTGGAACCGATGATGCCGGGCCTGGCGGGACTGTCCTACGCCTACATCGATGCCCAGCTCGACGCGTGGCGCACGCACCAGCGTGTCAGCGATGGCCCCGGCTGCATGGTCGTGGTGGCCAATCGCATGACCGGCGACGATGTCGCCGCGGTGGCCGCGTGGCTGGCCAGCCAGCCACCGCCGGCCGACATGCATCCGTTGCCGGCCAGTGCGCAGCATGAGCCGTTGCCAGGCTGGTGCGTGCTGGGCAAGAACGAGGTGAATCCATGAAGCGCGGGCGGCGAAGCGGCATCCTGATCCTGGCGCTGTCCGGCGCGGCCCTGCTCGCCTGGTGGCTGTTCGTGCCTGGCCGCGTACACCAGGCGCCCGCCGCGCAGCTCGAGGCCGAGGCCGCGAAGCTGCGCGATCCCGCGCTGGTCGCGCGCGGCGAATACCTCGCCACCGTGGGCGACTGCGCCGCCTGCCATACCGAGCGTGGCGGCCAGCGCTATGCCGGTGGCCGCTCGCTGGCCACGCCGTTCGGCGACGTGCCCGCGCCCAACATCACGCCCGATGCGGAAACCGGCATCGGCCAGTGGAGCTTCGGGGACTTCTGGCAGGCACTGCACGAAGGCAAGGGGCGCCGCGGCGAGCCGTTGTATCCGGTGTTCTCCTACACCTCGTTCACCAGGGTCACCCGCGACGACGCGCTGGCGATCTTCGCCTACCTGAAATCGCTGCCCCCGGTGCACCAGCCCGATCGCGAGCCGGGCCTGGCCTTTCCCTACAGCGTGCGCAGCAGCCTGCTGGCGTGGCGTGCGTTGTACTTCAAGCCGGGCGTGTACCGGCCCGACCCGGCCAGGTCGCCGGAGTGGAACCGCGGCGCCTACCTCGTGCAGGGCCTGGGCCATTGCAACGAGTGCCATACCACGCGCAATGCCTGGGGCGGCATGGACCCGGACCGCCATCTCGCCGGCGGCACCATCCCCGCGCTGGACTGGTATGCGCCCGACCTCGGCGCGCAGCCGGGCGGCGGCCTGGCGGGCTGGAGCCGCCGGGACATCGTGGACCTGCTCAAGACCGGCCGCTCGGCCAGGGGCGTCGCCTTCGGTCCGATGGCTGACGTGGTGCGCAACAGCACCCAGCACATGAGCGACGCCGACCTGCAGGCCGTGGCGGCCTACCTGCAGGCGCTGCCCGCGCGCGGACCGGCTGCCGCGGCGCCCGTCGCGTTCGTGCAGGCTGCCAGCCACGCACAGGGCGGCGAGCTCTACGCGCGGCAGTGCGCCGCCTGCCACGGCAAGCACGGCGAGGGCGTGCCCGGCATCTACCCGCCGCTGGACGGCAACGGCTCGATCAACGGGCCCACCGCCACCAATGCGGTGCGCAGCGTGCTGCTGGGCGGTTTCGCGCCGGCCACTGCCGGCAACCCGCGGCCGTATTCGATGCCGCCATTCGCGCAGCAGCTGAGCGACGACGAGGTGGCCGCGGTGGTCAATTACATCCGCCAGTCCTGGTCGAACCGCGCCAGCGCGGTGCGGCCCGCCGAAGTGGGCCGCCTGCGCCACACGCCGGTGGACTGAGCCGCCGCCGCGCAGCGGGCGCAGCCTGGCACGCGGCGGCCGGTTCGTCAGCGCGACAGGTCGATCGCGTAGGTCGCCGTGCCGTCGCCGTGGTCCTGCAGCTCGCGGATGTCGCCGAGGCCGTCGGCCCGGGCGATCGCCTGCTTGTTGCTGGCGCTGGTGAACAGCACCGGGCCGGCGGTCTTCAGTTTTGCGAAATGCCAGGAACGGGCCGGCAGGTCGTGCGCGCCGATCTCGCGATGCTGTTGCAGCCAGCGCGCCACGATCTCGCGCGTGCCGGCGGGTGCCGCCAGCACGATGCTGCCGCCGTCCAGCCCCGGGAACCGGCCGCCGCCACTGGCGCGGTAGTTGTTGGTGACCACGACGAAGGGCTGGCCGGGCCGCACCGGCTTGCCGTCGAAGGTCAGCGCCACGATGCGCTGGCCCGCCGGCCTGGCCACGTCGATGACGTAGTGGAGGCCGCCCTGGAGCTGGTCGAAGTTGAAGCCGGGGAAGCGGGTGTTGATCAGTTGCTGCGCGTCGGTCTTCGCCGGGTCGATGCGGTTGAAGCGCTTGGCGGATTCCTCCAGCCACGCCTTCACGCCGGCGCCGTCGGTCTTCACCGCGGCGAGCGTGTTCGGATAGAAGTACAGGTCGGCCGCGCTGCGCAGGGTGAGCGGGCCGGGCGCCACGTCGGTGTAGTCGTCCGGGCCGCCGAAGCCGGTGCGGAACGCGGCGGCGGCGGAGAGCACGGGCACCTGCGCCAGCTCGGGGTGCAGGCGCGGCAGCTCGGCGCGCACGTAGTCGCGCTGCGCGGCATTGACCACGGCGAGCGCCGTCATGTCGCCCTCGTCGGCGAAGTAGCTGGAGAGGCGCACGTCGCTGCGCCCGATCGGCGTGTTGACGTAGGCCACCACGGCTGCCTGCACCTTCGCCACCAGCGGCGCGATGGCGGGGTCGGCTGCCACGCAGCTGGCGGCGTCACCGGGCTTGCCGCAGATCGGCCGCACCTCGCTGTGCGTCCGGCTCTTGTCGATGCTCCAGCGGCCGTCCCGGCGATCCAGCGCCAGCTCGACCACGCCCAGGTCCTTGCCGAAGAAGCCGCCCATCACCGCGGGCACGCCGCGCACGAAGCCGCGCACGTCGTCCACGTCCTTCATCTTCGCGAAGCGCGGTCCGGGGAACTCCGTGTGCGAATGGCCGAGCAGCAGCACGTCGATGCCGGGCACGCCGGCCAGGTGCCAGCCGGCGTTCTCCATCGCGGGCGTGTACGGCGCGGTGTCGAGGCCGCCGTGCACGATCGCCACCACCAGGTCCGGATGCTGCGCCTGGATCTGCGGCAGGTATTTCCTCGCCGCCTCCACCACGCCGTCCACGCTGACCTTGCCGGCAAGGTTCTGCTTGTCCCACTGCATGATCGGCGGCGGGGTGAAGCCGATGATCGCCACGCGCAGCGGCACGTTCTCCGTCTTGCCGTCCGGCAGCTGCACCGCGATCGGCCTGGTGACGATCGTCCACGGCTTGAAGATCGGCGCGCCGTCGCGCGCGCTGTCCACGTTCGCCAGCACCAGCGGGAAATGCGGCCCGGCGCAGCGCTGCCGCGTGCCGCCATCCACGTTCATCGGCGTGCCGGTGACCTGCGAGAGCCAGCCCAGCCCGTAGTTGAACTCGTGGTTGCCCGCGGTGCCGCCGTCGTAGCCCACCGCATCCATCGCACGGTAGATCGCCAGTTCCTGTCCGCAGGCCAGCTTCTGCACCTGCGCCTGCCAATCCGCCAGCACCGTGCCCTGGATGGTGTCGCCGCTGTCGAACAGGAAGTGGTTCGGGAATTGCTTGCGCGCCTCGGCGATCAGCGTGGCGGTGCGCTCGAAGCCCAGCGTGGGATCGGCCTTCTGCTTGTAGTAGTCGTAGCCGAGGATGTTGGAGTGGATGTCGGTGGTTTCCAGGATCGCCACCGTGGCGCGCGTGCCGTCAGGCAGGCCGGGCGCGTGCGCGGGCTGGTGGGCGCAGCCGGCGAGCAGGGCGGCGGCGAGGAGGGCGAGAGCGATGCGGCGACGGGGCATGACGGAATCGAATAAGCACATGGAATCGGCAAGCTAGCAGATCGTTGTGACGGACGGGCAGGCCGCAACGCATCGCGGTGGGCACCGTGCCGGCGCGAATCGCGTCGATGCGGCATGTGCTTTGCCGCCTGCACCGGAAACCGCGACAATGGCGCGCTGGCCTCGCGCCATTCCCCATCGCCGTCAGAGAGTCCCGCCGACCATGTCCGACACGCCCAAGATCATCTACACCCTCACCGACGAAGCACCGTTCCTCGCCACGGCGTCGCTGCTGCCCATCGTCGAGGCGTTCACCGCCACCGCCGGCATCGCGGTGGAGACGCGCGACATCTCGCTGGCCGGGCGCATCCTGGCGCAGTTCCCGGATCGCCTGCAGGACGGCCAGAAGATCGGCGACCACCTCGCCGAGCTGGGCAAGCTCGCCACCACGCCGGACGCCAACATCATCAAGCTGCCGAACATCAGCGCCTCGGTGCCGCAGCTGAAGGCCGCGATCAAGGAGCTGCAGGCGCAGGGTTACGCGTTGCCGGACTACCCGGACGCGCCGCAGGACGATGCCGGGAAGGACGCCAAGGCGCGCTACGACAAGGTGAAGGGCAGTGCGGTGAACCCGGTGCTGCGCGAGGGCAATTCCGATCGCCGCGCGCCGCTCTCGGTGAAGAACTACGCGCGCAAGCACCCGCACAAGATGGGCGCGTGGAGCAAGGATTCGCAGACCCACGTGTCGCACATGGACGACGGCGACTTCTACGGCAGCGAGCAGTCCGTGGTGGTGGACGCGCCGACTTCGGTGAAGATCGAGTGGCTCGGCAAGGACGGCTCCAGCAAGCTGCTGAAGGAGAAGGTGGTGCTGAAGGCCGGCGAGATCCTCGACGCCGCGGTGATGAGCCGCAAGGCGCTGGCCGCCTTCATAGCCGCGCAGATCGCCGACGCCAAGGCGCGGGGCGTGCTGTTCTCGGTGCACCTCAAGGCCACCATGATGAAGGTGTCCGATCCCATCATGTTCGGCGTGGTGGTGAATGAGTTCTACAAGGACGTGCTGGCGAAGCATGCCGACGCGCTGCAGCAGGCCGGCTTCGACGCCAACAACGGCATCGGCGACCTGTATGCGCGCCTCGGCAGCCTGCCGGCGGAGACGCAGGCGGCGATCAAGGCCGACATCGCGGCCGAATACGCGCAGCGCCCCGCGCTGGCGATGGTGAATTCCGACAAGGGCATCACCAACCTGCACGTGCCCAGCGACGTCATCATCGACGCCTCGATGCCGGCGATGATCCGCGACTCCGGCAAGATGTGGAACGCCGAAGGCAAGCAGCAGGACTGCAAGGCGATCATCCCCGACCGCAGCTACGCGGGCGTGTACGCGGCCACCATCGAGGACTGCAAGGCGCACGGCGCGTTCGACCCGGCCACCATGGGCAGCGTGCCCAACGTGGGCCTGATGGCGCAGGCGGCCGAGGAATACGGCTCGCACGACAAGACCTTCCAGATCGCCGCCGACGGCGTGGTCAGGGTCATCGACGAGTCCGGCAAGGTGTTGCTGCAGCACGACGTGGAAGCCGGCGACATCTGGCGCGCCTGCCAGACCAAGGATGCGCCGGTGCAGGACTGGGTGAAGCTGGCGGTGAGCCGCGCGCGCCTGTCGGACACGCCGGCGGTGTTCTGGCTCGATCCGCAGCGCGCGCACGATCGCGAGATCATCAAAAAGGTCGAGCGCTACCTCAAGGACCACGACACCCGCGGCCTCGACGGCAAGCCGCTTCAAATCAGCATCCTCGATCCGGTGGCGGCCACGAAGTTCACGCTGGAGCGCATCCGCAAGGGCCAGGACACCATCTCGGTCACCGGCAACGTGCTGCGCGACTACCTCACCGACCTGTTCCCGATCATGGAGCTGGGCACCAGCGCCAAGATGCTCTCCATCGTGCCGCTGATGGCCGGCGGCGGCCTGTTCGAGACGGGCGCCGGCGGCAGCGCGCCCAAGCACGTGCAGCAGTTCCTGGAAGAGGACTACCTGCGATGGGATTCGCTGGGCGAGTTCCTCGCGCTGCAGGCGTCGCTGGAATTCGTGGGCGACAAGACCGGCGACGCGCGGGTGAAGGTGCTGGCGAAGACGCTGGACCAGGCCAACGGCAAGGTCCTCGACAACAACAAGTCGCCCGCGCGCAAGGTGGGCGAGCTGGACAACCGCGGCAGCCACTTCTACCTCGCCCTGTACTGGGCGCAGGCGCTGGCCGCGCAGGACGAGGATGCCGGCCTCAAGGCGAAGTTCGCTCCGCTGGCCAGGGCGCTGGCGGACAACGAGGCGAAGATCGTCGGCGAGTTGAACGGCGCCCAGGGCAAGCCGGTCGACATCAAGGGCTACTACCACCCCGACATGGCGCGGGTGAGCAAGGCCATGCGCCCCAGCGCCACGTTCAACGCGGCACTGGCGGAATTGCGGTGAGAACGGTCCGGTCTTGACGCAATGGGAAACGGGGCGCCTCGGCGCCCCGTTTCGTTCCACCCGTCGTCGTGATCACCGGGCCCACGCGCCAGCCGCGGGATGGCTTGATCCGTGCCGCCTGCGCCGGAATGGATCGATGCATGCCCATGTCCGGGACACCTGTTTTCGGTCGGGAGCGGGTGCTTCACCTCAGCGAAGACGCATGGGCGCCGCGGCATGCCATCAAGGCACGGCCGTGCGTTGCGACGACGGATGGCCGCCCTCCCTGAATCCGGGCCCGCGCAGCACCTTGCCCGGCAAGGCCGGCGTCATCTTGCCTTTCGCGATCACCGGCACGCCGTTCACCAGGACATAGTCCATGCCCTGCGCAAGCTGCTTCGGCTCCTCGAACGTCGCGGGTGCGCGCAGCTGCGCCGGGTCGAAGACGGCGATGTCGGCCCACATGCCTTTCCTGATGACGCCGCGCTGCGTGAGACCCATGCGCTGCGCGGGCAGGGCCGTCATCTTGTGGATCGCTTCCGCCAGCGTCAGCGCATGATCCTTGCGCACGTATTCCGTGATGATCCGCGAGAACGCGGCGTAGGCGCGCGGATGCGGATGGCCCTGGCCGAGCGGGCCGGTGGGCGCCTGCGCCGCGGCATCGTCGCAGATCGATACCCACGGCTGCCGGAGCGCGAGCGTGACGTCAGGCTGCGACATGCCGAACACGGCGACGTCGGTGGCGGCATGGTCCCTGATCAGCAGGTCGAGCAGGGCGTCGATCGGCGCCTCGTGCCAGCTCCTGGCGACGTCCTCGAGGCGCCGGCCTTCCAGTGCCTTGAGCGACGGGTCCTGCACGGAGGTGATTTCGACCGCGTGCGGGCCGGGGACTTCCAGCCAGTCGTTGCTCCATGCGCCGGAAGGCGTCCGCATGTCCTGTTCGATCCGTGCGCGCGTCTGCGGATCCTTGAGCCGCGCGAGCAGGTCGGCCGTGCCGCCGGCATGCGCCCATGGCGGGATGAACGAGGCGAGGTCGTTGCCCCAGGCGGTGTAGGCATAGGTATCGGCACGTATGTCCAGGCCTTCGGCACGCGCCGCGTCGATCTTCGCGATCACCTTCGGCATGCTGCCCCAGTTCCGGTGGCCGGCCACCTTGAGGTGGAAGATCTCGACCGGGACATGCGCCGTGCGGGCAATCTCGAAGACCTCGTCGAGCGCGGCCATCTCGGCATCGCCTTCGCTGCGCATGTGGGTGGCGTAGATGCCGCCGTAGCTCGCCGCGGTCTGTGCCAGTGCGATCAGTTCCGGGGTGGTGCTGTAGGTGGCCGGCGGGTATTGCAGCGCGGTCGAAACGCCGAACGCGCCGTCGCGCATCGCGTCCGCGACGATGGCCTGCATCTGCTTCAGTTCGCCCGGGGTCGGCTTGCGGTCGCCATAGCCGATCACCATTTCGCGCGCCGTGGCGGCGCCGACGTAGGTGCCGAGGTTCACCGCGATGCCCTGGCCTTGCAGCTGCCTGAAATAGCCGTCCAGCGTCTGCCAGGCCGGCTGGGTGTGCCCGCCCTCCTCCTTGAGGATGGTGTCGTTGAGCGGCGCGACCGACTCGCCTTCGCCGGTGAACAGCGTGGTGACCCCCTGGAAGATCTTCGAGGGCGCATGACCGTCCACCAGCAGGGTGTGGCCCGACTGGTCCAGCATGTCGATGAAGCCCGGCGTGACCACCATGCCCCGTGCGTCGATGACCTGTCTGGCATCGACCCGGCCAAGCGCGCCGATCGCGGCGATGCGGCCGTCCTTGATCGCGACGTCGGCGGAGTACCCCGGCGAGCCGGTGCCGTCGATCACGCGCCCGTTGCGAATGACGATGTCGTACGAAGGAACGGACGCCGCCTGGGCGCCGGATCCCAGCAGGCCGAGCGCGGCGATGAAAAACAGGCGGGCTACCGGGCGCATGGAAAACCCCTGTGTCGATGTCACCAATGATTGCGGGAAGCCATCCTGGCATCAGGCACGGGTGTGCCGGATCCCGGATCCATGGAGAGGAGGTCCGCGGCTTCTTCGTGCAGGCCCGGGCACTCGGGCCGCCTCCGTATCCGGGAGACGATAACGCCATCCATGTCCGTCGGCTACACGGTGGCCTTGAATGGCGAACACCGCGCGGCCGCCCCTGTCCAAGCCAGCCTGGTCGGGACAAGCGATCGGGATCGACCGTCCCGGCCGGCCTCGACCATCCGTGGATCGTGCCAGCCAGGCGGCCCGATCATCGATAATCCATCGGGCCACGTCTTCGCCTCGGCACAGGCGGCGTGTTTGATCGGGCGTATCCGTTCAAGCGCCGTTGCCCCACAGCAACGAACATCGTGTGCCTGGCGCGGTTGCGGCGCCCACACCGGAGTGGCCATGCGCCTCCCCGGTACCGAGAACGACCGACGAGGATGAACCTGATGCGCCCCTGGACCGTGCTGTTGTGTTTCGCGCTGGCTGCGCCGGCCGCGCTTGCCGCGCCGACGCAGGTACCGCCGTCGGCGGCCACGGCGACGGCTGCGCCCGTGCCCGCCGACGTGCCGCTGCTGGCGCCCGTGGTCGTCAGCGGCGTGGTGTCGGGGCCGGGACTGTGGAAGGTCAGCAAGGACGGCCACGTGGTGTGGGTGCTGGGTACGCTGTCGCCGCTGCCGGGGCACATCCAGTGGGAGTCGCGCGAGGTGGAGCAGGTGCTGGCGCAGGCCAGGCAGGTGCTGCCGGAGCCGAGGATCAAGCTGAAGGCGGACATCGGCTTCTTCGGGAAACTCTTCCTGCTGCCCTCGGCCTACGGTGCGCGCAAGAACCCGGACGGCAAGACGCTGGACCAGGTGATGGATGCATCCACCTACCAGCGCTGGCTGGCGCTGAAACGGAAGTACATCGGCGACGACCGCGGCATCGAACGCTGGCGGCCGCTGTTCGCGGCGCAGGAGCTGTACAGGAAGGCGCTGAAGGCGAACGGCCTCAGCAACGACGGTGGCGTATCGGGCGCGGTGGCCGCGCTGGCGAAGCAGGACGGCGTGCCGGAGACGCCGGTGGAATACCGCGTGGAGATCAAGCACCCGGGCGATGCGCTGAAGGCGTTCAAGGCGGCCGCGCCCAGCGACATGGAATGCTTCAGCCGCACGCTGGACGCCATCGAACACGACCTGCCGGCGATGACCGCGCGCGCCAACGCCTGGGCCACCGGCGACCTGGCGGCGCTGCGCGGGCTGCCCGACAGCCACCGCCGCGACGCCTGCGTCACCGCGATCACCAGCGCCGGCTTCGCCCACCAGCTCGGCCTGGATGACATACCCGCGCAAATGGAAGTGGTGTGGCTGGCGGCCGCGCGCGACGCGCTGGCGAAAAACGACACCAGCTTCGCCATGTTGCCGATGGAGGAGTTGCTGTCGCCCAGCGGCTACCTCGCCAGGCTGAAGGCGCAGGGCTACGCGGTGGAGGCGCCACAGGGGCTGGATGATGCGCCGGCCGCTGCAGGCAGCGCGGTGGCGCCGGCCGCGGCGGCCAGCACCACGCACTGATCAGTTCGCGCTGGCCTGATCCAGCGCGGCGACCTCCTCGCTGCCCAGTGTGAGTTGCAGCGCGCCCAGCAGCTCCTGCAACTGCGCCACGCTGGTGGCGCTGGCAATCGGCGCAGTGATGCCCGGGCGGGCGATCAGCCACGCCAGCGCCACCTGGGCGGGCGTGGCCTGGTGCGCGGCGGCCACCTCGTCCAGCGCGGCGAGCACGCCCAGCCCGTGCGGGTTGAGGAAGCGCTTCGCCGCGCCGCCGCGCGCGCCGCTCTTGGCGGGGTCGGCCGCGCTGCGGTACTTGCCGGAGAGGAAGCCGCTGGCCAGCGCGTAATAGCAGATCACGCCCAGGCCTTCCTCGCGCGCCAGTGGTTCGAGTTCCGCCTCGTAGCCGGCGCGTGCGACGAGGTTGTATTCCGGCTGCAGGCACTCGTAGCGCGGCAGGCCGTGTTCCTTCGATACCGCCAGTGCCTCGACGACGCGGTCGGCGGTGAAGTTGGAGGCGCCGATGGCTTGCACCTTGCCCTCCTCGATCAGCCGCGCGAACTCGCCCAGCGTCTCGTGCATCGGCACGCTGGCGTCGTCCTGGTGGGCGAAGTAGAGGTCGACGCGATCGGTCTGCAGGCGCTTGAGCGAACCTTCCACCGCAGCACGGATGTTGAGCGGCGACAGGCCGGGATGCCCGGCCCACTTGGCCACCTTGGTGGCGATCAGCACGCGGTCGCGCTTGCCGCTCCGCTTCAGCCACTTGCCGATGATGGTTTCCGATTCGCCGCCGGCGTTGCCCGGCACCCACGCCGAATAGACGTCGGCGGTATCGACCAGGTTGCCGCCGCCGTCGACGAAGGCGTCGAGCAGCTCGAACGAGCGCGCCTCATCGGCGCTCCAGCCGAACACGTTGCCGCCGAACACCAGCGGGGCAATGGAAAGCGGCGAACGGCCGAGCGTGCGGTGTTGCATGGAAGCCTCCTGACGGGATGTGGCCGACGTACCACCGGCGCGTCGACGCGGACAGCGTGCGAGGCGCACCGTGGGGACAACGACAGCGCGCCAGGGTCGGGCGATGTGCCGACCCGGACGGCCGCCGCTCAGCCGCGACTGGCGAAAGCAGTCACGACGAAGTGCCGGACACGCGGCTCGAATTCCAGCAGATAGTCGCCATCCTCGGGATAGTACCTGGCCTTGAGCAGGTCGTCTCCGGCGAAGGCACGGATGCTCTCCTCCGCATCCCAATGCGTCACGGTCAGGAAATGCGTGACCTCGGCCTCGTCGCGTCGAAGCACGGCGACGGAGCGGTTGCCGGGAACGGAACGGTAGTCCGCAACGGCGTGCTGCTCCAGAAAGCTCGCATAGGCATCGGCCCTGGAGCGTGGCGTGATGCCGTGCCAGATGCGGCAGATCATGGGGTCCTCCCGCGACGGGGCCAGCAAGGCCAGCCTAGACCCAGGCGTCGTTCCGGGCCGTGCGGTCGCTGGCCGTCTGCCCCGTATCGGCGCCGCCGCGCGGTTCCATCGGCCATGCCGGCGCGGCCATGCGCCGACCGGTACGTTCAGGGCGAGTTGATGGGGAACAGCCGGCGGGCGCCGCCTGCCGTGGCGCGCCACGAGTTGCGGCGTTCGACCTCTGTCGCGGTCAGTTGCCGGAATGCGCCGCGCAGGCTCAGCGGACGCTGGTCCGCGCGATCCAGCTGGCGGACGAGTTCGAGGGAATGCACATGGCCTTGCTGCAGCAGCAGGCCGACGAAGGGCGAGCGCATGGTGAATTCCTTGCAAGTGGTAGTGGGGACGAGTGCAAGGTAAGGCGTTACGGGTGCCCGAAAAAGCGATATCTTCGCAAGCCTGCCTTGAAGGACATTCAAGATGACGCGGCTCTCGCTGGACCTGCTGCAGCAGTTCGTGCTGGTTGCCCGCCACGGCAAGCTCTCGCGTGCCGCGGAGCAGGCGCATCTCACCGTGAGCGCGCTCAGCCACCAGATGCGCCAGCTGGAGGAGCGGCTGGGCAGGCGCCTGCTGGAGCGCGGCCCGCGCGGGGTGAGCCTCACCGTGGAGGGTTGCCGCCTGTTCGAGGCGCTGGGCACGCACTTCGACGGCATCGAGCACGCGCTGATGCGCTACCGCGACTATCGCCATGACGCGCTCGTGCTGAGCGCCAGCCCCGGCATCATGTCGAGCTGGCTGGTGCCGCGACTGCCGCGGCTGGTGGCGGCGCATCCGGAGCTGGAGCTCAACCTGCAGTCCACCTCCACGCTGGTGGAGTTCGAGCGCGAGCCGGTGGACTGCGCGCTGCGCTACGGCCGCGGCCAGTGGGAAGGCCTGCATTGCGAACGGCTGTTCGGCGAGTGGATCGCGCCGGTGGCCGCGCCCGAACTGGTGGCGCGGATGGGGGGCGCCAGCCAGGACGACCTCAGCGACTGGCCGCTGCTGGGCGATCCGCACCCGGCCGATCGCTGGCGCGACTGGTTCGCGCGCTTCGGCGGCCGGCTGCCGAAGCGCCGCGTGGCGAACTTCGACAGCATCGACGCGGCGCGCCATGCGGCGCTGGAAGGCCTCGGCGTCGGACTGGGTCGCATGGTGACCTCGAAATCGCTGATCGACGCCGGCCTGCTGGTGGTGCTGGGCCGCAACTACCTGCCGGTGCAGGAGGCGTACTGGCTGGTGTATCCGCCGCGTTCGCAGGAGCACCGCGGCCTGCAGAGCTTCCGCGAGTGGCTGCTGGCCGAGGCGGAAACCTATCGGGCGCAGATGTCCGCCTGGGAGCCGGGCCTGCCGCTGACCGTTGCCTGACGCGTCCCCGGCTCTAGAATGCCGCAGCGCGGCCAGCACGCGCTGCACGTATGCCCATTGCGCTCCACCCATAAGGATTTCCTATGCAACGCACCGCCATCCTCGTCGACGGCGCCTTCTTCCTTGCCCGCTACCGCAAGGTGTGGGGTGAGCGCGACGCGAACGACGCGCGCACCGTGGCCAAGACCGTGTTCGGCATGGCGCTGGAACACCTCAAGGCGCTGGATCGTCCGCGCGAATCGCTGTACCGCATCTTCTTCTACGACTGCCCGCCGCTGGAAAAGAGCTTCGTGCGCCCGGTGAGCGGCGACACCGTGGATTTCGGCAAGAGCGGCGCCGCCGCGTTCCGCCGCGAACTGCACGAGCAGTTGCGCCGCCAGCGCAAGATGGCGCTGCGGCTGGGCCGGCTCGCCGAGCGCGGCGAATGGAAGCTGAAACACCAGGCCATGCAGCAGCTGCGCGAGGGCAGCCTGAAGTGGGAAGACTTGCGCGACGAGCACTACGAGCCGGACATGCGTCAGACCCAGGTGGACATGAAGATCGGCATCGACATCGCCGCGCTGGCCTACAAGCACCTGGTGGACCAGATCGTGCTGGTGGCCGGCGACGCGGATTTCATCCCCGCCGCGAAGCTGGCGCGGCGCGAAGGCATCGACTTCATCCTCGACCCGATGTGGCAGGGCATCGCCTCGGACCTGCACGAACACATCGACGGCCTGCAGTCGGTGTGCCCGCGGCCGTTCTGAGAGCCTGTTGCGTCTCGACCCTTCCTCCACTGACCGGCCGGCAGACTGTGCGACCGGCTTCATCCCCAAGGAGTCACCCATGAAACGTTCGCAGCTCCGTGGCATAGGCATCGCACTGATGGTTTTCGGCGCAGCGGCAGGCGCGCGGCCGGCGATGAAGCATCCACCCGCCGTTGCGGCGGTGTCGTCCGGCAGCACCAGCATCGACGCGGTACTGGCGGGCGGCTGGCGCTCGCCGGCGAACCGTGCGCGCGACGTCTACCGCCACCCCAAGGCCACGCTGCGATTCTTCGGCATCGAGCCGAACCAGACGGTGGTCGAGATCAACCCGTCCGCCGGCTGGTACAGCGAGGTGCTCGCGCCGCTGCTGCGCGACCACGGCCACTACATCGCCGCCGAGCCGATGCCGTCCGGCGGCGGCGAGGCCACGCGCGACGACAGCAGGCTGCGCAAGAAATTCGCCGCCGACCCGGCTGAATACGGCAAGGCGAAAGTGCTCGCCTACGACCCCAAGGCGCCGGTGTTCGGCGCACCCGCTTCGGCCGATGCGGTGCTGACGTTCCGCAACGTGCACAACTGGGCGGAGGCCGGTACCGCGCCCGCGATGTTCAAGGCGTTCTTCGCCGTGCTCCGCCCGGGCGGCGTGCTCGGCGTGACCGACCATCGCGCCGCGCCGGGCGCCACCCTGGAAGCGGTGGAAGCCAGCGGCTACCTGCCCACGGACTACGTGATCAAGCTCGCCACCGACGCCGGTTTCAAGCTCGTCGGCCAGAGCGAGATCAACGCGAACCCGAAGGACACCAAGGACTATCCGAAAGGGGTGTGGACCTTGCCGCCCACGCTGACGCTGGGCAGCAGGGACCGGGCGAAGTACCTGGCGATCGGCGAATCGGACCGCATGACGCTGCGCTTCGTGAAGCCTGCCGCCCACTGAGCCGCAGGCCGTCGCCATGCTGATCGCGCTCAACAAGCCGTACGGCGTGTTGTGCCAGTTCATCAGCGACGACGGCCGGCCCACGCTGGCGGACTACGTGCGGCAGAAGGGCGTCTACGCGGCAGGACGGCTGGACCACGACAGCGAAGGCCTGCTGCTGCTCACCGACGATGGCCGCTTGCAACACCGGCTGGCCGATCCGCGCCACAAGCAACCCAAGACCTACCTGGTGCAGGTGGATGGCGCGATCGACGACGCGGCGCTGGCTGCGCTGCGTCGCGGCGTGGTGCTGAACGACGGCCCCACCTTGGCGGCGCCGGCGGAGCACGCGACCGAGCCGGACTGGCTGTGGCCGCGCGACCCGCCGGTGCGTTTCCGCAAGAGCATCCCCACCAGCTGGCTCACGCTCACCCTGCGCGAGGGCCGCAACCGCCAGGTGCGCCGGATGACGGCGGCGGTGGGCTTCCCCACGCTGCGGCTGATCCGCGTGCGCATCGGCGACTACGCGCTGGACGGACTCGCGCCGGGCGCCACGCGCGTGTTGGCGCGATAATCGCGGAACCCGTCCCCACGGAGTTCCCGCATGGCGTTCAAGGACCACTTCTCCGGCCACGCCGCGCTGTACCGCGACGCCCGCCCGTTGCCGCCCGCCGACTGGTTCGACTGGCTGGCCGCGCAGGCGCCGGACCGCGCGTTGGCCTGGGACGCCGGCTGCGGCAACGGCCAGGCCAGCGTCGGTTTCGCCGCGCATTTCGAACGCGTGGTCGCCACCGATCCCAGCGCCACCCAGATCGCGCAGGCCACGGCGCATCCGCGCATCGACTACCGCGTGGAGCCGGCCGAACGCGGCACGCTCGCCGCGGGCAGCGCCAGCCTGATCGGCGTGTCGCAGGCGCTGCACTGGTTCGACCTCGACGCCTTCCATGCCGAGGTGCGCCGCGTGGCGAAACCGGGCGCGCTCGTCGCGGTCTCCGCCTACGGCAACTGCAGCGTGAGTCGCGCGGTGGACGCCGTGGAACGCCATCTCTATGCCGACACACTGGGGCCGGACTGGCCGCCCGAGCGCGCACTGGTGGATGCCGGCTACCGCGGACTGCCGTTCCCGTTCACGCCCGTGGAGGCGCCCAGCTTCATGATGCGCGCCGACTGGAACCTCGGGCAGTTCCTCGCCTACCTGCGCTCGTGGTCGGCCACGCAGCGGCACGCGAAGCGCACCGGCAACGACGCGGTGCAGGCGGCGGCGCCGGAGCTTGCCGCGGCCTGGGGCGATCCCGCAGCGGTGCGCGCCGTGCGCTGGCCGTTCGTGACGCTGGTGGGACGCGTGGACTGATCCTCAACCCGGCGCGGGCAGCCCGAAGAACGACTCGGCCGTCGCCGTGCTGTTCGCCGCGGTGACATCGACCGGTTCGCCGCGGTCGCGGGCGATCTCCTCGCAGATGTGCCGGAGATACATCGGCTCGTTGCGCCGGTGCGAAGGCTGCGGGCGCACCGTGCGCGGCAGGAGGTAGGGCGCGTCGGTCTCGATCATCAGCCGGCCGGCGGGGATTTCGCGCACCAGCCCGCGCAGGTGGGTGCCGCGGCGTTCGTCGCAGATCCAGCCGGTGATGCCGATGTGGCAGTCCAGCGCGAGGTAGTCGCGCAGCGCCTCGCCGGTGTCGGTGAAGCAGTGCACCACCGCAGCCGGCACGCGGTCGCGGTAACGCTTCAGCAAGGCGAGGAAATCCTCGTGTGCGTCGCGCTGGTGCAGGAACAGCGGCTTGCCCAGTTCCGCCGCGATGGCGAGCTGGCGTTCGAACGCGGCCAGCTGCACGTCGCGTGGCGAGTAATTGCGGTTGTAGTCCAGCCCGGCCTCGCCCACCGCGCGCACCGCAGGATCCTGCGCCAGCGCGCGCAGCCGCGCATCGGTGGCGTCGTCGTAGTCCACCGCATGGTGCGGATGCACGCCGGCCGTGGCCCACAGCACGCCGGGATGCGCGTGCGCCAGCGCCAGCGCATGCTCGCTGCCCTCGCGCGAGGCGCCGGTGACGATCATCCGGCCCACGCCGTGCTCCCGCGCGCGTTGCAGCACGGTGTCGAAATCGTGACGGAAGGATTCGTGGCCGAGATTGGCGCCGATGTCGACGAGCTGCATGGGGAACCCGGTGAAAAGCGCCATTGTCCCAGACTGGCGCAGGCCGGCAAACCGGCGGATCGCGAGACCCGCGGTACCGTGCTCGCCAGCCGCTCTGCCGATGTGTTACCTATGCGCATTCGCCGCGCGACAGGGGGTGCGGCCGGAAGACGGTTTACTTGGCAGTCGTGATTCACGAGCGGGGTGACGTATGTCGGCAGTCGTGCAGCCGGCGCGGGGCGAGGGAGCGGCGACGGTGGACGAGCGCGAGGCGGCGGTGTGCGCACTGCTGGTCGCACGCGGCCGGCTGAAGGACGGCGACCTGGCGCGGGCGCGCCGCCTGCACGAGGAAGCCACCGAGGGCACGCTCACCGCGCTGCTGGCGCGACTGGGCCTGGTCAACGAGCGTGAACTGGCCGAGGCCTGGTCCGAACTGCTGGCCGTGCCGATGCTGGCCGCGCGTGACGCGCCGGAGCTGGCGCCGCCGGATCTGGATCTCTCGCTGCGCTTCCTCAAGCAGCAGCACGTGGTGCCGGTGGCCGATGGCGGGCACGGGCTGGCGCTGGTGATGGCCGACCCGGCCGACCCGTACCCGCTGCAGGCGGTGACGCTGGCGGCGGGACGCCCGGTGGCGCTGCGCATCGGCCTGCGCTCGGAAATCGACGACCTGATCGAGCGCTACTACGGCAGCGGCCGTTCCGCGATGGGCACCATCGTGGAGAACATCGACGGCGGCGCCAGCGAAGTGGACGACGTGGAACACCTGCGCGACCTCGCCAGCGAGGCGCCGGTGATCCGCCTGGTCAACCTGATCCTGCAACGCGCCGTCGAGCAGCGCGCCTCCGACGTGCACATCGAGCCGTTCGAGAACCGGTTGAAGGTGCGCTACCGCATCGACGGCGTGCTGCACGAGGTGGAGGCGCCGCCGGCATCAAGCACCGCGGCGGTGATCTCGCGCGTGAAGATCATGGCCAAGCTCAACATCGCCGAGCGTCGCCTGCCGCAGGATGGCCGCATCCAGCTGCGCGTGCAGGGCAAGGAGCTGGACCTGCGCGTGTCCACCGTGCCGACCAGCTTCGGCGAGTCGGTGGTGATGCGCATCCTCGACCGCGAGTCGGTGGTGTTCGACTTCGCCACGCTGGGCTTCACCGACAGCTTCCAGTCGCGCTTCGTCGAGGTGCTGGAGCGTCCGCACGGCATCCTGCTGGTCACCGGCCCCACCGGCTCGGGCAAGACCACCACGCTGTACACCGCGCTGTCGAAGATCAACACGCCGGACGTGAAGATCATCACCGTCGAGGATCCGGTCGAATACCAGATCGAGGGCATCAACCAGATCCAGGCCAAGCCGCAGATCGGGCTGGATTTCGCCGCGGCGCTGCGCTCCATCGTGCGCCAGGACCCGGACGTGATCATGATCGGCGAGATGCGCGACCTGGAGACCTGCCGCATCGCGATCCAGTCCGCGCTCACCGGCCATCTGGTGCTGTCGACCCTGCACACCAACAGTGCCGCGGGCGGCATCACGCGCCTGCTCGACATGGGCGTGGAGGACTACCTGCTCGGCTCCACCGTCAACGGCATCCTCGCGCAACGCCTGGTGCGCCGGCTCGACCCGGCGACGGCGGTGGCCTACGAGCCCTCGCCCGAGGTGATCGCGCAGTTCGAGCTGGAGAAATACGCGGGCGGCAAGCCGATCCGGCTGTGGAAGCCCGGCACCAGCGCCGCCAATCCCAGCGGCTATCGCGGCCGGCAGGCGATCATGGAATTCCTGGTGATGAGCGATCCGCTGCGTCGCCTGGTGATGCAGCGCGCCGACGCCGGCGAGGTCGAGCGGCGGGCCCGCGCCGAAGGCATGCGCACCATGTACGAGGACGGCATCGCCAAGTCGCTCGCCGGCGTCACCACGCTGGAGGAGGTGCTGCGTGTCACGCAGGAGGGCTGATCCGATCCTCCCCTCACCACGGGGAACAACCCCCTCTCCCCTCTGGAGAGAAGGCTGGGGCGAGGGGGAGGGACTTGCTATAAGGCATGCTCCAGGTGGACTTCAAAGCGGCGCCGAGGCGAGATTGGCTCTCCACCCCAACCCTCTCCCCAAAGGGGAGAGGGGGCAAACGTGCCGTGCGGGTTCCCCCCGGCTCGAGCTTGATCTGGCTCGGGGGCATCGAGTCCCATGAGCCAGTTCCGCTACAAGGCCATCAGCGAAGCCGGCGAACTGCTGCGAGGCCAGATGGAGGCGGCCAGCCTCGATGAAGTGGTGGCGCGGCTGCAGGACCAGGGCCACACGCCGCTGGAGGCGCAGCCCGCCGACGCGATGGGCGGCGGCTCAGGCTTCGCGGCACTGTTCAAGCGCGGCCCGTTCACCGGCGACCAGCTGGCGCAGTTCACCCACCAGCTGGCGACCCTGCTCGGCGCCGGCCAGCCGCTGGATCGCGCGCTGGGCATCCTGCTCGACCTGCCCGAGGGGGAACGCGCGAAGAAGCTGATCGAGCGCGTGCGCGACCGCGTGCGCGGCGGCACGCCGCTGTCGCAGGCGCTGGACGAGGAGCACGGCGTATTCCCCAAGCTGTACATCGCACTGGTGCGCGCGGGCGAGGCGGGCGGTTCGCTGGAGGAAACGCTGCGCCGGCTCGCCGATTACCTGGAACGTTCGCAGCAGCTGCGCGGCAGCATCATCAACTCGCTGATCTATCCGGCCTTCCTGCTGGTCGGCGTGCTGGGTTCGCTGGTGCTGCTGCTGGCCTACGTGGTGCCGCAGTTCGTGCCGATCTTCGAGGACATGCAGGTGCCGCTGCCGTGGATCACCGAAGCGGTGCTGGCGCTGGGCCAGGCCTTGCAGTCGTGGTGGTGGCTGATCGGGCTGCTGCTGGTCGGCGGCGTGTTCTTCTTCCGCATGCGCCTGCGCGAGCCGGCCACGCGGCTGGCCTGGGACGCGCGCGTGCTGCGCCTGCGCGTGGCCGGCCCGCTGCTGCTCAAGGTGCAGACCGCGCGCATCGCGCGCACGCTGGGCACGTTGCTGAAGAACGGCGTGCCGCTGCTGAGTGCGCTGGCCATCGCGCGACAGGTCACCGCGAACCGCGCACTGGACGCCGCGCTGGCGCAGGCGCACGAACAGGTGAAGGAAGGCTCCGGGCTCAGCCTCGCGCTGGGGCAGTCGAAGCTGTTTCCGCGCCTCGCGCTGCAGATGGTGCAGGTGGGCGAGGAAGCCGGCGAGCTGGACGGCATGCTGCTCAAGGTGGCCGACACCTTCGAGCTGGAAAGCCGCCGCTCGATCGACCGCCTGCTCGCCGCGCTGGTGCCTGCGCTCACCGTGGTAATGACCGTGCTGGTGGGTTTCATCATGGCGGCGATCCTGCTGCCGCTGTTGAGTCTGACCAGCAACATTCAATGAAACGTGGAGAGTGTGATGATGTTGATGCAGAGAAGGGAACGGGGAGCGGGGAACGCGGAACGTGATGACGGGTTGCGCCCCGTGTCCGCACGCTTCGGCCTGTTGCCCGTGAAGAAAGCGGTCAACGCATCGCCGCGAGTATTCCCCCGTTCCCCGTTCCCCGTTCCCCGTTCCCTGCGCGTGCGGCGCGCCCGCGGCTTCACCCTGCTGGAAATGCTCGCGGTGATCGTGCTGATCGGCATCATCGGCGCGGTGGTGGTGACCCAGGTCGGCAAGAACGTCGACAAGGGCAAGTACGGCGCGGGCAAGGCGCAGCTGGTGACGCTGAGCCAGAAGATCGAGAACTACGCGCTGGACAACGGCGCCCCGCCGCAGCAGCTGGAGGACCTGATGACCAAGCCGGCGAACGCGCCGAACTGGCAGGGGCCGTATGCGAAGGAATCCGAGCTGAAGGATCCCTGGAGCCATGCCTTCGGCTACAAGGTCCCCGGCGAGCACGGCAGCTTCGACCTGATCTTCTACGGCCGCGACGGCAAGCCCGGCGGCGACGGCTACGACAAGGACGTGGGCAACTGGCAATGAGAAGCCGGGAAACGGGAAACGGGAAACGGGGGCGCAGCGTCGCCCGCGTTCGCCCGTGCACTCCCCGTTCCCCGTTTCCCGTTCCCCGTTCCCAGCGCGCGCAGCGCGCCCGCGGCTTCACCCTGCTGGAAATGCTCGCCGTGATCCTGCTGATCGGCATCGCGGCGGCGGCGGTGGCGGTGTCGGTGACCCAGGGCCTGGCCAGCGCGCGCATCAACGCGGCCAGCGGCGAGCTCGCCGCCGCGCTGCGCGCCACCCGCGCACAGGCGATCGTGCAGGGCAGGGAGCAGCACTTCGACGTGGACATCCGCGCCGACACCTGGAGCGATGCGAAGCGCAAGGACGTGCGCCTGCCCAGGGGCCTGAAGCTCTCGATCACCAGTGCGCTGGAGGATCGTCCCGACGAACACACCGGGCGCATCCGCTTCTTTCCCGACGGCAGCTCCACCGGCGGCCACATCGTCCTGCAGAGCGGCCGCCGCCAGTGGCGGATCAACGTGTCGTGGCTGACCGGGCAGGTCGCGGTGGTCGACCAGGTGGCGGCGCGATGAAGCGCCAGCGCGGTTTTTCCCTGCTCGAGGTCATCGCCGCGATGCTGCTGCTGGCGGTCGCCTTCGCCGCGCTGATGAAGGTGGCCGGTGGCGCGATCGCGCTGTCGCGCAACGCGGCGGCGCATGACGAGGCGGCGCTGTGGGCGCGCAGCCTGCTCGACAGCGCCTATGTCACCGAGCCGGTGGCGCCGGGCCACCGCAGCGGCCGCTTCGATGACCGCTACCGCTGGACGCTGGACGTGACGCCGTGGCAGCCGCCCGGTGCGCAACCAACCGGCACGCAGCCCGGCGCGGCGACGCAGCAGCTGTACCGGCTGGATCTGGCGGTGCAGTGGGGCAGCGCCGCGCATCCGCAGGTGGCGCATTTCGACACGCTGCGGCTGGGCCAGCCGCAGGGGGCCGGTGCGCCATGAGACGGCAACACGGCTTCACCCTGCTGGAAGTGCTCGGCGCGCTGGCCCTGCTGGCCTTGCTGCTGGTGGGCGTGTACGCCGGCGTGCGCAGTGCGATCCATGGCGTGCGCTCGGGCAGCGCGGCGATCGCACGGGTCGACCAGATCGGTTCGGCGCAGCGCTTCCTGCGCAGCGAGCTCGCCCAGGTGCTGGCGCAGCCGATCGCCCACGACGACCGCGGCCCGCCGGTCTACTTCAGCGGCGCCGAACACGAGATGCGCTACGTGGCGCCGCTGCCGGGCTACCTCGGCAAGCTGGGCCCGCAATTGCAAATGCTGAAGCTGGTCGACGACGGCGACGGCGGCCAGCGGCTGGAGCTGAGCCTGGCGCTGCTGCCGCCGGACGGCCGGCCGCCGAAGCCGCTGGGCGAGCCGCAGGTGCTGCTCGATCACATCCGGAGCGGGGGCTTCAGCTACCGTGGCCGCGACGCACAGAACCGCGAGCAGCCCTGGAGCGAGGACTGGGCCGATGGCAGCCGCCTGCCGCAGCTGGTGCGCATCCGGTTGCAGGCACAGGGCGGTTACGACTGGCCGGAACTGGACGTGCCGTTGCGCGTCGATGCGTCGGCCGTGGTGGGCCGGATCGGCCTGCTGCCGGGCAGCGCGATGCCGCTGGGAGGCGCGCGATGAAGCCGGCCTCGCGGCAACGCGGCGTGGCCCTGCTGCTGGTGATGTGGGCCTGCACCTTGCTGGCGATCCTGCTCGGCGGCTATGCCGTGCTGGCGCGTACCGCGGCGCTGCAGACGCGCTACCAGTTCGCGGCGACGCGCGCCCATTACGCGGCCGAGGCAGGATTGATGCGCGCGATCTACAGCCTGCAGGACCCGGATGCGAAGCAACGCTGGTCAGGCGACGGCCGGGTCTATCCGTTCGATTTCGACGGCGCCAAGGTGCAGGTCTCGATGATCGACGAGGGCGGCAAGGTCGACCTCAACGCCGCCACGCCCGCGGTGCTGCAGGCGCTGTTCCGCGCCGCCGGACTGGACGCGGCGGCGGCCGGCCGGCTCGCCGCCAACGTGGCGGACTGGCGCAGTTTCGTCACCGCGGCAGACCAGGCGGATCGCGGACGCGCCGAGTACGCCGCTGCCGGCCGCGATTACGGTCCGCGCCACGGCCCGTTCGCGAGCCTGGAGGAAGTGCAGCAGGTGCTGGGCATGACGCCGGCGCTGTACCAGACGCTGGAGCCGGCCATCACGATCTGGTCGGGGCGCAGCACGCCTGACCCGAACACCGCGCCGCCGCTGGCGCTGGCCGCGATTCCCGGGCTCGACCCGCAACAATTGCAGGCCGTGCAGGCTGCACGGCAACGCAACGCCGCTGCCGGCATGCCACCTATCGGCGGCGGAATCACGCATAGTATTCGTTCGCAGGCCGAGCTGGCCGACGGCACGCGCGCGGTGATCCGCGCCACGATCCGTTTCCGGCCCGGCGGGATGGGCGCGCAGCCGTATGCGGTCTTGCGCTGGCAGGAGGGTGACGGGGAATGAGTGCTGCAACGCCAGCGTTGCGTTCGCTGCTGGAGCGCCTGCGCCAGGGTTGGCGCGCTTCGCCCCTGCCGGGCTTCTTCGCCTGGTGGGGCGGCGAGCTGGGCGCGTTGCTGCCGCCGCGCTGGCGTGCCGCGCTGGCCGGCGGCGCCGACTGGCACCTGCTGCAGCAGGTCGACGGCGACTGGCGGCTGCGCCGTGCCGGCCGCACCGAGCCGCTGGCGCGCTGGAGCGACGGCCTCGACGCCGCCGCGCAGCAGGCCGCGCTGGCCGCCGCATGGCAGGGCACGGACCCCGAGGATCGCCGGCTGGCCCTGCTGTTGCCTGCCGATGCGGTGCTGCGCCGCGTGCTGCAGCTGCCGGTGGCCGCGCGCGGCAAGCTGCGCCAGGTGGCGGGTTTCGAGATGGACCGGCAGACCCCTTTCAGCGCCGCGCAGGTGTATCACGCGGTGCGCGAGCTGGCGCAGCCGGCCGTGGCCGGCCGCTGTGCGGTGGAGTTGCTGGTGCTGCGGCGGGACACGCTCGATCCGCTGCTGGCCCGCCTCGCGACGCTGGGCATCACGGTCGACGCGGTGGACCTGGCGCAGGACGCCGGGCGCCTCGGCGTCGACCTGCTGCCGCCGGAACAGGCCTCGCATCGCACGCGGCCTCGGCTGCGCCTGAACCTCGCGCTGGCCGCGGCCTGCGTGTTGCTGGTCTTCCTGGCGATGGGCAGCTGGCTGCGCAACCGCGAGGCCGCGCTGGCGCAGATGCAGGCGCAGGTCGAGGCGATGCGCGGCGAGGCGCAGCAGGTGGCCGGCCTGCGCAAGCAGCTGCAGGACGACGCCGGCGCGGCCGGCTTCCTGGCGCAGCGCAAGGCGCAACGCGCCACCGTGCTCGGCGTGCTGCTCGACCTCACCCGGCGCCTGCCGTCCAGCGCGTGGCTGGAGCGCTTCAGCCTCGACGACAGCGGCCAGATCGGCTTCCAGGGCCAGAGTCCGCAGGCGGCCAAGCTGCTCGACCTGCTCAAGGGTTCGCCGCTGATCGACAACGCGAATTTCCAGGGCAGCATCCAGTCCGACCCGTCCACCGGCAAGGAGCGTTTCTACATGGTGGCGCAGTTGCACAAGCCGGCGGCGGAGCATGCCGCCAGCCAGCCGGCCGCCAGCGGGAGCGCGCCATGAAGGCGCTGAGGCTCTCGCCGCGCGACAGCCGCATCGCGGCGATCGGCCTGCTGCTGCTGGCGTTGCTGCTGGCCTACGTGCTGCTGCTGCACTGGTGGTTCGTGGCGCCATTGCGCGACATCGCCGCGCGGATGGACGACCTGCGCGACACCCAGAGCCGCTACGCCGCGGCGATCGCCGAGCAGCCGCAGCTGCGCCAGCGCATCGCCGCCCTCGGCGCCGGCCAGGCCGCCAGCAGCGCCTTCCTGCCCGAGGACGATCCGAATACCGCCACCGCCGACCTGATGCAGCGCGTGGTCGACGCGGTGGGTGCGCACACCGCCGGCGGCAGCTGCATGGTGACGCAGAAGATGCCGGTGCCCAATCCACCGATGGCTTCGGGCGAGCCGTACCGCAAGGCGGCGGCCAGCATCAACCTGAGCTGCGACATCGAGCCGCTGGTGGGCGTGCTGCAGTCGCTGGAGCAGGGCACGCCCTACCTGTTCGTGGACAACCTCAACATCTACCGCAACCCGGTGGCGGCGCAGCAAGGCAACCGGCCATCGCTGGAAGTGCAGTTCACCCTGTCCGGCTACGTGCGTCCAGGGAACGGCGCCGCGCCCGCGGCGGCGGCTTCGCCGCCCGCGGCCGACGAGGCGCAGGACGCGCCGGGAGCGACGCCATGAACGCCGCCAGCCAACGCCGGCTGACCCCGGCCCTGGGAGTCATCGCATTGCTGCTGGGGGCGCTGTGGCTGTCGCTGCTGGCGGGGTTAGGCGGCGGCGTGCACTGGAATGCGCCGCGCGCCACGGCCTTGTCGCCCGCGGCGGGCAAGCACGCCGGCCTGCCCACGCCGCTGCCGCTGGCGGAGTTTGCGCCGGTGTGGCAGCAGTCGCTGTTCAGCCCCGACCGCAAGCCCGAGGCGCACGCCGCCAGCGGCGGCAGCAGCCTCGGCGACCTGGCGCTGACCGGCATCATCCTCACCCCGCAGCTGCACATGGCATTGCTGCACGACAAGAACGGCAACAGGGAGCTGCGCCTGCGCGAAGGGCAGGCGCTGCCCGACGGCAGCCTGAGCCTGGTCGAGGTGAAGCCGCGCTCGGTGGTCATCGATTCCGCGCAAGGCCGCACCGAATTGAAACTGCCCGCCGGTGCGCCGATCGATGCCGCGACGGCGGCATCCACGGCCGCTGCACCACAGCCCCCGGCCATGCCGCAGGGCGAGGTCGAGGGCGCCGCCACCGTGCAACGGGTGCAGTCGCTGAGCCAGGATTCGTCGCACCCGGCGTCGCCCCGGGCCACGCCTCAGTACAGTCCGCAACAGATCGACCGCCTGCGCAAGCTAAAGGCCGCGATCCTGCGGCGCCGCGCCGCCAGCCAGGCCGCGAACCCCGAAGGAGCCCACTGACCCATGTCCCGCCAGTCCACCTCCGTGCGTTTGCGGCCATCAGCCGACCTTTACCCCACCCTGCCGCGCATCGTCGCGCTGGCGGCGCTGACCCTGCTGGCCGGCTGCGCCAGCCTGCCGCCGCAACCGGACGACGCCTCGCTGCAGCGCGAGGCGATGGCCGGCACGCATGCGCCGGTGCCGCCGCCGCTGCCGCTCAACAACGACCAGACCACCACCACGAATGCCGCGGTGCTGCCGCAGATCAGCCGCGGCAGCGGCGAGTTCGTGCGACCCACGGCGCTGGCCACGCCGCGTCCGGCGGTGAGCGGGCCGAACGGAGTCACCTTCAACTTCGAGAACCAGCCGGTGCAGGCGGTGGTGAAGGCGATCCTGGGCGACCTGCTCAAGAAGAACTACACCATCGTCCCCGGCGTGCAGGGCAACATCTCCTTCTCCACCGCCGAGCCGGTGGACGCCAGCCAGGCGTTGCCCATCCTGGAGACGCTGCTGTCGTGGACCAACAACGCGCTGGTCGAGCGCGGCGGCAGCTACGTGGTGCTGCCGGCGAAGGAGGCGGTGGGCGGCAACCTGGTGCCCAGCCTCCGCGCGGCGGCGCCCGCCGGCGGCCTGCAGGCGCGGCTGTTCCCGCTGCACTACATCGCCGCCGGCGAGATGCAGAAGCTGATCAAGCCGTTCGCGCGGCCCGACGCGGTGTTGCTGGTCGATCCCGCGCGCAACGTGATCGTGATGTCCGGCACGCCGGAGGAGCTGGACAACTACCAGCGCACCGTGCGCACCTTCGACGTGGACTGGTTGCGTGGCATGTCGGTGGGCGTGTTCAACCTGCAGCACGCCGACGTGGACCAGCTGATGCCCAAGCTGGACGAGATGTTCGGTTCCAAGGGCAACACGCCGCTGGCCGGCATGCTGCGCTTCATCCCGATCAAGCGTACTAATGCGCTGGTGGTGATCAGCACGCAGCCGAACTACGTGGACGAGGTGGGCAGCTGGATCGCCCGCATCGACCAGGGCGGCGGCAACCAGCCGCAGCTCTACGTGTACGACGTGCGCAACATCAAGGCTTCCGACCTGGCGAAGTACCTCGCGCAGATCTACGCCAGCAATGGCGGCGGCAACGAATCCGGCGGCGAAGTCGGCCCGGGCCTCACCTCCGGCACGCTGGGCAGCGCCGACAACGCGCGCGGCTCGGCCAGCGGCATGGGCAGCACGGCGGGCAGCTTCGGCAGCAGCAATACCGCGGGCAGCGGATCGGGTGGCCTGAACAGCGGCCTCGGCGGCAGCGGCGGCGCGGGTGGTTTCGGCGGCATTGGCGGCACCGCCAATGGCGGCACCAGCAATGGATTGGGCGGCGGCCTGGGCAACAACATGGCCGGTGGCGCGGCCTGGTCCGCCGGCTACGGCAACGCCAACGCGGCCAGCCAGGATCGCCAGTACGTATCGCAGGATGGCAGCGTCCGCATCGGTTCGGTGGATGCGAACAACCAGCTGCTGGTGCGCGCGAGGCCCTCGCAGTGGGCCGAGATCGAGGCGGCGATCAAGCGGCTCGACACCATCCCGCTGCAGGTGCAGATCGAGACGCGCATCCTCGAGGTGAACCTCACCGGCCAGTTCCAGTTCGGCGTGCAGTGGTACCTGCAGGGCCTCACCGGCAGCACGACCAGCACCGACAGCAGCGGCAACACCACGATCACCCCCGGCGAACCCTATCGCCACCGCCAGGCGGCGCTGGGCGGCGGCGGCAACGCCTACGGCGGCGAGCCGCTGTTCTACTCCTTCATCAACAGCAAGATGCAGGTGGCGGTGCGCGCGATGGAGGACAGCGGCAACACCAAGACGCTGTCCGCGCCCTCGCTGGTGGTGATGAACAACCAGCCGGCCTCCATCCAGGTGGGCAACAACGTGCCGGTGAACCAGAACTACATCGTTTCCGGCCTGGGCACGACCGGCGGCGCGGCCACGACCGGCGAAGTGCAGTACCTCACCACCGGCGTGATCCTCAAGGTGGTGCCGCGCGTGAACCCCGGCGGCCTGGTCTACCTCGACGTCAGCCAGGAAGTGAGCACCCCCACCACGCAGGACAAGAACGGCAACTACACCATCGCCGACCGCCAGATGCAGACCCAGGTGGCGGTGCAGAGCGGCCAGACCGTGCTGCTCGGCGGCCTGATCCAGCAGAACGAAAGCACCGACGACAACGGCGTGCCCGGCATCAACCGCATCCCTATCCTCGGCCGCCTGTTCGGCACCACCAACCGCACCCGCAACCGCACCGAGCTGATCGTGCTGATCACCCCGCGCGTGATCCGCAACAGCGAGGAAGCGCGCCAGATCACCGACGACTACCAGCAGGGCTTCGAATCGCTGAAGCCGTTGCGGGCGGCGCAGGCGGCGCAACCGGCCGCCGCATCGGGGAGCGCGACGCAGACGGCGCCGTTGCGGCATTGAGGCAGGCAGGCTCATGGCAGCCGGTATCATCGGCGCGCCATGAGTTCCGCCGCGCCGACTTTCCCGATCACCCCGCTGCTCCCCGACATCCGCGCGTCGCTCGCCGCGACGCCGCGGCTGGTGCTGGAGGCGCCGCCCGGTGCGGGCAAGACCACCCAGGTGCCGCTGGCCTTGCTCGACGCGCCGTGGCTGGCCGGCGGGAAGATCGTGATGCTGGAGCCGCGCCGCATCGCCGCGCGTGCCGCCGCGCAGTTCATGGCGCGGCAGCTGGGCGAGGAGGCCGGGCAGACGGTGGGCTACCGCATCCGCTTCGAGTCGAAGGTGGGTGCCGCCACGCGCATCGAGGTGGTCACCGAGGGCATCCTCACGCGCATGATCCAGGACGATCCGGAGCTGGCCGGCATCGGCGCGATCCTGTTCGACGAATTCCACGAGCGCCATCTCGCCGGCGATCTCGGCGCCGCGCTGGCGCTGGACGTGCAGGCCACGCTGCGGCCCGAGCTTCGGCTGGTGGTGATGTCCGCCACACTGGACGGCGAGCGCATCGCGCGCTGGCTGGATGCGCCGCGGCTCGCGAGTCCGGGTCGCAGTTTCCCGGTGCGCATCGAGCATCCGCCGGCGCGGGCGCAGGAGGGCGTGGAGCACCATCTTGCCCGCGTGGCGCGGCAGGCCTTGGCGGAGAACGACGGCGACGTGCTGGCCTTCCTGCCGGGACGGCGCGAGATCGCCCGCGCGCAGGCTTTGCTTGAAGAAACCCTTGCACGCGACGTGGCGCTTTGGCTCCCCTCTCCCTCCGGCAGAGGGGGCGGGGGAGAGGGTGCGGGCGAAGCGGGACAGCGCGCTTCGCCCGCACCCTCCTCCGCCCCTGCCGGGGCACCTTCTCCCGGAAGGGGAAGGGAAGGCATGCGTCTCGAGATCGTGCCGTTGCACGGCGAGCTTTCGCTGGCCGAGCAGCAGTGGGCGTTGTCGCTTGCCGAACCCGGCACGCGCCGCATCGTGCTGGCGACCAACGTGGCCGAATCCAGCGTCACCCTGCCGGGCATCCGCGCGGTGATCGACGCGGGTCTCGCGCGCGAGCCGCGCTTCGACCCGAATTCCGGCTTCACGCGACTGGAGACGGTGGCCATCTCGCAGGCTTCGGCCGACCAGCGTGCGGGCCGCGCGGGCCGCGTGGCCGAGGGCACGGCCTACCGGCTGTGGCCGCAGAGCAAGCGGCTCGACCCGTCGCGCACCGCGGAGATCATGCAGGCGGAACTCTCCGGCCTTGCATTGGAACTCGCTGCATGGGGCAGCGCCGGATTGCCCTGGCTGGATGCGCCCCCCGCCGGCGCGCTGGCGCAGGCGCGCGAACTGCTCGCGAACCTCGGCGCGCTGGATCGCGACGGCCACATCACCGCGCTGGGCCGGCGCATGCTGGAACTGGGCGCCACGCCGCGTCTCGGCGCAGCTGCATTGCGCGCCCCGGAAAACCTGCGCGCCCTGGTCGCCGACCTGCTGGCCCTGATGGAAGCGCGCTCGCCGCTGCGCGGCGAGCAGGGCCGCAGCGATGATTTCCGCGCGCGCGTGGCCGCGCTGCACGCCTGGCGCGATCGCCGCAGCCATGGCGCCGATGCGGGTGCGCTGGCGGCGATCGAGCAGGCTTCGAAGGGTTGGCGCCGTCGCCTGGACGTGCGCAGCGCCGCCAGCGGCACGCCGGACAGCCATGCGGTGGGCGACCTGCTGCTGCATGCCTTCCCCGACCGCATCGCGCGCCGCGACGAGGCCAACCCGCTGCGCTACACCCTGGCCAACGGCCGCGGCGCGCGCCTGCACGAAAACACCGCGCTGCTGGGCGAGCCGTGGCTGGTGGCGCTGGACCTGCGCTTCGAGGCGCGCGACAGCCTGATCCTCGCCGCCGCGCCGTTCGATCCGCGCACCTTGGAACGCGACTATCCACGGCATTTCGTGCGCGGGCGGGCGCTGCGCTGGAACGACGCGCGCGATGCGGTGGAGGCGTTCGAGGAATACCGCTACGCCGCGATCGTGCTGGAACGCCGCAGCGTGCCGGTGCAGCCGGAGGATGCATTGCCCGCGCTGCTGGCGGCGATCCGCAGCAAGGGGCTGGATGCGCTGCCGTGGAGCGAACACGCGCAGCGCCTGCGCCTGCGCATGCAGGCGCTGCGCGGCTGGATGCCGGAACTCGGCCTGCCCGATGTCTCCGGCGAACATCTGCTCGCCACGCTGGAGGACTGGCTGGCGCCGTATCTCCACGGCAAGCGCCGGCTCGATGCGCTGGCGGCGGAGGAGCTGTCGCAGGCGCTGTCGGCCATGCTCGACCACGCGCAGCGGCAGGCGCTGGACGCGCAGGCGCCGGATGCGCTGCAGGTGCCGAGCGGACAGACGCGCCGGCTGGACTACGCGCCCGGCGCGCCGCCGGTGCTGGCGGTGAAGCTGCAGGAGCTGTTCGGCCTCGCCGACACCCCGCGCGTGGGCGGCGGCCGCGTGCCGGTGACCCTGCACCTGCTGTCGCCCGCAGGCCGGCCGATCCAGGTCACCCAGGATCTGCGCGGCTTCTGGGAGCGCACCTACCCCGAGGTGAGGAAGGAGCTGAAGGGGCGCTACCCGCGCCATCCCTGGCCCGACGACCCGTGGAGCGCCACGCCCACGCACCGGGCCAAGCCGCGCGGCACCTGATTCCGGCCAGCCGCCGCGCCGGCGTCGCCTACACCTCGGCCTTGAACGTGCGGCCCAGCGCCGCTCCCACGCCGTAGTAATGGCGGAACACGTAGAACAGCGGGCGGTAGCGGCGCGGGTCGATGTGCGAGCTGCCGGACACCACGATGTCGGCATGCGCATGCACCCGGCACACTTCCAGCTCCAGCGTGGTGTAGCCGCCCGCATCGTCGCGCCAGGCATCCAGCGGACGCTCGATGGCCTGCAGCAGGCGCGCCTCCAGTTGCAGTGGCGCCTCGGCGATGCGCGGCGCGCCCACCAGGGCGGAAGGCAGCGCGTGCCAGCCGGCCAGCGCGAACTTGTCCGCCGCGTGGCGATAGCCGTGCTTCCACGCCGGCACCGGATCGCGGCCGCTGGTGGGCGCCAGCCGCTCCACCGCCTCGCGCATCGATTCGGAAGCGAGGTTGAGCACGCACTCGCGTTCGCGCAGCAGGTTGGCCAGGCCCTGGCCGCCGCCGGCCAGGCCTATCGTCACGCGGTCGGCGAGTGCCCAGGCCGATGATATCGGCGTGATGTTGGCCGAGCCGTCCGGATTGCGCGTGGTGATCAGCAGCACGGGCGTGCCGAAGTACAGGATCGAAGGATGGATCTGCAGTGTGTCGGGGGCGTGGTGGATGTCCATGCCGGCAGTGTCGACGGATGGCATGGCGGATGTTTCGCCGCGCGACGAAACGAGCGTGCAGGGCGGGCACTACACTGCGCGCATGAGCCGTGCCGACATCCCCAACCGCTATCAGCTGGCCGAGTTCGGCGCCCTGCTGGCGGAGCCGGCGCGTTCGGCGATGCTGCTGGTGCTGCTGGACGGCAGCGCCCGTCCCGCCGGCGAACTGGCGCGCGTCGCCGGCATCGGTGCGGCCACCGCGAGCGCACACCTGAAACGTCTGCTGGATGGTGGCCTGCTTGCCGTGCATGCGCAGGGCCGGCACCGCTACTACCGGCTGGCCGACGACGAGGTGGCGGCGTGGCTGGAGGCGATGGCGTTGCCGCGCGTGCCGCGACTGCCGCGGCCGCAAGGCAGCGATCCCGCACTGTGCCGCGCGCGCACCTGCTACCGGCATCTGGCCGGGCGACTGGGGGTAACGTTGTGCGATGCGTGGCTCGGTCGCGGCTGGTTGCGCAGCGACGGCAGCGGTTTGCATCTCGCGACGACGGGTGCGCAGGCGCTGGCGGCGGCAGGCATCGCCGAACCCTTGCCGGAACAGCTGCTGCGTCTTGCCGGCCGCGGCTGCCTGGACTGGACCGAGCGCCGGCTGCACGTGGGCGGTCCGCTCGGCGTGGCGATCACCGGCGCCATGCTCGACGCCGGCTGGCTGCGCCGCAGCCAGCGCAGCCGCGCCCTGCTGCCCAGCGACGAGGGGCTGCGCCGGCTGGCCCAGCTCGGCGTGCGGCTGGACGACGCGTCGCACTGAATCCGGTCGCTACCGGATGGGCGGGGGCAGCCCGGCCGCCGTCGACGCCGATTTCATTGGCTGCGCGCTCTGATGGGACGTCAATCCGCGGAGGACTGCCCATGAAAACCCAAGGTGTGTTCGTTGCCCTGGCGCTCCTGCTGGCGCCGATGCTGGCCCATGCCTCGTGCGATGCGGTGAAGGCGAGCATCGACGCGAAGCTCCAGGCGAAGGGGCTGCAAGGCTACACGCTCGCCGTGGCGTCGCACGACGAGCCGGCGGCGGGCGGCAAGGTGGTCGGCCAGTGCGAGGGCGACAAGCAGATCGTGTACACGAAAGGCGCGTCCTCCGCTGACCAGTCGGCAAGCGGCGGGACGCCGGCGCATCATCCGCACGCCAAGATGGGGATGAAACCCGCCGGCACGAAGCCGGAGCCGTCGGGCATGCCGCGGCAGAGCGATGAGCCGCACCCGGCCGTACCCTCGACCAGCGGTGGCTGAGCGCCGTATCAGTGCTTCGTGGCTGCCGGTGGCGAACGCTCGAAGCTGCCGGCGTCGCCGGGGAACACCACCGGGCTCTCGTAGCCGTCGGCGGAAACTGACGACACGCCGAAGTACCAGTCGTCGATCACCACGTCCTTGAGCACGTAGTGGTCGACATCCCCGGTCGCCTGCGCGTGCTGCCATTGCGGCGCGGTGGTGTCGCGCCAGTGCACGCGGTAGCCGGCGGCGCCCGGCACCTTGTGCCAGTCCAGCGTGGTGTCGGTGGCCAGCGCGCCGTGGATGTCCACGGCGGCGGGCGGCGCCGGTGCGCGGCTCAGCGTGGCCATGGTGATCGCGTTGAGCGCGGTCACCCGCGCCAGGTAGCGGAAGTCGATGCCGGCGATGGTGTCGCCGTAGCGAATACCGTCCTGCGTGCGCAGGTCCTGGTGCTGGTGCGTGTAGTCCTCGTGCGCCTCGGTGACGCGTACGGCGGGGTAGCCGGCTTCGAGGAACGGCACCTGGTCGCCGCCGCGGCCATAGCGGTCGGTGCGGTAGACCATGCGCACGCGGAAGTCGGGCAGGTAGCGGTCGGCGAGTTGCGCCATGGTGCGGGCGAGGTTGCGCGAGGGTGAATCCACCTCGCCGCCGTGGTAGCGGCGGTAGTCCGCCTGCTGCAAGGTTTCGTTGCTCCTGGTGCCTTCGGAGAACACCCGTACCACGGTGTTGTCGATCACGCCGTTCTGGCCGCGGCTGTTGCCCACGATGTCGTTGTTGAGTTCGGCCTCCACCTGCCAGCCGTGGGCGACCGCGTAGTCGGCCAGCACCTTGCCGCCGTACAGGCCCTGCTCCTCGCCGGACAGCGCGGCGAACACCAGGGTGGCGCGGTTGTCCTGCTTCGACAGCAGCCGTGCCGCCTCGATCAGCGCGGCCACGCCCGAAGCGTCGTCATTGGCGCCGGGCGCGTCGCTGCTGGCGTTCATCACGTCGCTGACGCGCGAATCCAGGTGCCCGGTGATCGCGATCACGCGCTGCGGGTCCGAACTGCCGCGCTTGATCGCCACCACGTCCATCACCTGGGTGGGATGGGGGATGCGCTTGCCGGTGAAGGTCTGCGAAGGCGTGATCACCTCCAGGCAGCCGCCGCAGTCGCGTGAGATCGCCTCGAAACGCGCCTTCACCCAGCGCCGCGCGGCGCCGATGCCGCGGGTGCCGGACCGGGTGTCGGACAGCGTGTGGCGCGTGCCGAAGCCCACCAGTTGCGTGATCGTGGCGCGCAACTCCGTTTCACTCGGTGCGACGGCCAGTGCGCGCAGCGCAGGTTGTTCACGCGGTACCGCGGGCAGCCCGGCGGCATGGGCGGACACGGTGGCGCCTGCGGCGAGCCAGCACCACACGGACAGGATTCGACGCATCACGGCTTCTCCCTGGATGAAGGTCCCGGCCGCGTGTCCGGCGGAAGCGCCTTGCGGTCTTCGCGGCCACCGGCTGACCGGCGCGGGGCAATCACGGTATCGCAATTTCATGCCTGCCGTCGTTTGGACAATCGACGGGAAAAGCGGATGGGGTGGTCGATTGAATCGTGGCGATCGAATCGGCGATTGACGCGTTATTTATTGCGAATATCCATGAATAGATTTCCGCGATCCGCCATTTATTGCGAATACGGCATGCGCGACCGTGCCCGCCGGCGGGCGGGCGATGCGCGTGGCAGGGCGGTTTACCGGTACGCGGTCGAGGTGTGCGACGCACGGAATAATCGAATGTACCTGCGTTTCAAATGCGCCATTTCGCGGGTGGCGTTTTATATGAAGCAATCGTAAATGATTAATGTGCTGCCGTTTGATATTTGCGGTTCCTGATATTGACGGGTGCAAATTCGATTGCTTAGTTTCGGGTGATTCGCCATGGGGAGCATCGGCGAATGATTCCGAGATGACGCTTGCGGGGGCAGGCGTCGTCGAGCAGAGCCCGAGGCCACCCGTGAAAAGGAGATTCAGGGGGACGGCGGCCGCGCGGGTGCTCGGGAATCGTCTGGCAAGCAGCAAACGGAGTCGCACACGTGCGACATGTCATTGCCACGGGGTCACGCGACCGCGTCAGGTCCGTTCGCCTCGAATTCTGGGGAGTCACTCAATGCAACACGTTCGCTTGAAAGCACTGGCCGCCGCCATCGCCTTGGCCGCGGCTTCCTCGGTGTGCGCCACCTCGGCCAGCACCACCAGCAACGCACTGTTCACCACCGTGCGGCATGCCACCAAGCTGCACACGGGCGACCGTGTCGTCGGCCCGCTGGATGTCGCGCAGTCGATGCACATCGCGGTATCGCTCAACCTGCGCAACAAGGCGCAGCTGGATGCGTTCGTCGCCAATCCGCACCACCCCAACCTCACGCCTGCGCAGTTCAACGCGATGTACGCGCCGACCCAGGCGCAGGCACAGCAGGTGGCCGACTTCCTGCGGAAGTCCGGCTTCGGCAACGTCACCATCGAGCCGAACCGCCAGCTGGTGACCGCCAGCGGCCGCGCCGACACGGCGGCCTCGGCGTTCCACACCTCGCTGGTGAACGTGCACACGCATGACGGGCGCAATGCCTACGCCACCGCCAGCGACGTGAAGATCCCGGTCGCGCTGCAGGGCATCGTGAACGAGGTGCTGGGCCTGCAGACGGTGCATACCTTCCACGTGCTGAGCCCGGTACACACCGACGCGACCGGCACGGCCGGCGCGCACGCCCCGACCGACTTCCCGGCGATCTACAACGCAGGCAGCACGGCGACCGGTTCGACGATCAACGTCGGCGTGATCACCGAAGGCAGCATGACGAACGTCAAGAGCGACTTCAGCAAGTTCCTCGGCCAGCACAGCGGTCTCGGCAGCATCCCGCTGAACGTGGTGACGGTGGACGGCGGCAGCAGCGACACCAGCGGCGACGGCGAGTGGGACCTGGATACCCAGGACATCGCCGGCATGGCCGGTGGCGTGAAGGCCTTCTATCTCTACACCACCTCCAGCCTGAACACCCAGCCGCTGGTGGATGACTTCAACAAGGCGGTCACCGACAACACGGTGCGCATCATCAACGTCTCGATCGGCGGTTGCGAAACCGGCATGGAGACCAGCGGCGCGGCCACCGGCGACAACATCTTCGAGCAGGCCGACGCGCAGGGCCAGACCTTCTCGATCTCCTCCGGCGACAGCGGCGCGGACGAATGCGGCGACGGCGGCGTCGTGCCAAGCTGGCCGGCCGACTCGCAGTACGTGGTGGCGGTGGGCGGCACCGAGCTGTACACCTCGGGCACCACCTGGACCAGCGAGACGGTGTGGAACAACCTCAGCCAGGACGAAGGCGCTACCGGCGGCAGCCCCAGCACCTTCGAGGCGCAGCCGAGCTGGCAGAACGGCGTGGGCCAGAATGCGGGCAGCCAGTATCGCGGCCTGCCCGACGTGGCCTTCGACGCCAGCCCGGTCAGCGGCGCCAACGTGATCGTGGACGGCTCCAGCGAGCAGATCGGCGGCACCAGCCTGGCCTCGCCGCTGTTCGTGGGCGTGTGGGCGCGCGTGCTGGCCGCGAATTCCTCGCTGGGCTTTGCCGCGCCGCTGATCTACGCGGATGCCGCGTCGCATTATTCGACCGACTTCCATGACGTCACCTCGGGCAACAACAGCGGCGAAACCGCCGCGACGGGCTGGGACTACACCACCGGCTTCGGCTCGATCAACATCGCGAACTTCGTGGCCAACGTCGCCGGCAGCGGCGGCACCGTCACGGTACCCACGGCCAGCAACGGCTCGGTGAGCACGAACGAGAACACCGCCGTCTCCGGCACGCTGGCGGCCACCGCTTCTGGCGGCGCCAGCCTGACCTTCGCGGTGGTGGCGCAGCCCGCCCACGGCACGGTGGCCATCACCAATGCCGCCACGGGTGCGTTCACCTACACGCCGGCGAGTGGCTACACCGGCAGCGACTCGTTCACCTTCGACGCCACGGACAGCGCGGGCACCTCGAACGTGGCGACCGAGAGCGTGACCGTGAACGCGGCCGGCGCCGGCAAGCCGGTGGCGAACTTCACCGACACGGTGAGCGGCCTGACCGTGAACTTCACCGACAGCTCCACCGACACGGGCGGCACGATCAACTCGCACGCGTGGACCTTCGGCGACGGCGCCACCTCGACCGCGGCGAATCCCAGCCACACCTACGCGGCCGCGGGCACCTACAGCGTCACCGAGAAGGTGACCGACAGCACCGGTGCGACCAGCAGCAAGACCGCGTCGGTGACGGTGAGCGCGCCCAGCGGCGGCACCTTCAGCAACAACACCAGGAAGGTGATCAGGGACAATGCCACCATCACCAGCAACATCTCGGTGACCGGCGAGCCGGGCAACGCGCCGTCCACGCTGCAGGTGCACGTCAACATCACGCACAACTGGTCGGGCGATCTGGAGATCGACCTGGTGGCGCCGAACGGTGCCTACGCGGTGCTGCAGTCGCCGGACTACAACGACGACGGCAACATCAACCAGACCTGGACCGTGGACGCTTCCTCGGTGAAGGGCAACGGCACCTGGAAGCTGCGCGTGATCGACAACGACCCGTGGTACAGCGGCGACTACGGCACGCTCAACAACTGGAGCCTGACGTTCTGATGCGACCCGGCGCGCAGGGAAGCGCGCCGACCATCGGATGCGGTACCGGCCCGGGTGGCGACACCCGGGCCTTTTTGCGGGCGCACGCGGGCTGCATGCGATCATGCGCGGATGACGCACGTTCCCGCTCCCCGGCTGGCCATCATCGGCGGCGGTCCGGCCGGCCTGATGGCGGCCGAAGCCGCCTGCGCGGCAGGCGTCCAGGTCGACCTGTACGACGCGATGGGCTCGGTGGGACGGAAATTCCTGTTGGCCGGCAAGGGCGGGCTCAACCTCACCCACGGCGAGCCGTTCACGCGCTTCGTCGAACGCTACGGCGAGCGCCGCGACGAAATCACACGCTGGCTGCGCGTCTTCGACGCCGGCGCATTGCGCGCCTGGGCGCACGGGCTGGGCGTGGAAACCTTTGTCGGCAGTTCGGGCCGGGTGTTTCCCGCCGACATGAAGGCGGCACCGTTGCTGCGTCGCTGGCTGCACCGCTTGCGCGCCGGGGGCGTGGCCTTCCACGTGCACCATCGCTGGCTGGGCTGGACGGACGATGGCGCCCTGCGTTTCGCCACGCCGGCTGGCGAGCATGCCGTCGCCGCGGGCGCGACCGTGCTGGCATTGGGTGGCGCGAGCTGGCCTAAGCTGGGTTCCGACGGCGCCTGGGTGGCGCCGCTGCGCGCGGCCGGCATCGATGTCGCACCCTTGCAGAGCGCCAACTGCGGCTTCGAGATCGCATGGAGCGAGCACCTGCGCAGCCGTTTCGCCGGCGTGCCGCTGAAAGCCGTGGTGGCGCACTGGCTCGACCGCCGCGGCGTGGCGCAGTCGCGGCAGGGCGAATGCGTGCTCAGCGAATACGGCATCGAGGGCAGCCTGGTCTACGCGATCGGCGCCGACTTGCGCGAGCGCATCGCGCAGCAGGGCAAGGCGCAACTGCAACTCGACCTGGCGCCGGGCATGACGCAGGCTGCGCTGGCCGAACGCCTCGCCGCCCCGCGCGGCAAGCACAGCCTGGGCGAGTGGCTGCGCCGCCGTGCCCATCTGGACGGCGTGAAATGCGCGCTCGTGTTCGAGGGCGGCGACAGGGCCGTGCTCGCCGGTCCGGTCGCGCTCGCCGCGCGCATCAAGGCCTTGCCGCTGGTGCTGCGCGCGCCGCGGCCGCTGGCCGAGGCCATCAGCACGGCCGGCGGCGTGCGGCTGGAGGCGCTGGACGGGGCGCTGATGCTGCGCGGGCGGCCCGGCACGTTCTTTGCGGGCGAGATGCTGGACTGGGAAGCGCCCACCGGCGGCTACCTGCTCACGGCCTGCCTTGCCAGCGGAATGCTCGCCGGCCGCGGTGCCGCCGGCTGGCTGCAGCGTCGAGTAACGGCCAGCTAGCCCAGCGGCCGCACCCGGAAATTGCGGCCCTTGATGCGTCCTGCGCGCAGCCGTTCCAGTGCCTTGTTCGCCTGTGCACGGCTGATCGCCACGTAGGCGCGGGTGGCGAACACGTCGATCTTGCCGATGTCCTGCGCGGCCAGCCCGGCATCGCCGGTGAGCGCGCCGAGGATGTCGCCGGGGCGCAGCTTGTCCTGGCGGCCGGCATCGATCACCAGGGTCTTCATCGGCGCCAGGTTGAGCTGCTTGCCGCGCGGCGGCGACACGCGCAGCGGATGCCATGGCAGCGGGTGGCCGAGCTGCTCCTCGATGTTCGTCGCCTTGGGCCGTTCGCGCGGCGTGACCAGGGTGATCGCGAGGCCGCTCTCGCCGGCGCGCCCGGTGCGGCCGACGCGGTGCGTATGGGTGTCCGGATCGTGTGCGATGTCGTGGCTCACCACCAGCGGCAGCGCCGTGATGTCCAGGCCGCGCGCGGCCACGTCGGTGGCGACCAGGATGCAGCAGCTGCGGTTGGCGAACTGCACCAGCACTTCGTCGCGGTCGCGCTGTTCCATGTCGCCGTGCAGGGCGAGCGCGGAGAAGCCGCGACGGTCCAGTTCCTGCGCCACGGCATCCACGTCCTTGCGCATGTTGCAGAACACCAGGGCGTGCTGCGCCTGTTCCGTGCTCAGCGTGCCCGCGCCGAGCAGTTGCGCCAGCGCGTCCAGCTTCTGCGCCGGCTCCACTTCGTGGAAGCGCTGCTCGATGGTGGTCTCCGCGTGCGGCGTTTCCACCGTCACTTCCACCGGCTCGCGCTGCAGGCGCTTGCTCACCTGGCGGATCTCGTCCGCGTAGGTGGCCGAGAACAGCAGCGTCTGGTGATGCTTCGCGATGCGCCCCACGATGTCGTCGATCGCCTCGCTGAAGCCCATGTCCAGCATGCGGTCGGCCTCGTCCAGCACCAGCACCTGGATGCCGCCGCCGTGCAGGCTGCCGCGCTTGAGGTGTTCCTGCACGCGGCCGGGCGTACCGACCACGATGTGCGGATCGTGCGTGAGCGAGGCGAGCTGCGGGCCCAGCGGCATGCCGCCGCACAGGGTCAGCAGCTTCACGTTGGGGATATTGGCGGCGAGCTTGCGGATCGCCTTGCTGACCTGGTCGGCCAGTTCGCGCGTGGGGCACAGCACCAGTACCTGCAGGCGGATCGTCTCCACCTGCAGGGCTTGCAGCAATGCGAGGCCGAACGCGGCGGTCTTGCCGCTGCCGGTCTGCGCCTGCGCGATCACGTCGCGGCCTTCCAGCATGGGCGGCAGGCTTTGCGCCTGCACCGGCGTCATGGCGGTGTAGCCCAGCGCGTCGAGGCTGGCGAGCAGGGCGGGTTTGAGCGGCAGCGTGGCGAAGGCGGTCATGCGCCATGATCGCATCTCCGCCCTTTTGACGGGGGGGTCATGGGAAACGGCCTGATGAATGATCCATGGATGGATCGTTCGCCGGTCAATCATTCTGTGATTGGCCGGCGGAGCCGAGTCCGGACATGCGCCGGACTCGACATCCCGGTTATGCCAGCGCGGAATCGATGCGGATCTCGCCGCTCAGCACCTTGTGGATCGGGCAGGCGTTGGCGATCTGCAGCAGGCGTTCGCGCTGCTGCTCGTCCAGCTTGCCGTGCAGGGCGATGCGGCGGCTGATCCGGTTGCTGCCGTCCTCCGGCTTGCCGTCGGGGTTGAAGTCCAGCGCCACCTCGACGCCATCCAGTGGCCAGCCCTTGCGTTCGGCGTACATCTTCAGCGTGATCGAGGTGCAGGCGCCGAGGCTGGAGAGCAGCAGCCGGTGCGGGTCGGGACCGGCGTTGGCGCCGTGCAGGTCGGCCGGCTCGTCGGCCAGCCACTGGTGGCCGCGGTCGTCGCCGAGGCGCACGGTGTAGGGCGTGCTGGCGATGGCGGCCGTCACGTTGGCGGGAGTGCTCATGGCGGGTCCAGTGTCGTGGGGCGGGCCTCCACATCTAGCACGTCGCGCGCCCGTCTGCGCGTTGCTGGCGTGAAACGGCGCGGGCTTGCATCCGCGCGTGCAGTCGCCGACCCTGTAAGGCCATCGTTCCGCCGCATGCACCGCCATGGACATCGTTTTCATCGAAGACCTGCGCATCGATGCCGTGATCGGCATCTACGACTGGGAGCGCCGCGTGCGCCAGACGCTGGCGTTCGACATCGAGATGGCGTTCGACAACAGCGTGCCGGCCGCCAGCGACGACATCGCGCACACGCTGAACTACAAGGACGTGTCCAAGCGGCTGATCGACTACGTGGGCGCCTCCAGCTTCGGCCTGGTGGAAACCCTGGCCGAGCGCTGCGCCGCGTTGATCCGCGAGGAGTTCGGCGTGGCCTGGGTGCGGCTGAAGCTGTCCAAGCCGGGCGCGGTGCGTGGCGCGAAGGCGGTGGGCGTGCGCATCGAACGCGGCACGCGGCCGGAGTGAGCATGGCGCGCGCCTACCTCAGCCTGGGTTCCAACCTGGAACCTCATCGCCACCTCAGGGCGGCGCTGGACGAGTTGCGGGTGCGCTTCGGCGCGATCGCCGTGTCGCCGGCCTACCGCAGCCGGTCGGTGGGCTTCGACGGCGCGGACTTCGTGAACCTCGCCGTGGGGCTGGACACCGATCTCGAACCCGAGGCGCTGAACGACTGGCTGCACGCGCTGGAGGATCGCCATGGCCGCCGCCGCGACGTGCCGCGCTATTCGGACCGCACGCTGGACGTGGACATCGTGCTGTACGGCGAGCGCGTGATAGCCGGCCCCGGCCACCTGCAGATCCCGCGCAAGGAACTCCGGCACGCCTTCGTGCTGAAGCCGCTGGCCGACATCGCACCGCAGGCGCGCCACCCGGCAAGCGGGCACACGATGGCCGAGCTGTGGGCGGCGTTTCCGCAACAAAGCGAGCCACTGGCGGTCGAGCCGCTCTGATCCTTCCGCACTGTCGCACGGGCGGCTGGCAGTGCTAGAAAGACGGCTCCAATCGCTTGGGGGGTAGGGACATGGCCGGCAAGTTTGCACGCAGCTGGGCGTTGATGAAGGCAAGCGCAGGAGTGCTGCGCACGGACAAGTCGCTGCTGCTGTTCCCGCTGCTGTCGGGGCTGTGTTGCATCGTGGTGGCAGCGAGCTTCCTGCTGCCGGTCGTGCTGGCGCTGGTTGGCCACGGCCATGGCACCGACTTCGACGGTCGCCGCTTTTCGCCGGCGTACTACGCGGTGCTGTTCGCGTTCTACCTGGTGCAGTACTTCGTGATCGCGTTCTTCAACACCGCGCTGGCCGGGGTGGTGCTGCGCCGCCTGCGTGGCGAGCCGGCCGGGCTCGCCGACGGCTTCGCGCTGGCGCGCTCGCGGCTGGGCAGCATCTTCGGCTACGCGTTGATCGCGGCCACGGTGGGTCTGTTCCTGCGCGCACTGCAGGAGCGGCTGGGGCTGGTCGGGCGTTTCGTGGTGGGCCTGTTCGGCCTGGCATGGACGGTGGCCACCTTCCTGGTGGTGCCGGTGCTGGCCGGCGAGGGCGCGGGCCCGGTCGACGCGGTGAAACGCAGCGCGGAACTGCTTAGGCAGACCTGGGGCGAGAACGTGATCGGCAACGCGGGCCTGGGCGTGGCGTTTGGGCTGTTTTTCATTCCCGTGGCGCTGCTCGCGGGCGTGTTGATGATCGGCGCAGTGGCCACCCAGTCGATCGTCGTCATCGTGCTGGCGGGCGCGTTGGTGCTGGTCGGCTTCGTGTTGCTGGGGCTGGTGCAGTCCACGTTGCAGGGCATCTACGCCGCCGCGCTGTACCGCTATGCGGAAGCGGGCGAGGTGGGCGGGGGCTTCGACCAGGCCCTGCTGGAATCGGCGTTCCGTCCGAAGCGCTGATTCACGCGGACAAGGTGCGGCCGCCGTCCACGCGGATGATCTGACCGGTCACGTACGGCGCGTCGCGCAGCAGCCACAGCACGGCGCCGGCCACGTCTCCGGGCGAGCCGGCGCGGGCCAGCGGGGTGCGCGCCAGCAGCGCCTGCTGGTCCGCGTACGGCTTGCCGTCGCCGGGCCACAGCACGGCGCCGGGCGCCACGCCGTTGACGCGGATGTCGGGGGCGAGGTCGAGCGCGAGCGAGCGTGTCATCGCCGCCAGCGCGGCCTTGGCCATGCAGTAGATCGGGTGGTCCGCCAGCGGGCGCTCGGCGTAGATGTCCACCAGGTTCACGATCGCGCCGCGCGCCGCGCGCAGCGCCGGCGTGGCGGCCTGGGCGAGGAAGAACGGCGCCTGCGCATTGGAGGCGAACAGCTCGTCCCATTGCGCCACGCTGGCCGCGCCGACCGGGGTGGGAAAGAACGCCGAAGCGTTGTTGACCAGCGCGTCCAGCCTGCCGTAGCGGGCCAGCGCGGTGTCCACCAGCGCGGGCAGCGCATGCGGATCGGCCAGTTCGGCTTGCAGTACCAGGGCGCTGTCGGCGCGCACGTTCTCCAGTCCGGCGGCCAGCGCCTCGGCTTCCGCCACCGAGCGGCGGCAGTGCAGGGCGAGGTCGTAGCCGGCCGCATGCAAGGTGCGCGCGATCACCGCGCCCACGCGCCTGCCGGCACCGGTGATCAGCGCGACGGGGCGTTCATGGCGGGGCGGCATGCGGTTTTCCTGCGTGGCGACGGATGCCTACAGCTTGCCGGATCGGTGCACCCGCGTCACCCGCGGTGGTGCTTCATGCATCGCCCGGGGGCGGCCGGCGCTTGCGCGTGGCGGCCTTGCGTACCGCACCGGCGAGCTTGCGGGCGGCTTCGCGTGGCTGCGGGGCCGCGCGTCGCACGGGTGCCGGTGGCTCCGCCGACACCCCGCTTCCTTCGCGCTCGATGTCGCCGCCGAACAGCTCGATCGCGGTGGCGGCCACCTGGCCGGTGTCGTAGTACGCGTAAGCGCCCACGCTCAGCGCGCCGATCACCGGCAGCCAGCGCGACATGCCTTCGCCCACCGCGCGGCGGCTGAGCCTCACGCCCAGTTGCTTGGCGATGCGCTCCACCACCGCGTGCGACATGCGCCGGAACAGCAGGCGATCGCCCATGCGCACCACCAGGTCGCGGAAGGCCTGTGCCGCGGTGTGGCGGAACAGGCAGTACAGCATCTGCTCGCGGCCCAACTCGGCGTGGCGGCCGAAGGCGGCGGCGATGTCGCTGACCATCTGCGCCTGGATCTTCCAGATCGTCACCAGTTCCGGCAGCACGGTGAGCCAGCCCAGCGGCCCCGGCGGCAGCGCCAGCGTACCGGCGGCGAGCGCGGCGCGCTGGGCGGCGCGGCTGGCGAGCTGGCGCGCCTGCGCCCGCGGATCGGCGGCGCCGTCGACCTTGCTGTCGGGGATGCGGCTGACGAAATCGAGGATGGCCTGGGTGACCCGGTTCGCCTCCTCGTGCCCGCCGATCACGGCGGGGACCTGGCGGCTGCCTTCGACGCGATCCGGTTCGGGCGGGTGTCGCTGGCTCATGGCGCACTCCGTGGGCGCGCCGTTTCCGCGCGCGGGAAGGCCAGTCTAGGCCGCGGGCATGAAGCGGGGATCAATGGCGGCCGTGTGGTGCAGGCATGACTTGTGGCCCGGGGCGGCTTGGGCTCACATTGGTAATGTTATAACATTACGAACCTCGACTCGACCGTACCGGCGGGATGCCGCCCCACAGGAACCTTCGACCATGAAACTTTCCCCGCTCGCCCTGAGCCTCGCCGTCGCGCTATGCGCGGCCTCCGTCCCGGCGCATGCCGGTGACGTCACCCTGGCTGCCGCCGCCACGGCGACCGGCAACGGCCCGACGACGGACGGCACCTTGGGCGGCACGCGCGACAAGCCCGTGCCCACCGTGCGCGATCTCGGCGCGATCAGCGTCTCCGCCGCGCTGGACCAGGCGCGAAACGCGCTGTCGCCGGACACCGGCAGCAGCCAGTACGTGATCGACGAGAAGGCGATCCAGGCGCTGCCGCTGGGCGCTTCCACCCCGGTGAACCAGGTGCTGCTGCAGGCGCCCGGCGTGGTGCAGGATTCCTACGGCGGCCTGCACGTGCGCGGCGACCACGCGAACCTGCAGTACCGCATCAACGGCGTGATCGTGCCCGAGTCGATCTCCGGCTTCGGCCAGACGCTGGATGCGCGCACGATCCAGAGCATGAGTCTGCTCGACGGCGCGCTGCCCGCGCAGTACGGCCTGCGTACCGCGGCGGTGGTGGACATCACCACCAAGAGTGGCGCCGCTCTCGGCAACGGTGGCAGCGTGGGCGTCACCGGCGGTTCGTTCGGCACCTTCAACCCGAACATCGCGCTGTGGGGCGACAGCGGCAACTGGAGCGCCTATTTCACCGCCAACTACCTGCAGAACAATGTCGGCATCGAGAACCCCACCGCCAGCCGCACGCCGATCCACGACCACACGAACCAGGTCAAGGGTTTCGGCGACATCTCCTACCTGATCGGCAACGACACGCGGCTGAGCTTCATGTTCGGCTTCGCCAGCAACCGCTTCCAGATCCCGGACAACCCGGGCCAGGCGCCGCAGTTCGGCTACCTCGACGTCACCAACTTCGACTCCGCCGACCTCAACGAGCAGCAGGACGAGCAGACCCGCTTCGGCGTGCTGTCGCTGCAGGGCAAGCTGGGGCAGACTGGCTACCAGGTCTCGCTCGGCCAGCGCTACAGCGGCCTGCAGTACCTGCCGGACGACATCGGCGACCTGATGTTCAACGGCGTGGCCGGCGCGATCAACCAGAGCGACCGCGCAAGCACCCTGCAGGCGGATTTCTCCACGCCGCTCAGCGACACGCACACCCTGCGCTACGGCGTGTACGGCAGCTACGACCGCGCCGCCACCGACACCCACTCGCTGGTGTTTCCGGCCGATGCCGGCGGCGGGCAGACCGGCACGACGCCGTTCGGCATCTTCACCAGCGACCGCATCGTCGCCAGGACCTGGTCCGCCTACGTGCAGGACGAGTGGAGCATCGGCCAGGACTGGACGGTGAACTACGGCCTGCGCGGCGACGTGTACAAGGCCTTCGGCACCACGCAGGGCCAGCTCAGCCCGCGCGTGGGCGTGGTCTGGCAGGCCACCGGCAGCACCACCGTGCACGCCGGCTACTCGCGCTACTTCACGCCGCCGGCCACCGAGATGATCACCGCGGCGAACATCGCGGCCTTCGCCGGCACCACCAACGCGGTGAAGAACTACGGCGACAACGAGCCGCTGGCGGAGCGCTCGAACTACTTCGACGTGGGTGTGTCGCAGAACCTCGGCAGCGCCTGGACGCTGGGTCTGGACACCTACTACCGCGACGTGCACGACCTGCAGGACGAAGGCCAGTTCGGCCAGGCGCTGGTCTCCTCCACCTTCAACTACCGTCTGGGCCGCGTGGCCGGCGCGGAGTTCACCGCCAACTACGCCAGCGGCCCGTGGTCGGGCTGGTTCAACTTCGCCTACACCAAGGCGATGGGCAAGGACGTGGTCACCAGCCAGTACAACTTCAGCCCGGAGGATCTGGCGTACATCGCGGACAACTACATCTACCTCGACCACGACCAGAAATACACGTCCTCCGGCGGCATCAGCTACGCGCTGGACGACAACACCAAGCTAGGCGCCGACTACCTGTTCGGCACCGGCCTGCGCAGCGACGGCCTGGTGCCGAACGGCGACCACCTGCCGGCCTACTTCCAGATCAACCTCAACGTCTCGCACGACTTCAGCTTCGACCGCTTCGGCAAGCTGCATACCCAGCTGGCAGTGATCAACGCGCTGGACCGCACCTACGAGTTGCGCGACGGCACCGGCGTCGGCGTGGGCGCGCCGCAGTTCGGTCCGCGCCGCGGCCTGTACCTCAGCCTGCAGAAGGATTTCTGAGCGCGATGACGACGATCGCTTTCACGCTGCTGGTCGGCGTCGGCGCCACGCTGGCGACGGATCTCTGGGCGCAGCTGCTGCGGCGTGTCCTCGGCGTTCCGGCGATGGACTGGGCGCTGGTCGGCCGCTGGCTCGGGCAGCTGGCGCGCGGATGTTTCGCGCACCAGGGCATCGCGCAGGCGGCGCCTGTCCGCGGCGAGCGTGCGCTCGGCTGGCTGGCGCATTACGTGACCGGCATCGTGTTCGCCTCGGCGCTGCTTGCGCTGGCGGGGCCAGCCTGGGTCAGGCATCCCACGCTGCCGCCCGCATTGGGTTTCGGACTGGCCACGGTGATCTTTCCGTTCGCCGTGCTGCAGCCGGGCATGGGTGGCGGCTTCGCTGCGTCGAGGACGCCGCGACCGAACCGCGCGCGCCTGCGCAGCCTGCTGACGCTTGCCGTGTTCGGCTGCGGCCTGTATGGTTCGGCGCTGCTGGCCGCGCGGCTGCTGCTGCGGGATTGAGTGCGCCATCCGCTATGCTTGCCGCGGATTTCCGCGATGCCAGCCCCCATGCAGTCCCGACTCCCCGAACCCTCCGCCGACGAGCGCGCGCATTCCGGTTGCCTGCTGCGCCAGTTGCGCGAGCAGATCGCCGCGCACGGACCGATGCCGTTCGCGCAATTCATGGAGCGCAGCCTGTACGCGCCGGGTCTGGGTTACTACAGCGCGGGCAAGACCAAGTTCGGCGAGGCGGGCGATTTCGTCACTGCGCCGGAGCTGGGCGAGCTGTTCGCGCGCTGCGTGGTGAATGCGCTGGCGCCGGTGCTGGCCGTGCTGGGCGACGAAGCCGATTTCCTCGAACTCGGCGGCGGCAGCGGCGCATTCGCGGAAGCCGCACTGAAGGCCTTTGCCGCCTCCGGCGTGTTGCCGCGGCGTTATCTCATCCTCGAACCCAGCGCCGACCTGCGCGAGCGCCAGCGCGAGTGCCTCGCCGCCGCGTTGCCGGGCGAGCTCAACGCGCGCGTCGCATGGCTGGACCGCCCGCCCGAGCAGGCCTGGCGCGGCGTGCTGTTCGCCAACGAGGTGATCGACGCGCTGCCCACCACGCGCATCGCGATGCGCGATGGCGAAGTGTTCGAGGAGCATGTGGCGCTGGACGGTGAAGGCCGGCTGATGCGCGTGGATCGCCCCGCGGACGCGCTGGTGGCCGGCGCGGTGCGCCATGTCGAGCGCGACCTCGGCGCGGATCTCGCCGACGGCTACCGCACCGAGATCCTGCCGCAGCTGCCGTACTGGCTGCAGGCGGTGGCCGGTTCGCTGGAGGCCGGCGCGATGCTGTTCGTCGACTACGGCTACGTGCGCCGGGAGTTCTACCAGCCCGAGCGCCGCGACGGCACGCTGATGGCGCACTACCGCCACCACGCGCACAACGATCCGCTGTGGCTGCCCGGCCTCAACGACCTCACCGCCTCGGTGGATTTCACCGCGTTGGCCGAGGCCGGCAACAGCGCCGGCTTCGGCGTGGCCGCCTACCTGCCGCAGGCGCAGTTCCTGATCGCCAGCGGCCTGCAGGAAGCCTTCGAGGCCGCCCATGCGCAGGCCGCCGACGAGGCGGCGCGCTACCGGCTGGCGCAGGAAGTGAAGCGGCTCACCTTGCCCGATCGCATGGGCGAGCGTTTCCAGGCGATGCTGTTCGCGCGCGGCCTCGACATGTTGCCGTTGCCGGCGGAGCTGCTGGCTGCCGACCAGGGCGGGCGCCTGTAGTAGCGGCTTCAGCCGCGATGGTCAGTCGGGTCGCGGCTGAACCGCTCCTACAAAGTGCGCGTCCTGTGCGCGACGGCCCGGACGCCGATCGAGGCCAGGAGCATTCGCGCGCAGGCTGCGCTCCTGGCCCCTACTTCGCGGTCGCCGCGCCGCGCCCCAGCGCCATGCCCTTGAGCACGTTCAGCGCCTGCGCCAGCGTGTAGTCGCTGGTGGCGAGCTTGGCTTCCGCGGCGCTGCCGTCGTTGTCGATGTTGCCGCCGGCCTTGGCGTTCTCGTTGGCGAGGTGGTTGGGCAGGTCGGCTTCCGAGCTGACCAGCTCGGGCGCCTGGTCGGATTTCTGCACCGTGAGGTCGGCAAGCGGGATGTCGGGCTTGATCCCTTCGGCCTGGATCGAGGTGCCGTTCGGCGTGTAGTAGCGCGCGGTGGTGATCTTCACCGCGTGGTCGGCGTCCAGCGGCAGCACGGTCTGCACCACGCCCTTGCCGAAGGTGCGCTGCCCCATCAGCAGGCCGCGGTGGTTGTCCTTCAGCGCGCCGGAGACGATCTCGGCGGCGGAGGCGGTGCCGTGGTTCACCAGCACCACCAGCGGCGCGCCGTCGAGCAGGTCGCCCGGGTGCGCGCTGAAGCTCATGTTGGAGTCGGCCAGGCGGCCGCGCGTGGTGACGATGGTGCCGGCGTCGAGGAAGTCGTCGCTCACGCCCACGGCGGCGGTGAGCAGGCCGCCGGGGTTGTTGCGCAGGTCGAGCACGGCGCCCTTGACCGCGCCGTCCTTGGCGATCAGTGCGGCCAGCTTGTGCTCGAGGTCGGCCGCGGTGTCGCTCTGGAACTGGGTGATGCGGATGTAGTCGTAGCCGGGTTCGAGCTGGCGCACCTTGACGCTGGTGATCGCGATGTTCTCGCGCGTGAGGTGCATGTCCACCGGGTTGTCGCTGCCCCTGTGCACGATGGTCAGCGTGATCTTGCTGCCGGGCTTGCCGCGCAGCTTCTTGAACATGTCGTCCACGTTCTGCGGGTCGACCAGCACGCCATCGATCTTCACGATGCTGTCGCCGGGCTTGATGCCGGCGCGCGAGGCGGGCGTGTCGTCGATCGGGGTGACGATCAGCAGGCCGCCATCCTGTTCGAGCACCTCGATGCCCAGGCCGCTGTACTGGCCGGTGGTGTCCTCGTCGAGCTGGGCCAGGCCTTCCTTGTCCAGGTACTCGCTGTGCGGGTCGAGGCCGGCGAGCATGCCGGTGATCGCGTCCTTCATCAGCTCGTGGTCGCCCACCGGCTCCACGTAGGCCTGGCGCACGATGTCGTAGACGCGGCTGAAGCGGCGGATGTCATCGAGGTCGACCTGGTTGCCGTCGGCCTTGGCGGGGGCATCGGCGCGGACATGGGTGGGCGCCAGCTCGGTGGGTGGTTCGGGCGCGCTCGCCGCCGGTGCCGGCGCGGTCTGCGCATGGACGAACGGCGCCGCCAGCAGCAGGGCGCACAGGCTGTAGGTGGGAAACCGCATGGAACGACTCCGGGGAAGGGGACGCCCGCCGCGCGGACGGCGGGTTTCAGCACCGCCAGCCTGCGACGATGGCGGGCGGCCGTCAACGGTGCTGGCTGAACCGATGCTTGAATCCGGCCGGCTTAGCGGTGCTGGCTGAGCCAGCTGCGCGGGTCGACCGGCTGGCCGTCGCGGCGCAGCTCGAAGTACACGCCGGTGTTGACGCCGGTGGGCGCGCTGGCGGTGCCCACCGCCTGACCGGCGGCCACCGCGTCGCCCACGCCGTGCAGCAGGGTCTCGTTGTTGCCGTACATGCTCATCCAGCCGTTGCCGTGGTTGAGGATCAGCAGCATGCCGTAGCCGCGCAGGAAACCGGCGTAGACCACCCGGCCGCTGGCCACCGCGTGCACCTCGCTGCCGCCGATGGCGCGGATCAGCACGCCATTGCCGTAGCGGTGCACGTCGCCCGAGGCCGGCCAGGGCAGGTTGCCGCGGATGTTGGCGCCGGCTTTGCCGACTGCCAGCGGCGGCGGCGCCTTGCCGCCGTGCTTGCGCGCGGCCGCCTGGCGCGCGGCTTCGCGGGCGGCGGCTTCGCGCAGCGCCTGGTCGATCTGCTTCTGCAGGCGGTCGACCAGGCTGTTGAGGGACTGCTCGTCCTGCTTCAGCGCGGCCAGCCGCTGCGCCTGGGTCTGGTAGGTGGCAGCGGTTTCGGCGGCCAGTTTCTGCTGCGCGGCGCGCTGCCTGGCCAGCTGCCTGGCCTGCTGCTCGCGCTGCGCGCGTTGCGCCTGCAGCGCCTGCTGCTCGGCGGTGATCTGGCTCTCCAGCGTCTGCAACTGGGCCAGGCTGGCCATCAGCTGCTGCACCTTCCGCAGGCGGTCCTGCTGGAAGTATTTCGAGTAGACCAGCGCCCGCGCGATGCGGCCCACGTCCTCGTTGTCCAGCAGCAGGCGCAGGTCCGAACCGTGACCCAGCGCATAGCTGGCGCGCAGCAGGTCGGCGATCGCGGCGCGCTGACCCGCCAGTTTCTGCTTCAGACCGGTGCGCTGCTGCTGCAGCTGTTCGAGCTGCTGCTGCTTGGCGGCGAGCTCGGCGTCGGTCTGGCGCAGCGCGCGCGCGGCGGCGGCCAGCGCGGTGGTCTGCTTCGCCAGTTCCGCGTTGAGTTCGTCGCGGCGGGCGGCGGTGGCGGCCTGCTGCCTGTCCAGCGCCTGCACTTCCTGGTGCACGTTGCTCAGCTTCTGCTTCGCCGCGGCCTGTTCGGCCTGGCTCTTGTCCTGTCGTGCCTGCGCCGGCACGACGGCGAGTGCGGCGCTCAGTGCCAGGACGGTGAGGACGGGGAGGCGGGCGACGCGGACGGGGCTGGGCATCGGTCGATTATCGCCGAGCCCGCGGGCGGGGGCGAGCCGCCCGCGGGCCGGTTGCCCATGCGCCGGATGCCGGGGTGCCTCAGCGCGTGGCGACGGCCGTGGCGGCGGCCGGTTCGTCCGGCAGTGCGAGCGCCTTGCGCAGCTCGGCACGGGCCGCCGCATAGCCCGCCTGCCACGCGGGATCGGTCAGCAACCGCCCGCCGAGCACGGTGCCGGCAAGCCGGCCGGCCTCCACGTCGCTGGGGTAGTGCACGCCCATCACGATGCGGTGACGGGCGTACAGGTCGGCGCGTGCGAAGATCGCCGCCCGCCGTTCCGGCACCATGTTCGCCAGCAGCACGGCCTCGGTGTAGCCCAGGGTGGAATGGCCGCTGGGATAGCTCCAGTCGTCCGGCTGCTCCTGGCTCAGCGGATGCACCGCGTGCGACACCAGCACCGGGCGCGGGCGGTGCCAGAACGCCTTCACCGCCTTCACTTCGCCCTTGTCGTAGGCCACCACGCGGGCGAAGAACGCGGCCGTGTGCGGCAGTTGCGCCGGCGTGAATGCCGTGCCGAACACGTCGGCGAAGCGGAACACGCTGTGCAGCCGATCGGCTTGTGCCGCGGCGATTTCCACCGGTGTACGGTGGGCCTGCACGACCAGCACGCCACCGATGTCCTGCCGTGCCGCCGGCGAACCGGCGGCGGGCGGCGGGGGCAGCAGCGCCGTGAGATCGACCACGGGGGCGCTGCCGTCGGCGGCGAACGCGGCCTGACCCGCCAGCAGCAGGGCCAACAACAACGATGTGCGTTTCATCAGAACAGGTCTGCCGTGATGGTGAAGTTGAAGTTGCGTGCCGGGATGGTCCAGTACAGCGGCGTGCCATCCGCGCCAGTGGTGCCGGCCAGGGCGTTGATGTGGGTGTTGTCGAAGATGTTGTTGAGCTGCACGCCGATCTTGAGGTCCTTCACGTCGGCGATGTGCGGATCGAACCTGTAGCTGGCGGTGAAGTTGGTCACCGCATAGCCGCCGATCGGCGTGTCGTCTTCCGCGTTGGCCGTGTAGTAGGTCTTGCCGACGAACTTGTCGACCAGTGACACGTAGGCGGGGCCGTTGCTGTAGAGGAAGCCCAGCGCGGCGGTCTTGTGCGGCGTATTCGCGTTCCACGCATTGTCGGTGGTCTGGATCGCGCGGTTGAGCGAACCGTTGGCGTAGACGCTGAAGCCGGCGCCGAGCATGTAGGTGCCTTCGAGTTCGAGGCCGGTGTAGTGCACGCCGCCGCCGTTGTAGAACTCGGTGACGCCGCCGACCTTGTGGCTCTGCAAGAAGTTGTTGAAGTTGATCTTGTAGACGTCGCCGGACAGCGTCAGGCGATCGTTGGTCCAGGTCGTGCCGAGCTGCCAGTTGGTGGTCTTTTCCGGAGCCACGGCGCTGTCCGAAACCGCCGGGTTGGGTACGTACAGCAGATTGAGGTTGGGCGCGAGGTAACCCTTGGCCCACTGCGCATAGGCCGTCCAGTTGGAGCTGAACGCGTAGTGGAAAGAGGCCGATGGCAGGGTGGCGTTCCAGGTCTTGGAATAGGTCAGCGGGGTTTCCGTCTTCTGGTTCACCGGAGCGTCGAGGTCGCGTTCGAAGCGGTTGTACTTCACGCCGCCGATCAAGTATGCGTTGTCGGTGATGTTCCACTGGTATTCGATGAACGGCTGGATCGTGATCAGCGTGTCGTTCATCCGGCGATCCGCCGCAGCCAGTTGCAACGTGGGTGCGCTGGGGTTGATCACCGGATTCAGCTGGTTGGTCGTGTCGTCGAATTCATACAGCCAGCGGATGTCGTCCTGGTGGTCGTACCACACGCCGGTGCGCACTTCGCCCGGGCCGAGTTCCTTGCCCAGGCGGAAGATGTCGCCCCACGAGCGGTTCGTGTTGCGCATGTGCTGGCCGGGCACGTCGGTGGGGCTGTAGAAGGTGCCGTTCGGCGTTTCGCCGTTCGGGTCTTCGCCGTTGAAGCCGAAGTGGTTGTAGCCGTAGGTGTAGGCCTTGTTGTCGATCGTCCAGCCGTCGAACGCCGAGTGCAGGCCGACGTAGCCGAGGTTGGTGTTGATCTTGTCCTGGTTGTAGCGGTAGTAGGCCTGGCTGGTCGGGTCGTTGACCAGGCCGTAGTTCACGCCGTACTGCGCGATCTGCGCCTTGGTGGCGCCGAACGGCACGTACTGGTCGAGCTTGTTCGCCATGGCGACGAAAGTCAGCGTGGTGTGGTCGTCCAGCGGCTGCACAACCTTGGCGAACACGCTCTGGCGGCGCTGGCCGGCGTAAGTGAGATAGCCGTCCGACGAGCTGTTCTGCGCGTTGATCACGGCGCTGGTGCCGCTGTCGTTGAGCTTGCCGGTGTCGATGCGGACGCCTTCGACGTCCGTGCTCCAGCTGCCGAAGCTGAGGTACGGGCTGACGTTGAGCTTGTCTTGCGGGCTGATCGAATCCACCGAAATGGTGCCGCCGAACGTGGCGTTGCCGAGCGTGCCGGCGGTGCCCGGGCCGCGGTCGACCGTGACGCTGCCGGTTTCCTGGTTGGTGAAGTACGAGGTGGAGTGGTGCGTGAAGTCGTTGGAGTCCATCCACGGGATGCCGTCGAGCGTCACGTTGTACTGGCCGTCCTGGAAGCCGCGGATCGAAACGACCGGCGCTTCCATCAGGCCGGAGCCGTTCGGCGTCACGGTGTACACGCTCGGTGAAATGGCTGCCGCGTCGGTGTAGTCGCCGGTCGGCGCAATGTTCTCCTGGATGTACAGGCTGCCGACGGTCGACTGCGGTTCGGTTGCGACCATGGAGCCCTGCGTCGGCGCAATGGTGCTTGCGGTCGTGGCGGCGGTCACCTGGACCGCGCTGAGGTTCTTGGCATCCTGCGGAGTGGCGGCGGGGCCGGTGTCGTTCGTCGACGCGGGCCGCGTGCCGTTTGTGTCATCGGCACGGACCGGTGCCGCCAGCACGGCGGCGATGGCGAGGACGAGCAGGGCGGCGCCGCGGGGACGGGAGACGGGCATGGGCTGGGGCATGGGCGAGTCCGGAGAGTGGGGGGGCAAGATGCGGTCCGGCACGCTAGGCCCCGTGCATGACAGCCACGCAACAAAAGGAAGATGCGATTCGGGGCGGAAACTTGCGGTAGAGGGGTGGAGGCGCGGGGCCGCCACGGCGCCGGCGTCCCGGCGAATGCTGTCGCGACAGGCGTTTGCGCCGGTTGCGGGGGAAACTTCATTTGGACGTATAGAAGTCTTTGACGCGACGCAGCAATTGTGTTGTAGTCGAACCGCAATCCACGAAATCCAGACCGGCGCCATGGCGTCGCTGGCCTTCCGTGCCCTGCCATCCAGCGAGTGAGCAAGATGAAGCAGTCCGGTGGAACAAGCCTGTACGACGCGGCGTTCGAGCACGACAGCTGCGGTTTCGGCCTGGTGGCGCAGATCGACGGCCGCGCCAGCGCGTGGGTGGTCGACACCGCGTTCGCGGCGCTGGCGAAACTCTCGCACCGCGGCGCGGTGAACGCGGACGGGGTGAGCGGCGACGGCTGCGGCGTGCTGATCCGCCGCCCGCAGGCCTGGCTGCGTGCGCTGGCGGGCGAGGCGGGCATCGCGGTGGGCGAACGTTTCGCGGCGGGCCTGGTGTTCCTCGATCCCGCCGATGACGCGGCGGCGATCGTGCTGGAGCGGCATCTCGCCGCGGAAGGCGTGCGCGTGGCGGGCTGGCGCGAGGTGGCGGTGAACGAGGACGCCTGCGGTCCGCTGGCCGCCGCCGCGCGGCCGCGCGTGCGCCAGGTCTTCGTCGACGCCGATGCGGGCACGGACGACGAGGCGTTCGAGCGCGCGCTGTTCCGTGCGCGTCGCCGCGCCGAGACCGCGCTGGCCGACGACCCGCAGTTCTACGTGGTGACGCTGTCGGCCGGGCTGATCGGCTACAAGGCGATGGCCGCGCCGGGGCGGCTGCGCGAGGTGTTCGACGACCTCGCGCATCCGGCGCTGGTCGCCGACGCGGTGGTGTTCCACCAGCGCTTCTCCACCAACACCACGCCGCAGTGGCGGCTGGCACAGCCGTTCCGCCTGCTGGCGCACAACGGCGAGATCAACACCATCCGCGCGAACCGCCGCTGGATGCAGGCGCGCGAGACGATCTGGCGCTCGCCGCGCGTGGAACTGGGCGACCTCGGCCCGCTGGTGCGCCAGCAGGGCTCGGACTCGGAGAGCCTGGACAACGCGCTGGAGGTGCTGCTGGCCGGCGGCCTCGACCTGCTGGCCGCGATGCGCGTGCTGGTGCCGCCCGCGTTCGCCGCGCGCGAGAACATCGACGAGGACCTCGCCGCGTTCTACGAGTACTACGCGCTGCACAGCGAGCCGTGGGACGGCCCCGCCGGCCTGGTGATGTGCGACGGCCGCTACGCCGCCTGCACGCTGGACCGCAACGGCCTGCGCCCCGCGCGCTGGGCGCTGTCCGACGACAACCACTTCATCATCGCTTCCGAGGCGGGCCTGTGGGACATGCCCTCGGCGCGCGTGGTCGCCAAGGGCCGCCTTGCGCCGGGCGAGATGATCGCGGTGGATTTCCGCGGGCGCCGCCTGCTGCGCGACGCCGACATCGACGACATCAACCGCAAGCGCGCGCCGTACCGCGACTGGCTGCGCGCCGGCGTGAGCTACCTGGAATCCGACCTGATCGATCCCTCGCTGGCCGCCGAGCCGCTGCCGGTGGACCAGCTGCGCTGCTACCAGAAGCTGTACGGCCTCTCGCGCGAGGAGCGCGAGACGGTGCTGAAGGTGATCGCCGAGCTCGAGGCCGAGGCCACCGGCGCGATGGGCGACGACACCCCGGTCGCCGCGCTGTCGCGGCAGGTGCGGCCGCTGTTCGACCGCTTCCGCCAGGCCTTCGCCCAGGTCACCAACCCGCCGATCGACCCCCTGCGCGAGAAGCTGGTGATGTCGCTGGTCACCCAGATTGGCCCGGAAGGCAACGTGTTCGAGCTGAAGCCCGAGAACGCGAAGCAGGTGCTGATCAACTCGCCGATCCTGTCCCAGCGCAAGCTGCGCCAGCTGCTGGCCTTGCCGCCATTCGCGGACACGCCGCGCTTCGACCTGATGTACGCGCCGGGGCTGGGACTGGAAGCGGCGCTGCGCAAGCTGTGCGAGGAGGTGGCGCAGTCCGTGCGCGAGGGCAACGCGCTGGTCTTCCTCAGCGACCGCTACCCCGAGCGCGACAAGCTGCCGATCCACTCCCTGCTCGCCACCGGCGCGGTGCACGCGCACCTGATCGAGCAGGGGCTGCGCTGCCAGTGCAACCTGATCGTGGAGACCGCCACGCCGCGCGATGCGCACCAGTTCGCCTGCCTGCTCGGCTTCGGCGCCACCGCGATCTACCCGTGGCTGGCCTACCAGAGCCTGTTCGAGCTGGGCCGCGAGGGCCACATCGAGGGCGACCGGCTGGAGATCGGCCGCAGCTACCGCCGCGGCATCCGCAAGGGGCTGCTGAAGATCCTGTCGAAGATGGGCATCTCCACCATCGCCGGCTACCGCGGCGCACAGCTGTTCGAGATCGTGGGGCTGGCGCCGGACGTGGTGACGCTGTGCTTCCCCGGCACGCCCTCGCGCATCGGCGGCGCCGGCTTCGCCGAGCTGGAGAACGAGCAGCGCCTGCTCGCCGCCGAAGCGTGGAACGCGGCGCAGCCGCTGCGCGCGGGCGGCCTGTACAAGTTCGTGCACGGCGGCGAGTACCACATGTACAACCCCGACGTGATCGCCACGCTGCAGCAGGCGGTGCGCACCGGCGACCCGGCCGACTACCGCGCCTACGCCGACCACGTCGACCATCGCCCGCCCTCGGCGCTGCGCGACCTGCTCGCCGTGCAGCCGCTGGGCGCGCCGGTGCCGCTGGACGAGGTGGAGCCGGTCGAGGCGATCCTGCGCCGCTTCGACTCCGCCGGCATGTCGCTGGGCGCGCTGTCGCCCGAGGCGCACGAGGCGCTGGCCACCGCGATGAACCGGCTGGGCGCGCGCAGCAATTCCGGCGAGGGCGGCGAGGATCCCGCGCGCTACGGCACCGAGAAGATGTCGAAGATCAAGCAGGTCGCCTCCGGCCGCTTCGGCGTCACGCCGGCCTACCTGGTCAATGCCGAGGTGCTGCAGATCAAGATCGCGCAGGGCGCCAAGCCCGGCGAGGGCGGCCAGCTGCCCGGCCACAAGGTGGACGCCACCATCGCGCGGCTGCGCTACGCCAAGCCCGGCATCGGCCTGATCTCGCCGCCGCCGCACCACGACATCTATTCCATCGAGGATCTCGCCGAGCTGATCCACGACCTCAAGGAAGTGAATCCCGGCGCGCTGGTCTCGGTGAAGCTGGTCAGCCATGCGGGCGTGGGCACGGTGGCCGCAGGCGTGGTGAAGGCGGGCGCGGATCTCATCACGGTGAGTGGCCACGACGGCGGCACCGGCGCCAGCCCGCTCACCTCGATCAAGTACGCCGGCACGCCGTGGGAACTGGGTCTCGCCGAAACGCAGCAGACCCTGCGCCGCAACGAACTGCGCGGCCGCGTGCGGCTGCAGACCGACGGCGGCCTGAAGACCGGCCTCGACGTGATCAAGGCCGCGCTGCTCGGTGCGGAGAGCTTCGGCTTCGGCACCGGCCCGATGGTGGCGCTGGGCTGCAAGTATCTGCGCATCTGCCACCTCAACAACTGCGCCACCGGCGTGGCCACCCAGCATCCGGTGCTGCGCAAGGAGCACTTCATCGGCCTGCCCGAGATGGTGATGAACTACTTCCGGTTCATCGCCGCCGACGTGCGCGAACACCTCGCGCGACTGGGTGCGCGCTCGCTGGCAGAGCTGGTCGGCCGCAGCGAATTGCTGGCGCAGCGCGACGACGCCACGCCGGTGCGCCACGGCCTCGACCTCGCGCCACTGTTCGACGGCGCCAGCCTCGGCGCGGCCAGCGACACCGCCTGCGCGATGGCGCGCAACCCGGTGCGCGACGCCGCCGCGCTGGCCACGCGCATCGCGGCGGATACCGCGCCGCTGGTGGAACTGGGCGAGGGCGGGCACTTCAGCTACGCGATCGCCAATACCGACCGCGCGATCGGTGCGCGCCTGTCCGGTGCGATCGCGCGCCGGCACGGCGACCACGGCATGGACGAGCGCCCCATCGTGCTGCAGCTGGAAGGCGCGGCCGGCCAGAGTCTGGGCGCGTGGAACGCGGGCGGCGTGCACATCGATCTCACCGGCGAGGCGAACGACGGCGTGGGCAAGGGCATGGCCGGCGGCCGTATCGTGGTGCGTCCGCCCGCCGACGTGCCGTTCGCCAGCCAGGACGCCTCCATCATCGGCAACACCTGCCTGTACGGCGCCACCGGCGGCGAGCTGTACGCCGCGGGCCGCGCCGGCGAGCGCTTCGCGGTGCGCAACTCCGGCGCGGTGGCGGTGGTGGAAGGCGCGGGCGACCACTGCTGCGAATACATGACCGGCGGCGTGGTGGCGGTGCTGGGCAAGGTGGGCCTCAACTTCGGCGCGGGCATGACCGGCGGTTTCGCCTACGTGCTCGATCTCGAGCGCGACTTCGTCGACTGCTACAACCACGAGCTGGTGGACATCCTGCGCATCTCGCCCGAGGGCATGGAGCACTACATGCAGCACCTGCGCGGGCTGGTGACGCGCCACGTGGAGTTCACCGGCAGCGACTGGGGGCGGCAGGTGCTGCGCGATTTCCGCGGGCTGCAGTACAAGTTCTGGCTGGTGAAGCCCAAGGCGGCGAGCCTGGCCGTGCTGGCGGAAGAGTTGCGGAGGGCCGCATGATGAACAGTGCACCGGTTCTTGGCTCGCCGCTGCCTGGTTTTCCCTCTCCCCTTTGGGGAGAGGGCGGGGTGAGGGGCGGGTGCTCGCCTCGGGGTTCCCTTCACGAGCGACAGAGCGGTTCCGTCCGCCTGCCGGCGGCCGGGTCACTTTTCTCTTGCGTGGCCAAGAGAAAAGTAACCAAAAGAGAAGGCCACCCCGCGCCGGCGCGCGGCGGGCTTCCTGCCCGCCGCGTCCCCTGCGGTGCTCGCCGCTCACCGGCCGCCAGACAACTCGGCCGTCCCTGGCCTCAGACAGTCTGGCTTTCCCCTGTTGCCGGCTCCACTCCTCGGCGCCGTCGAGGGGCCCCGTTCAAAGGCGCGGCCATCCTGGCCGCCTTCGAGCGGAAGGCACCCCGCCCCAACCCTCCCCTGCAAGCAGGGGAGGGAGTTCGTCGGCCGCAGTGCCGGAGGTTCGCATGAGCGACAAGTTGTTCCAGTTCCTCAACGTGCCGCGGGAGACGCCGCGCACGGTGCCGGTGGCGATCCGCGTGCTGGGCTACGGGGAAATCTCCGGCGATTTCGCGGCGCCGCAGGCCGGCACGCAGGCCGAGCGCTGTCTGGATTGCGGCAATCCCTACTGCGAGCATGCCTGTCCGGTGCACAACTACATCCCGGAGTGGCTGAAGCTGGTGCAGCACGGCCGCATCATGGAAGCGGCCACGCTGATGTACGAGACCAACCCGCTGCCGGAGATCTGCGGCCGCGTCTGTCCGCAGGATCGCCTGTGCGAGGGCGCCTGCACGCTGGAGCAGACCGACTTCGGCGCGGTGACGATCGGCAGCGTGGAGCGCTGGGTCACCGATGAGGCGCTGCGCCAGGGCTGGCGGCCCGACCTGTCCGCGGTACGCGAGACGGGCCATCGCGTGGCCGTCGTCGGCGCCGGCCCGGCGGGCCTGGCCTGTGCGGACCGCCTGCGCCGCGCAGGCATCGCCGCCGACGTGTACGACCGCCAGCCGGAGATCGGCGGCCTGCTCACCTACGGCATTCCGCCGTTCAAGCTCGACAAGCAGGTGATGCGCCTGCGGCACGAGCTGCTCGAAGGCATGGGCGTGCGTTTCCTGCTGGGCCGCGAAGTGGGCCGCGACATCGAGTTCGGCGAGCTGCTGGACGACTACGACGCGGTGTTCGTGGGCACCGGCGCCTACACCTACGTGGACGGCAGGCTGCCGGGCCGCGAGCTGCACGGCGTGCACGACGCGCTGCCGTTCCTGATCGGCAACACCGAACGCCTGCTGCGCGACGAGCCGCCGCCGCCCGCGTTCGACCTGCGCGGCCGGCACGTGGTGGTGCTGGGCGGCGGCGACACCGGCATGGACTGCAACCGCACCGCGATCCGCCTCGGCGCGGCCTCGGTCACCTGCGTCTATCGTCGCGACGAGGCCAGCATGCCCGGTTCCGCGCGCGAGGTCGGTTACAGCCGCGAGGAAGGCGTGAACTTCCTGTTCCATCGCCAGCCGCTGGAAATCCTCGGCGACGAACACGGCCGCGCGCGCGCGGTGCGCGTGGTGGAGACGGAGCTGGTGGACGACGGCCACGGCCGCCCGCGCCCGCGCAACGTCGAAGGCAGCGAGAGCGAGTTGCGTGCCGACGTGGTGATCCAGGCCTTCGGCTTCCTGCCCAGCCCGCCCGGCTGGCTGGCCTCGCACGGCGTGAAGCTGGCGCACTCCGGCCGCATCGTCACCGGCGCGGACGGCGCGCTGCCGCAGCAGAGCAGCCATCCGCGCATCTTCGCCGGCGGCGACAACGTGCGCGGCGCGGACCTGGTGGTGCGCGCGGTGTACGACGGCCGCGAGGCCGCCGCCTCGATCGCGCGCATGCTGGCGGAGGCGACGATGACGATGGTCGCCGTCTGAACGACGGCCGATGTTTTTGCGTCATCGCGGAAGTTGACTCGACACCAATGCGTGACGATTGGAAACGGCGCATGAACGCGCTTCGTGACGGTCACTTGTAAAGACCGTATACGAGGAGTAGTCCAAGCGTTCAGCGACGGTTGTCCGCGTCCCCACGCCCGTCGGCCGCTTGAAGCAGCGTGTTCCCGCATCAAGACGGGAAAGTTCCTGCGTGCCCCGGGCCATGCGAGCACCTCGCCACGGTTCCCCACGCCGGAGGTTCGCCCATGAAACGCATGACGATGCTTTCCCTCGCCGGTCTGGCGATGACCCCGCTGGCTGTGGCCTTTGCGCAAAGCGCGCCGCCACCAGCTTCATCAACACAGCAGCAGTCCACGCAACAGCAGTCCACGCAACAGCCGTCCACGCAACAGCCGTCCACGCAACAGCCGTCCACGCAACAGCCGTCCACGCAACAGCAGTCCACGCAACAGCAGTCCACGCAACAGCAGCCATCGGCGAAACAAGCGCAGCAGTTGCAGACCGTCGTGGTGACCGGTTCGGCGATACCGCGCATCGACACCGAGACGACATCGCCGGTGACGGTGATCTCGGCAGTCCAGATCCAGCGCAGCGGCTTGACTACGCTATCCGATGTCGTGCGCTCGATTTCCGCCGACAACAGCGGTTCGATCCCGAACTCATTCACCAACGGCTTTGCGGCCGGTGCATCCGGCGTGGCATTGCGCGGTCTGACCGTCAACTCCACCTTGGTGCTGATCGACGGCCATCGCAACGCCAGCTACGCGGTGTCGGACGACGGCGAGCGCTCCTTCGTGGATTTGAACACCATTCCGCTCGCCGCAGTCGAACGCATCGAGGTGCTGAAGGATGGCGCCTCGTCCTTGTACGGCGCCGATGCGATCGCCGGCGTGGTCAACGTGATCCTGCGGCCCGACTATCACGGCGTCGAGGCCACGGCCGATGTCGGCACCTCGCAGCGCGGTGGCGGCTTCACCCGCAAGGCGACCTTCCTCGCCGGCGGCGGCGACCTGAACACCGATCACTACAACGCCTACTTCAGCGTGCAGTACCAGAAGGACAACACCATCCGCGTGAACCAGCGGCCGTTCCCGTACAACACGACCAACCTGAGCTCGCTCGGCGGCCCGAATCCCGGCGTACCTTCCAATGCAGTGGGTTCGATCTATGGTTCGGTCACGCCTTCCACCGGCGGCAACATCCAGCCGCTGCGGAGCTGCACTGGCGAGCCCTATGAAACGCTGGTGACCAACGACCCGAACAGCCCGGGCAGCTATTGCCAGCAGAATCTGGCCTCCCAGTACGGGCAGCTGCAGCCGGCGATGGAGCAGGGCGGCCTGTACGGCCGCTTCACAGTCAAGCTCAACGACACCACCACGGCCTACCTGTCGGCCAGCTATTTCCAGGCGAAGACCTGGACCGTGTCGCCGGCGCAGCAGATCCAGAATGCCACCCCGAACAATACCGACGCCATCACGTTGCCGGTGGGCAATCCCTCCAACCCGTTCGCAGTGCCTGCGTTGATCAACTATGCGTTCGGCGACATCCCCGCCGGATTCAACTACAACAATCACAACGCGCGCATCGTGGGCGACGTCACCGGCCAGTTCAACGACTGGCACTGGGACGTCACGGGGGTGATCAACCACACCTGGCTGGGTACGGACCAGTTCGGCTTCATCAGCTACAACGCCTTGCTCGGCGCGATCGCCAGCGGCAGCTACAACTTCGCCAACCCGTCGGCGAACTCGTCCGCCGTCCGTTCGACGCTGGCGCCGGGCTACAGCAAGACTTCGACCTCGGACCTTGACTCGCTGGATCTGAGTGCGAACCGCGACTTGTTTGACCTGCCGGGTGGCAGCCTTGGCCTCGCCGTGGGTGCGCAGTTCCGCCACGAGGCGCAGGACGATCCGACGCTGAACCCCAACTTCGAGTTCCAGGGCCTGGGCAACGCCCACACCAAGGGCAGCCGCGACGTGAGTGGCGTCTATGCCGAGATGGATGCGCCGCTGTTCAATTCGCTGGAGGTCGATGTGTCCGGCCGCTTCGACCATTACTCCGATGTGGGCAACAACTTCTCGCCGAAACTCGGCATCAAGTGGAAGCCGCTGGATTGGCTCGCCGTTCGCGGCACCTGGTCCAAGGGCTTCCGCGCGCCGTCGTTCGCCGAGAACGGCTCCAGCGCGTCCGTGGGTTTCGTCACCTACACGCCGCCGCCAGCTTTCCAGGCCCTGCACGGCAACAACGGCTACGTGCAGCCGTATGCCCTGGGCGAGAATGCCCTGGCGAACAAGAACATCAAGCCGGAGAAGGCCACCAACTTCACGTTCGGCGTGGTGTTGCAGCCGACCAGTTGGCTGAGCGCGTCGCTGGATTACTACAGCATCAAGAAGACCGGGGTGATCACCCAGTCGCAGACGAGCTCGGCGCTGGCCAACTACTACGCCGGGACGCCGCAGGCGCCGGGCGTCACCGTGGTGCCGGACGTGCCTGACCCGCAGTTCCCGAATGCGCAGCCGCGTCCGATCGAGGTGATCGGCGAGTACGTCAACGCGAACCAGCTCAAGACCACCGGCATCGACCTGGATCTGCAGGGCCACTGGGATTTCGGCGACGGCATCAAGTACATCAGCGAACTGTCGGCCACCAACGTCTTCAGCTGGAGCCTGACCCTGCCTGACGGCACGGTCCAGCGTTACGTGGGCACCCAGGGGCCGTACAACCTGTCCTCGGGCGCCGGCACGCCGCGCCTGCGCGGTTCGTGGGCCAACACGATCATCTGGGGGCCGCTCACGGTGACCGGTACGGTGTACCGCACCAGTGGTTATGCCCAGATCGCCGAGGACGTGGGTGTCGGCCCGGGCTCGTGCATCACCACCACGCCAGCCGGCACGCCGTTCCCGGCCAGTTGCCGGATCGGGGCATCCACTTTCTTCGACCTGACCGGCAGTTATGCGATCAACGACCACGTCACCATCACCGGGTCGATCCTGAACGCGTTCAACAAGCTGCCGCCGTTCGACCCCGCCAACTACGCGGGCCCCGGCACCAACTACAACCCCACCTGGTCGCAGGAGGGCATCGTCGGCCGTTTCTTCAATCTCGGCGTCAAGGTCGATCTGTAAACGGCACCAGACCACGGCGCGCCGGGCGACCGGCGCGCCGTGGTCGTGTCCGGGCCGCGGCGACTGCTATGGTCGTTGCCCGCAGTGTCGTCGATCATGCGGCGATGCCCGTTCCGCCGCTCGCGTCTTCCGCTGTCCGCCGGATCCGCACTGGCCTGTCATCTCCCTCATGGCCGCGTTGCGTGCCGGCTATGATCGGGATGCGTCACGGGTTCCTGGATCGAAACGAGCGAGGAGATGAAAACGATGCGCCTTGGCCTGGCCGCCAACCAATTGCACCACAGCCACGACGATGCGGCGCTGTTCCGCTGGTTGCATGCCTGCGAGCGCGGCATCCGCGAACTGGGGCTGGGCCTGCACGCGGTAGGCCGTACCTACCACGCCATCGAGCGCGCCGGCCTGCTCGCGGATTACGCGCCGCTGCGCCGCTATCCCTACGGCCGCGAAGGCGGCCTGATGAAGCTGGTGGCCGAGGTGGTGGGCATGGACGGCGACGCGCGCACGCTGGACGGCGCGATCTACCTGATCGATCCGGTCGATCCGTCCTCGGTGTTCCCCGAGGCGGCGGCGCTCAAGCGCCAGTGCGTGATCCACGCCAAGCCCTTCCTCTCCACCATGGCCTCGGCACGCGACTGGATCGAGCTGGAACGCATGCATGCAGGATTGGCGCCCGATCCCGGCGCGGACGACCTGCACGCGTTCGGGTCGCAGACGCTGGCCCTGATCGCCCACGACGCGATGAAGCCCGCGATGCTGGCCTACGCGGCCCAGCACTTCGACACACTGTCGCGCTTCGCCCGCCGCGTGGCCACCGGCACCACCGGCCAACGCCTCAACGAGCTGGCCTGGAGCCGCGGCTGGCCGCAGGGCCAGCCGTGGGCGGAGCGCTACCAGAGCGGCCCGATGGGCGGCGACGCGCAGATCGCCGACCTGGTGCTGGAACGCCGCTGCCACCGCGCGATCTTCTTCGAGGACCCGCACGTGGCGCGCCAGCACGAAGCCGACATCCAGCTGCTGGAGCGCGCGGTGACAACCATCACCGATGCGGCGGTATGCATCACCACGCCGCGGGTGGCGGCGCGCTGGGCGGAGGCGGTGGAATTGCGGCGGAACCAGCGGGCGGGCGGCTGATTGTGTATTGGCTCGCGGGCGAATCGCGCAAGCTGCAAGCAAGGGGAAGGAGGGATTTCCTGGAGAACTCTACCCTGCCCCTGTTTTGACGGCTTCCATCGCACGCGTGTCGGCCACGCCGGTGGAAGCGGTCGCGGCGGCAGCGTGATGAAAACCTTCACGGGTGAATCCCCCTCCCTCCGGGAGAGGGTGGCGACAGCCGGGTGAGGGTACGGTCGAAGCGAGGCGCGACGGCGTAACCGAGCCATCACCCCAGCGTCGACTCTCCCTCGCACGAGTCCGGTCTTGCCTGGAACTTCCCAAAGTCTAGAAACTGATCTTCAGAATCTGTCCGTTGTTGCCGACGAACCACCCGGCTTTTGGATTCGCGAAAGCGACGGCCCAGTATCCGCTCACGGTGGGTAGCCAGTACCAGGTCTGGCCTTCGTCGGGAGTCCAGGCGGCCGATCCGGAATTGAAGTCGGGTGCGGTTTCGGCCGTAATCACGACCGTGCGGTCGAATTGAGAGCGATGGTCGCCACGGTCATTCTGGTCTTGATCCTGATCGTCCCCGTCGTTGGGAGATGCGGAAAAATGGCGATCGCGCAGGCCGCGGACGTACGCCACGCAGAAGACCGCTCCGGGGACCGGCGGTGGGTTGGTCAGAGTCCAGGTCGCGCCACCGTCGTGGGAGGTCGCTGCGTCGGCTGAGGTATTGCTCGACAAGTCGCCGCCGCCGACAAACCCGTTGCGCGCATCGCGGAAAGCCACGCTCAAGCCGCCAGCACTGGCGTTGCTGATGAGCGGGGTGGCATAAGCGTTCCAGGTGTTGCCGCCATCACGCGTCGCCAGGATCCGTGCGGTGGTCGAACCGCCGGTGGCAATCCACGCGTTTTGCTTTCCCAGCGTGGTGATGCAGGTTCCGCTTGATGCGAACGAGGCTTCCCCAGGGAGTGCCGGCGGCATATGGCCGGCGATCGACTGCCAATGGATGCCGTCGGAGGTGCGCAGGTCGGGAAATACCCCGCCCACTGAATCGCTGTGCGCGAGACCGCGGCCGGGGGACCAGAAGGCGAAACAGTCGTAGAACGCGCCGGCAAGCTGGTTGGTGAATTCCACCGTCCAGTGTGCGCCGCCATCGACGGTTTTGTAGATCCTGAAGTCGGTGGTGTTGGCGCCGACCGACGACAGATAGGCGATCCGGTCGCTCACGGCATGGACATCGCGGAACTGCAGATTCTCCGCGCCGGGCACCACGCCGGATTTCCAGGTATTGCCGCCGTCGGTGGTCACCACGTAGGTTCCTCCGGCTCCCGCGGCCCAGACCACGCGCGAATTCACCGGGCTGACGGCGATCAGCAGCTGTGTGGTGCCGCTCGATTGCGGCGTGAGCGTAGGTTGACGAACTTTCGGAGGGTTGTCCGCAAAAGCAAGAGATGCGAACGCAGCGAGCAGCAAAACAAGTACCGGATGCTTGAACATGGCAGCTCTCCCCGGGCAGTCGGCCTGGAGCAACATAAAACTCTCAAGATGAGAGTTTCGCGAAATCAAGGGTTCGGGATTCGCCCCCTCCGTGCGTCGAACGGCCCCGCGCAGATTGCCGACCTGGCGCTGGGGCGTCGCTGCCATCGCGCGATCCTCTTCGAGGATCCGCATGTGGCGCACCAACACGAGGCCGACATCCAACTGCTGGGACAACTCGGCGATGGAGAGTTTCTCCAAGTCGCTCAAGACCGAGCGCGCCGGCCGGAAGGTCTACCGCAGCCGTGCCGAGGCCAAGGCCGACGTGTTCGATTACATCGAGCGCTTCTACAACGCCCGACGCCTGCACTCGACGCTGGGCTACATCGGTCCCATGCAGTTCGAGCAGCAGATGCCATTAGCTCAGGGTGGCGTCCACGGAAGCGGCAGCAGTCCAGACCTTGCGATTGGTTCTAGTTCCGGTTGGGTAGAAGCTTGCCAGGGTAAGTGCTGCCTCGCTCCTTCTCCCTCCGTCGATGTTCCCCTTCCGTCATCGCCTTGAAGCGGTTGAGTGATTGCAGCCACAGCGGGTCGAGGCCGGCCTCGTTCTCTTCCGTTTCGGGAACGCGGTTGAACGGTATGCGCATCGGCGCGGCGTCGTGGAGCAGCGCAGCCTGCATGCCGCCGAAGTAGACCTTGTTGAGGCCGTATTTCGCGTTGATGCGATCCACCACGGCGTCGATCCCGCGCGTGTCGCCGGCGGGCGCGAACAACGAGCCGCTGGTCTGCGTGCGTTCGGCCAGGCGCGACAGGGTGACGCTGACCGACAGCGGCACGCCGCGGGCAGGGCCGGGCAGCAGGCGCTTGCGCACGCGGCCGGCGTCCAGCATCGCGGTGAGCAGATGCAGCAGGTTGCGGCTGTCGTCGCTGGGGTCGAAGTGGACGCTGCTTTCCCAGCGGTCCTCGTGACCGACGAAGCGGATGGCCACGGTCATCGCGCCGGCCAGCAGCTGGTCGCGGCGCAGGCGCATGGCCGCTTTCACCAGCAGTTTCTTCAGCACCGCGAGCGCGTCTTCGGGCGTGCGCAGTTCGGGGCCGAGCACGTGCGAGTGGCCCAGCGAGCTTCGCGTGGCCGGGGCGGCAGGCAGCCACGCACCGCGCAGCAGGCCCCACATGCGCTCGCCTTCGACGCTGCCCCAGGCGCGGCGCAACAGCAGTTTCGAGGCGGCAGTGAGCTGCGCCACGGTGGTGATGCCTTCGGCGTGCAGGCGCGCTTCCATCGAGGCGCCGATGCCGCACAGGTCGCGCAGCTCCAGCCCGTGCAGCGCCTGCGGCAGGTCGGCCTGCTCGATCACCACCAGGCCGTCGGGTTTCTGCATGTCGGTGGCGGTCTTGGCGAGGAAGTCGTTCGGCGCGATGCCGATGGAGCAGCGGATGGCGCCGCCGGGCGCGACCCTGGCGATTTCCTCTTTCACCTGGCGCGCGATCTGCTCCGCCACCGCGCGCTGGCGCTGGCGACCGAGCAGTTCGCAGGCCATTTCGTCGATGGAGCCGGCGTAGGCGATGGGGATGGCGCGGTCGATCGCCTTCCTCAGCCGTCCGTGCCATTCCACGTATTGCTTCGGTCGCGCGGTGACGATGGCGATGCCGGGGCAGCGTTCGCGCGCTTCGCGCACCATCGTGCCGGTGGAGACGCCGTGCGCCTTCGCCTCGTAGCTGGCGGCGATCAGGCTGGTGGTCTCGGCATCCACCGGCGCCACGCCCACCGGCCGGCCGCGCAGCGCCGGCACCTCGTGCTGTTCCACCGAGGCGAAGTAGCTGTTGAAGTCGATGAACAGGCTGCGCAGGGTCATGGGCGGATCCCGGGAGGCCGGGTGGTATAGCTTGCACCTGTCGCGCGGATGGAGACAGGGGGAGGGCGGGGAGGACGATGGCGCGGCGGCCAGCCGGGGACGTCGCGCAGGCCGGACAGCCATGCGCGAACAGGCTTGCCAAATGTCTTATTATATGTTGATGTTTGGGCCTGCCTGATGCCATTCCGCGAAGCGGGGACTGCACGATGAACAAGCACCTGATCGCCTGCGCCTTTTCCCTGCCGCTGCTGGCCGCGCCCTGGCTGTGCGCGGCGGCCGACGCCAGCCGCGCCACCTTCGGCACGATGCCCGACGGGCGCAAGGTGGAGGTGGTGACGCTGGACGACGGCCACGGCTTCACCGCCCGCGTGATCAGCCTCGGCGCCAGCCTGCAGTCGCTGATGCTGCCGGACCGCCACGGCAAGCTGGCGGACGTGGTGGTGGCCTATCCCGACCTGCACGACTACCTGGCCAAGCCGCAGTATTTCGGCGCCACCGTGGGGCGCTTCGCCAACCGCATCGCGAAGGGGCGCTTCACGCTGGACGGCAAGGCGTACCAGCTCACCCTCAACGACGGCCCGAACTCGCTGCACGGCGGCGCCAAGGGCTTCGACAAGGTGGTGTGGCAGGTGGTGAAGGTGGTGAAGTCGCCCGAGCCCAGCGTGACGCTGCGCTACGTCAGCCCCGACGGCGACCAGGGCTACCCCGGCACGCTCACCGCCACCGCCACCTACACGCTCAGGGCCGGCCACGAGCTGGACATCGACTACAGCGCCACCACCGACAAGCCCACCATCGTCAACCTCAGCAACCACACCTACTGGAACCTGGGCGGCGAAGGCTCTGGCAGCGTGTACGACGACGTGCTCACCATCCCCGGCGACAGCACCACGCCGGTGGACGACACGCTGATCCCCACCGGCGAGTTCCGCGCCGTGGCCGGCACCGACTACGACTTCCGCCAGGGCAAGCCGATCGGCCGCGACATCCGCGACGGCAGGGAGCAGCAACTGCTGCGCGGCCATGGCTACGACATGAACTGGGTGATCAGCCGCAGCAAGGCCGCCGCGCCGCGGCTGGTGGCGAAGGTGGCCGATCCGCACAGCGGCCGCCTGCTGACGCTGTACTCCGCGCAGCCGGGCCTGCAGTTCTACTCGGGCAACTTCCTCGACGGCACCAGCGTGGGCAAGTCGGGCCGCATCTACCGCCAGGGCGACGCCTTCGTGCTGGAGCCGCAGATGTTCCCGGACACGCCCAACCATCCGGCGTTCGGCTCGGCCCGGCTGGCGCCGGGGCAGATCTACCGCAACCACATCGTCTACCGCTTTTCGGTGGCTGGCGACGCGGTTCACTGAAGCGTCGCGCCGGCCCGGCCGGCGCGACGTGCATTCCGGCCCGTCGCATGACGGCGGGCGCTTCCGGCGGCATGGGCCGCCGGCCACCGCCATGGAGGTTCCATGAAACACGCATTGTCCTGTCTGCTGCTTGCAGTGGTGGCGGCCGTCGCCACGGTCCCGGCGCATGCCGCCGCGCCCGCGCGCTGGTCGAAGGCGCAGGCCCGGGCCTGGTACGCGAAACAGGCGTGGCCGGTGGGCAGCAACTACATTCCCTCGGATGCCATCAACGAGCTGGAGATGTGGCAGGCGGCCACGTTCGACCCGAAGCGGATCGACCAGGAACTGGGCTGGGCCGAGTCGCTGGGCATGACCACCATGCGCGTGTTCCTGCACGACCTGCTGTGGAAGCAGGATGCGGCGGGCTTCAAGCAGCGCATCAACACCTTCCTCGACATCGCGGCGAAGCACCACATCAAGCCGATCTTCGTGCTGTTCGACTCGTGCTGGGATCCGGAGCCGAAGCTCGGGCCGCAGCACCCGCCGATCCCGGGCGTGCACAACTCCGGCTGGGTGCAGTCGCCGGGCGTGGCGATGGACGACCGCAGCCAGTACCCGCGCTTCGAGCAGTACGTGAAGGACATCGTGGGCAGCTTCGCCAGGGACGACCGCATCCTCGCCTGGGACGTGTGGAACGAGCCGGACAATCCGGGCGGCGGCAACTACGACGCGCGCGAGCCGAAGGACAAGTTCCAGCGCGTGGCCGAGCTGCTGCCGCAGGTGTTCGCCTGGGCACGCAGCGCGCACCCGATCCAGCCGCTCACCAGCGGCCTGTGGCAGCACCCGGACTGGAGCCCGTCGGCCCATCTCGACGCCATCGAGCGCACCCAGGTCGAGCAGTCCGACATCATCAGCTTCCACAACTACGGCTGGCCGGAGGATTTCCTCAGGCGCGTGGACCAGCTCAAGCCCTACGGGCGACCGCTGATCTGCACCGAATACATGGCGCGCGGCGCCGGCTCCACCATCGATGGCGTGCTGCCGCTGGGCAAGAAGCTGGACGTGGGCATGGTCAACTGGGGCTTCGTGCTCGGCAAGACGCAGACCAACCTGCCGTGGGATTCCTGGCAGCGCCCCTACACGCTGCAGCCGCCCGCGATCTGGTTCCACGACCTGCTGCACGCAGACGGCACGCCGTACCGCGAGCGCGAGGCGCAGATCATCCGCGCGCTGAGCCATTCACCGAAGGGCGTGGTGCCTGCGGCGGCATCGGGCCTCTGACGCTCGCGCAAACGAATCGGCTTCGCCGGCTTCGACAGGCGAAGCCCGAGGAAAACGAAACGCCCGGCCAGCCGGGCGTTTTCGTTTCGAAGGGGCCGAAGGAAAGCGCCGCTCCATGACGATGCGCTGCAGCATGACAAGCCGGCGCAAGTGATGCATCGTTAGTCATATAGTACGACAAATCAATTATTGTCAGACTATTGAAGACATGCCGGGCGGCGCGCTCCGTGGAAGGCGGACCCCTTCGAAGGAGCGGCTCCATCGAGGCTGGCCAGCCATCGGGAACGATGGGCCGGGCCGGCGGGCATCGACATTCCACCCATCGCTGCTGCGAAGCACGATCCAACGAATCCTGGGGAGAAACACATGAAGCATCCGATCCTGGTCTCATGCACAGCGACGCTGCTGGCGAGCGCCATCGGTGCCGGCCTTTTCCCGGCGCATGCCGCCGATGCGACACCCGGCAATGCGACGGTTGCCGCACAGGACACGACGAGCCAGGCGGCCGCTGCCAAGAGCAAGGAAGGCGAGGACAGGAACAAGCAGCGCGAGGAAGCGCAGAAGAATGCCGTCAACCTGTCCACGATCACCGTGACCCCGTTGCGCAGCAGCCTGGAAAGCGCGCAGACGATCAAGCAGAACTCGCGCATGGTGGTCGACTCCATCGTCGCCGAGGACATCGGCAAGCTGCCCGACAACAGCGTGGCCGATGCCATGCAGCGCATCACCGGCGTGCAGGTCGCGCCCGACTTCCAGGGCGAGACGGCTTCCGTGGTCATCCGCGGCCTGCCCAACGTCGCCACCACGCTGAACGGGCGCGAGATCTTCAGCGGCGTCGGCCGCGCCTTCGCGTTCCAGAACCTGCCGGCCACGGCAGTCAAGGACGTCAAGGTCTACAAGACCAGCGAAGCGAGCCTGATCGATGGCGGCATCGCCGGCCTCGTCGACATGGACCTGTATCGTCCGTTCGACTTCGCCGGCAGCAAGGTGGCCGGCACGTTCACCAAGACGTACAGCCACTTCGGCGGTCACGTCGATCCCAACGGAAGTTTCCTGCTCAGCAACCGCTGGAACACGGACATCGGCGAGTTCGGCGCCCTGGCCAACGTCGGCTACAGCCGTCAGCACTATGACTACAACGCGGTGTGGGGAGATTTCCCGAAGGTGCTGACCGACGGCAGCGGCAACCCGATCCGCACGGGCAGCGGCAACCTGATCGAGGCACCCAATGGGTTCGGCGCCGACTACAACATCGGCGACCGCACGCGCGAGGAGTTCAACTACGCCTTGCAGTGGAAGCCCAACGATTCCACCGAGGTCTACCTGGAAGGCATCTACGACTGGGATTCCGACAAATACAACCAGCCGTATTACTTTTCGTTCCCGGTCGGTTCGGTCACGCCTTCGCAGTACACGGTCGGCAACAACTGCTACGCCAACCAGCTGACGGGCTCGCCGTACGAGGGACAGACCATCTGCGACGCCACCAGCGGCACGTGGACGGGCAACACCTACGCGGCCACCAGCACGCAGGCGCACACGGAATGGGGCCACGACATCCAGAACTCGCTGGGCGCGAAGTGGCATGGCGACCGCCTGAGCCTCTCCACCGACCTGTCGTTCAACTCGACGTCGTTTGAAGAGCAGACCTTCATCGTGGACACCTTCCTGAAGGCGCCGATCACCACCGTGTGGACCGGCACCGCGGGCAACCAGCAGAACTGGGGCCTGGGCGGCAATCCGCAGACCGATCCGGCCAATTACTACCTCAACGGCCTGTTCCAGGACTGGAACGACCAGCGGGCGCAGCAGTGGGCGTGGCGCGCGGACGGCAACTTCGACATCAACGGTGATTTCTTCCAGTATCTCGACTTCGGCGTGCGCTACGCCGACCACAAGGCCGAGTACCACGGCAGCTACGACATCTCCACGCCGCCGCCGGGTGGCACCGGTGCGATCTCCCTTGCCCCGAATCCGGCCAACCAGGTCATCGCGCGCTTCCCGAACGGCTATTTCTGCAGCGAGCCGACCACCTCCGCGCTCCCGGTCACGTGGCTCAGCGGCTGCTACAACTTCCTGACCAGCAATGCCGACGCGATCCGCGCGCTCTACGGCCTCCCTGCCGGGCCGGCGGCGGAGAATCCCGGGCGCTACTACCAGATCGACGAGAAGTCCACGGCGGGCTACGCCCAGGTGGGTTACGGCAACACGCTGTTCGGCCTGTCGTTCGACGGCTTGATGGGCATGCGCGTGGAACGCATGCAGCGCCACCTGAATGCGTTCTCCTATGACGCGTCGACCAACGTCTACACGCCACTGTCCGATTCCACCAGCGCGCCCGTCTACCTGCCGAACTTCAGCTTCAACCTGCATTTCAATGACCAGCTGCAGCTGCGCCTGGTGGCGGCCAAGACGCTCACCTACCCGGATTTCGGTTCGCTGAACCCGTCGATTTCGCTGAACCCGGGCACCATCAACCGCGCCGGCGCCGCCAGCAGCGGCAATCCCGACCTCAAGCCGATTCGCTCGAACAACTACGACGCATCGCTGGAGTGGTATTTCGGCCCGGCCAGCTACGTCAGCGGCGGCCTCTTCTACCGTGACATCAACGGGTACATCCAGAACTACACCACGGATGTCACCATCGGCGGCCAGCCGTACCAGCTGAATTCGCCGCAGAGCGCCGGCTCGGGTCATCTCGACGGCGCGGAATTCGCCTATCAGCAGTTCTTCGATTTCCTGCCCGGCATCCTCAGTGGCCTGGGCGCGCAGTTCAACTACACCTACATCGAGGGTTCGACGCGTTCGCCGCAGTACATCGGCGGACCGATGACGCAGTCGCCGCTGCAGAACGTCTCCAAGAACAACTACAACGCCGTGCTGATGTACGAGCGGTACAACTGGTCGGCACGACTGGCCTACAACTTCCGCAGCCGCTTCATCGACGGCTTCAACCAGCCAACAGTCGCCGGCGTCTACGACGAGGTCAAGCCGGCGAACCAGGTGGATTTCTCGCTGGGTTACGACATCAACAAGAACGTCACCATGGTGTTCAACGCCACCAACATCTTTGGCGCCAATCTCCACGAGTACTGGGGTGATGGCGATACGCGGCCACGCGACATCCGCTACCAGGATCGCACCGTCGGGTTGGGTGTGCGCATCAAGATGTGAGCGCCGACGGCGGTGGCGCTCCCTCCCCGCGCCACCGCCGCTTTTTCTTCATGGGCCGACGTGCCGAACGCGGCGGTCCCCGGGATCTGAACTCTCGTGTTGGCCAGGCGATGCGTCACGGGGCCGTCCGCCGCCCCGATGTTCCCGGGGCGCATCGCTCCGCCATGCCGCCCCGCCACAGCCCACCGGATCCGCCTGGAGCCCGCGCATGAAACCTTCCGTCGCCGCCATTGCCCTGGGTCTGTGCGTGCTGTCCGCCGCTCCATCGGCCGCCGTGCGGCCGGGTGATGCGTCCATCGGCAGCGTGCTGGCGAAAGGCGTGGGCTACCCGGTGCTGGTGCGGCTCGCCCACCAGGCCGACCCGTTGGCCGACGGCCGCGTGCTGCTGGCGTTCGAGCGCGACGGCATGGGCGGCATACCGCTGTACGTGCGCGAGCCCGGGCAGCGCGACTGGCGCTTCACGGAAAACGTCACCGACCAGGCGCATGGCGGCGATGCCACCTGGCAACTGCGCTGGCAACCGAATCTGTACGAACTGCCGCGCGCCAGCGGCCCGCTGCCGGCGGGTACCGTGCTGCTGGCCGCGAACGCCACCGGCAACGACGCGCAGGGCAGGGTGGTCACCGAGGACCTGCAGCTCTACGCCTCGGACGACGGCGGCCACAGCTGGCGCTACCTCAGCTCGATCATCAAGGGTGGCGGCAAGCCCGAGGACAAGGACAACCACGGCGTGTGGGAACCCAACCTGCGCGTGCTGGACGACGGCCGCCTGGTGGCCTGGTACTCCAGCGAGCAGCACAAGGCCGAGGGCTACAACCAGTTGCTGGCGCACAAGGTATCCAGCGACGGCGGCCGCACGTGGAGCGCCGAGCACGTCGACGTGGCGATCCCGGGTGGCGTGGAGCGCCCCGGCATGGCGGTGGTCGAGCGCCTGCCCGACGGCCGCTACGTGATGAGCTACGAGGACATCGACGGCCCGCAGAACGGCCACGTCTACCTGAAGTCCAGCCGCGACGGCCTGGACTGGGGCGACCCGGCCGACCGTGGCACGCCGGTGCAGACGCAGGCCGGCGCCTGGCCCGCCGCCTCGCCGATCGTGAAGTGGTTGCCGCTGGGCGGCCGCGACGGCGTGATCGCGGTGCTGGCCGAACGCGCCGGCGGCGGCGGCGATCCGGGCGGCCGTGCGATCTACTGGAACAACGACCTCGGCCGCGGTCCGTGGTGGGAGGCGCCGGCGCCGGTGCAGAAGCTCACCGGCAACATCCACGCCGGCTGGACCCAGGCGCTGCTGCTGCAAAAGGACGGCACGCTGCTGCACCTCACCTCGTCGTCCGTGCCCGGGGCGCCTGCCGACGCGCGCGCCAACGTCATCCTCGAGGCCAGCGCGCCGGCGCGCTTCGACCGCTACGAGGCGGAGGACGCCGCGCGCCACTGGGCGGTGCAGATCGACGACCCGACCACGTCCGACCGGCGCAAGGCGCGCGTCGCCGCGCCGCCGCTGGGCCGGCTCGACTTCGCCGTGCACTCCGCCGCGGACGGCCCGCGCGTGCTGCGCGTGCGCTGGCAGGACCTCGGCTTCGCGACCGGGCCGGTGCTGCACATCGACGGGCGGGCGATCGCGGCCGGCGACACCCGCGACGACCGCGACGGCTGGCGCATCACCACCTTCCGCGCGCCGCTGCGCGCGGGCGACCACACGATCGCCGTCGGCGGTTCGGCGCACGCGCTGGACATCGACTACCTGCAGATCGACGCCGCCGGCGCGCCTGCGTCCGGCGACTAGCGCGGACGTCGCGGGGCCTGCGCCTCGTCCTGTCCCGACGGCGCGGCCAATGGCACGCCCGCCTTCACCGGCACGCCGAAGTCGGGCGTGCCGTCCGCGCGCCAGTGCACCTGCTGCATGCGCGGCGAGCGGCGCGGTCCGCACTTCCAGCCCGGGCCGCCGTTGGCGTGGTAGATGATCCAGGTCTGGCTGCCGTCGGGCGACTTGAAGAAGCCGTTGTGGCCCGGCGCGTAGACGCCGTTGGCCGGCGACTGGGCGAACGCCGGCTGCGCCGACTTGTGCCACGACGCGGGATCGAGCGGATCGGCGTCCGGCGCCGCTTCGAGCAGGCCCAGCGCATAGTGGTCGGACCAGCACGCGCTGGCGGAATAGCTGAGGAACAGCTTGCCGGTGGGGCCTTCGAGGAACTCCGGCCCTTCCAGGATCTTGCGCCCGCCCTGCATCTCCCACGCCCGGGTGGGATGGGCGATATCCACCTGCGGCCGGCCCAGCGTCCACGGGTTCGACATCGGCGCGATGACCAGGTCGCTGTGGTCGCCGACGTAGGCCGAGTAGACGAAGTACAGCCTGCCGCGCGAGCGGAACACGGTGCCGTCGATGCCGGTGCGGTCGGTCTCCAGCCTGCCGCGCGGCACCCATTGCCCCTGCGTGGGGTCGGGCGAGGCGTTCTCCAGCACGTAGAGGTGGCGGTGGGTGTCGTCGTCGTGCGCCTTGTCGGCGGCGGTGTAGTACAGGTACCACCTGCCGTCGAGGAAGTGCAGCTCCGGTGCCCACACCGCGGCCGAGCCCGGCCCGCTGGCCGGTACGCGCCAGACCACGGTGACCGGCGCCTCGGCGAGGCGGCCCAGGTCGCGCGTCTTCCACAGCGCGATGCGGTCGCCCAGCGTGTTCGTGTAGTAGTAGAAGCCGTCGCGCTGCGCCACCCACGGGTCCGGCCCCGAGGGCAGCAGCGGGTTGCGGAAGGTTTCGCCGGCGGCGGCAAGGTTCGCCGCCGTGGCGAGCAGCGCGAGCAGCGGGGCCGCCAGCACGACCCGTCGCCGCCGATGCGGGCGACGGGCCTGGCCGTTCGCGCGGACCGGCGCCGGGCGCACGACCTTACTGGCCGATCCGCCGCAGCGGCTGGCCGGCCATCAGCTTGCGCTCGATCTGCTCCAGCGTGACGCCCTTGGTCTCCGGCACCAGCCAGATCGTCAACGCGATGAACACCACGTTGAAGGCGCCGTACAACCAGAACGTCTCGGCCTGGCCGATGCCGTTGAGCAGCGGCAGGAACGAGATGCCGACCAGCCAGTTGGCCGCCCAGTTGGTGAAGGTGGAACAGCCGATGCCGAAGTCGCGGCCCTTGAGCGGCTGGATCTCCGAGCACAGCGTCCAGATCAGCGGGCCGGCCGACATCGCGAAGCCCACGATGAACACCAGCAGCATGCCCACGGTGAAGATCTGCTGGCCGTGCGTGTGGATGCCCAGGTGCATCATGCTGCCGACCACGCCGAGGCCGATCGCCATCACCACGAAGCCGATGTAGAGGATCGGCTTGCGGCCCAGCCTGTCCACCAGGCCGATCGCGATGAAGGTGGCCAGCACGTTGACGAGGTCGACGATGACGGTGAACCACATCTGCGATTCGGTGGCGTAGCCCATGCCCTGGAAGATGCGCGGCGCGTAGTACATCACCACGTTCATGCCGGTGAGCTGCTGCATCACCTGCAGCAGCACGCCAAGCCCCACCGAGCGGCGGAAGTTGGAGTTCTGCAGGAACATCTGCAGGCCGTTTTGCGGCGTCTTCAACTGCTCCCTGATTTCGCCGACTTCCCTGGCGATGGCGTCGCGGTCGCCAAGCAGCCTCTGCAGCACCTGCTCGGCCTCGGGCCCGCGGTTCTTCATCAGCAGCCAGCGCGGGCTTTCCGGCAGGAAGGCCACGCCGAGCAGGAACAGCGCGCCGGGGATGGCGATGATGCCCAGCATCCAGCGCCAGCTTTGCGTGTAGCTGAGGGCGGCATCGGACAGGGCCGCGACGAGGATGCCGATGGTGATCATCAACTGGTAGATCGAGATCATCGCGCCGCGGATGGACTCCGGCGCAACCTCGGCGAGATACAGCGGCGCGGTGAAACTGGCGAGGCCGATGGCGATGCCCAGCACGAGGCGGCCCACGATCAGCACTTCGGGCGTCGGTGCCATGCCGCACAGCACGGAACCGCCGACGAACAGCGCGGCGCCGAGGATCATCGTGCGCTTGCGGCCCAGGTGGCTGGACAGCCAGCCGGCCACCAGCGCGCCGAAGGCCGCGCCGAGCATCATCATGCTGACGATCCAGCCGAGGGTGTCGTCGCCGATGCCGAAATCCTTCTGGATGAACTGCTGGGCGTTGGCGATCACGCCGATGTCCAGGCCGAACATCAGGCCGGCCAGCGCGGCGAGGATGCAGACGAAGATGGCGGTGGCCTTGCTGTGCCTGGCGGCGGGTGCTGCGCTGGTGATGCTCATCAATCTCTCCCCGAGGAATGGTGTGCGTGCGGCCCTGGTTGTTGCCGTCATTGCCGCGAAAGCAGGGATCCAGTGCCTTTGCGTTTCATACCGGCAAGTACTGGATCCCCGCTTTCGCCGGGATGACGAGCGAGGCTGAGGCCTTCCCGGACATTGGCCGCAATCACGGAGTGTCACCCACTGGCGGCCTGCCTGCAAAGCGTGGCTCGGGCAGGCCGTGCATGCCGACCCGTGCGGCGAACAGCGCGCCGGCCAGCGGTTCGCCCGCCAGCGTGTCGGCATCCAGGCCATCGCGGGCGCTGGTGACGTAGAGCGTGTCCAGCGCCGCGCCGCCAAAAGCGGGGCGGGTGGGCTGGCTGGCGGGCACCGGCACGATGCGGTCGATGCCGCCGTCCGCACGGTAGCGCACCACGCGGCCCAGGCCCCACTGCGCGTTCCACAGGCCGCCCTCGGCATCGACGCAGGAGCCGTCCGGCTCGCCGGCGGTGTCGCGCAGGTCGGCAAAACCACGCAGGCCGGATACCGTGTCGCCGTAGGCGCAGCAGCGGATCGTGCGGGTCAGCGAATCGCAGTAGTACAGCGTGCCGCCGTCGGGGCTGAAGGCGAGGCTGTTGCTGATCGCCACGCCTTCCAGCGACAGCTTTTCCAGCGTGAGGTCGGCATTCAGGCGCCAGAAGCCGCCGATGGGCTGTTTCGGGCCGCCGTCCGCGGGCTCGTGCAGGGTGCCGAACACGAAGCGGCCGCGGCGGTCGCAGGCGCCGTCGTTGCAGCGCGTGGGCAGCCCGGGCTCCACCTCGCACAAGGTGTGCAGCACGCCGTCGGCGAGGCGGAAGAACGCCAGCCGCGAGGCCAGCGCCAGCAACAGCCAGCCGTCCGCCTCGCACAGGGCGAACGAGGCGAGGCGTTCGGGCAGGGTCCATTGCCGCGTCTCGCCGCTGGACGGCGCATGGCGCCAGAGTGTCGAGGCGTGGATATCGGTCCAGTACAGCGCCTGCGCGCGCTCGCACCAGACGATGCCTTCGCCCAGCGTGTTGGCCGCCGCCAGCGCGGCCTGCATCGGGGCGGAGGCGGCGCTCACACCCAGCCGCCGTCGACGATGAAGGACTGGCCGGTGCACATGCGGCTGTCGTCGGCGGCGAGGAACAGCGCCATGCGCGCGAGATCCTCGGCCATCAGCAAATCGGGCAGGCACTGCATGCGCGCGATCTCTTCCTCGCCCGCCGCGTCCAGCCACAGCCGGCGCTGCTTGTCGGTGATCGTCCAGCCCGGCACCAGCGCGTTGATGCGGATGCGTTCGTGGCCCAGCTCGCGCGCCAGCCCGTTTACCAGGCCGTGCACCGCGGCCTTGGCCATCGCGTACAGCGGGTAGGCGCCGTTCTTCTTCATCCAGCCGATCGAACCCAGGCAGATCACCGAGCCGCCGCCCAGCGCGCGCATGTCCGGCAGCACCGCCTGGGTGGCGAAATACTGGTGGCGCAGGTTCACCGCCATGCTGCGGTCGAAGGCCTCCGCCGTGGTGCTGCCGATGGCGTGGCGCACGTCGTTGGCGGCGTTGTTGACCAGCGCCGCGATCGGGCCGATGCGCTCGCGCGCGGCGTCGATGGCGCCGTGCAGCGCGTCGAGGTCGGTGACGTCGCAGCGCTGGAACACGGGCACATGCGCCGCGTCCTGCAGCGTGGCCAGCAGCGCCTGCGCGCCCGCTTCGTCGATGTCGAGGAAGGCCACCTTCGCGCCTTGCCGCGCGAAGTGTTCGACGAAGGCGGCGCCGATGCCGGTGGCGCCGCCACTGACCAGCACGCTGCGGTCGCGCAGGCTGGGGTAATTCGCGTAGGTGGAAGTCATCGCGCTCACCACTCCGCCACGCTGCCGTCGGCGTGGCGCCAGACCGGGTTGTGCCACTGGTGGCCGACCTTGGCGCGCTCGGCCACGTAGGCCTCGTTCACCTCGATGCCCAGGCCCGGCCCCTTCGGCATGCTGACGAAGCCGTCGGCGTAGGCGAACACGCTGCGGTCGGTGACGTAGTCGAGCAGGTCGTTGCTGGCGTTGTAGTGGATGCCCAGGCTCTGCTCCTGGATGAAGGCGTTGTGGCACACCGCGTCCAGCTGCAGGTTCGCGGCCAGCGCGATCGGCCCCAGCGGGCAATGCAGCGCCAGCGCCACGTCGTAGGCCTCGGCCATCGCGGCGATCTTGCGCGTCTCGGTGATGCCGCCGGCGTGCGAGGGGTCGGGCTGGATGATGTCCACGCCGCCGGTCTGCAGCACCCGCTTGAAGTCGTAGCGCGAGTACAGCCGCTCGCCCAGCGCGATCGGCGCGGGCGAGATCGCGGCCAGCTCGGGAATGCACTCCAGGTATTCGGACAACACCGGTTCCTCGATGAACATCAGCCTGAACGGCGCCAGTTCGCGCATCAGCACCTTGGCCATCGGCTTGTGCACGCGGCCGTGGAAGTCCACGCCGATGCCGATGTCGTTGCCCACCGCATCACGGATCGCCTGCACGTTCTCCAGCACGCGCTCGACCTTGGCGTGCGTGTCGACGTACTGCATTTCCTCGGTGGCGTTCATCTTCACCGCGGTGAAGCCGCGCGCCACGGCTTCCTGCGCGGCCCTGGCCGTATCGGCGGGACGGTCGCCGCCGATCCACGAGTACACGCGGATGCGCTCGCGCACCGGCCCGCCCAGCAACTCGTGCACCGGCTTGCCGAGGTCCTTGCCCTTGATGTCCCACAGCGCCTGGTCGATGCCGGCGATCGCGCTCATCAGCACCGGGCCGCCGCGGTAGAAGCCGCCGCGGTAGAGCACGCTCCAGTGGTCCTCGATGTGGCGCGGGTCCTTGCCGACCAGGTAGTCGGCCAGCTCCTCCACGGCGGCGGCCACCGTGTGCGCGCGGCCTTCCACCACCGGCTCGCCCCAGCCGCTGACGCCGGCGTCGGTGTCGATGCGCAGGAACAGCCAGCGCGGCGGCACCTGGTAGACGGTGAGCTTGGTGATCTTCATGCGTGTGTTTCCAGATTGTGCCAAGCCTGCGCGAAGGCGCGGGCGCGTTGCGTGGTGTCGTCGGGGGTGCGGCCCGGGGCGAACAGCGCCGAGCCGATGCCGAAGCCGGCGGCGCCCGCGGCGACCCAGGGCGCCATGTTGCCGGGTGCGATGCCGCCCACCGGCAGCACCGGCACCTCGCGCGGCAGCACCGCGCGCCAGGCCTTGAGCACGGCCGGCGTGGATTGCTCGGCGGGGAACAGCTTCAGTCCGTCGGCCCCGGCGGCGAGCGCGGCGAAGGCCTCGGTGGGCGTGGCCACGCCGGGCACGCAGAGCAGGCCGGCGGCCTTGGCGGCGCGGATCACCGCGGTGTCGGCATGCGGCATCACGATCAGCCGGCCGCCGGCATCCGCCACGGCCTCGACCTGCGCCGGCGTCATCACCGTGCCCGCGCCAACCAGCACATCCTTGCCCAGCGCCGCGGCGAGCAGGGCGATGCTGTCGAACGGCTGCGGCGAGTTCAGCGGCACTTCCAGCACGCGGAAGCCGGCCGCGACGATGGCGCGGCCGGTGGCCACCGCCTCGCCGGGCACGAGGCCGCGCAGTATCGCCACCAGCGGCAAGGGTTGGAGCCACGGCGTCAGCATGCGCGGGATTCCCTGGTATGGATGGAGACGAGACCCGCCTGCGTTGCCAGTCGCCACAGGCCATGCGCGGCGGCGTCTTCGATCGGGGCGGGCAGTTCGATGTCGAACAGCGCGGCGGCGCGGCGATAGCGTTCGCACAGTGCGGCCTCGCCGATCAATTGCAGCCGCGTGTCGCGGCGGGCGAGGCCGTCGGCCAGCGCGGCGCGGAATTCCTCGCCGATCAGCAGGCCGGAGAGATAGTCGGGCGCGGACGCGGGCGCCAGCGCGCCGTCCAGCATCAGCGCGCGGGTGGAGAACAGACGGCTGAACGCGCCGGCGCCGCCGCTGTCGCGCGCGGCGGCCACGCCACGCGCGAAGGCCGCCGCGTCGTCCGCGGCCTCGGCGCCGGTGGCGCCGAGGATGGAATGCTGCCGCAGCACCGCGAACAGCTCGCCGGTCATCAGGGTGCGGAAGCCGCGCACCGCGCCATCGCGCACCACGGCCCACTTGCTGTGCGTGCCGGGCAGGATGAAGGTCGAGGCCGCGGCCAGCTCCGGGCGCCGCGCCAGCGCGCCGAACAGCTGGGTTTCCTCGCCGCGCATCACGTCGGGGCCATGCGGGTCGCGCAGGCCGGGCACCAGATGGACGTCCATGCCATCGGCGGCGCGCACGGAACCGAGCGCCTTGCCGAGCTGAGCCGCGTCCGCTGGCAGGTCGAGGTAAGCCATCTCGCGCCAGCCGTTGCGGCTGCCCACCATGCCGCAGGCCAGCCGCGGCAGCGCGGGCCAGCCGGCGGCGATGCCGGCCAGCGCGGCGTCGCAGCCGCCTTCCGGCAGGTGGCGGATGCCCCAGGGGCGTGCACGTGTTTCCGCGAGCCTGCCCGTGTCGTCGAAGCGGAAGGCGCGCAGGCTGCTGGTGCCCCAGTCGAGTGCGATCAACCCGCTCATGCCTTGGCAGCCACCCGGCGCTTGGCATGGCGGCGGATGTTGCTGCGCGAGTCGGCCACCGTCTTCTGCATCGCCTCGCGCGCCACTTCCGGCTGGCGGCGGCGGATCGCGTCCAGCACCTTCTTGTGGTGCGGCAGCGAGTACTTGAAGTCGCTGGCCTTGCGCGCGGACAGCTCGAGGTAGCTGCCCAGCGCCGTCTCGACCACCGAGAACAGCGAAATCATCAGCTCGTTGTGCGTGGCGTGCAGCACGGCCTCGTGGAAGGCCAGGTCCGCCACGGACCATTCCTCGCGGTCGTTCGCCGCGGCCATCGCCGCGTAGGCGGCCTCGATGCGGGCGAGCTGCTCCGGGTCGCGCCGGCGGGCGGCGGCGGCGGCGGCGGCGGGCTCGATGATCTCGCGCATCTCCGCCAGCTTTTCGACGAAATCGTCGGTGGGCATGGAAGCGCAGCGCCAGGCCAGCACGTCGGCGTCGAGCTGGTTCCAGTGGATGGTGTCGCGCACGCGGGTGCCGGTCTTCTGGCGCGATTCGATCAGGCCCTTGGCCGACAGCACCTTCATCGCCTCGCGCAGCGCGGTGCGGCTCACCTTCATGTGTTCGGCCAGCAGTTCCTCGCGCGGCAGGTTCTCGCCGGGGGCGATCTCGCCGCCGACGATCAGCCGGCCCAGTTCCTGGACCACCTGGCCGTGCAGGTTGCGCACGATGACGGGTTTCACCATGCCTGTTCTCCCTTCAGCGCTCTGTGGCCGGGGCCACCGGAATAATTTGTAATACTTTATAGCAGTTCGCTCGCGCCACGTCATGGGTGCGCTGCCGTCGATGATGCGGGTTGCCGTTGCCCATGTCGCGGTTCTTTGCGCGACGCTGGCCGGCGGGCCGGCTGGGGTGGCCTGAATGGCGGCCTTCGCCGGCGCGGCGGGTGGTGCGCGGCATGGTGGCGATGACTGGCGCTCCGGCGGCAGCGAGGGTCGGCCGGTTCCGCCATGACCCTCCGCGGGTCCGGCCGTGCCGCGTCCGCGACTCGCTGCCTACGGGCCGGCGTTGCGCGACGCCTTCGCCCGATACCCGTCGTCCAGCGTGTGCAGGAAGGCGAGGATGTCCCGGATGTCCTGCGCGGTGAGCGGTGGCTGGTCGCCGATCCGGCGGTCGAAGGGGGCGTCGGCGGTATCCACGTTGGCCTGGTTCGCCGCGGGCAGGTCGTCGTAGACCTGCAGCTTGCCGTGCGCATCGCGCGGGTAGATTTTCTCCGGCGCGACGCTGCGCAGGTTGTAGAAGTCGAGCACCTGCGTCAGCGAATGGTAGACGCCGTTGTGGAAGAACACGGCGCGCCGGTCCACGTTGCGCAGGGTGGGCGTGAGGAACATGCCGCAGTATTGCGTCTGCGCGGCGAGGTCCTTGCGCAACGGCCCACACAGGCCGAGGTCGTGGAAGCGCGGGTCGCGGTTGGCCGCCAGCGCGGTGTTGCGCGGCACGCCCAGCGCCTCGTACTGGGTGTCGGTGAACAGCGGCGGCAGCCCGTCGCGCGTGGGCTGGTCGAGGTGGCAGGCGGCGCAGTTGCCTTTCGCGGGATCATTGAACAGGCGCAGGCCGCGCATTTCGGCGGGCGTCAGCCGGGCCTGCCCTTGCAGCCACGCGTCGTACTTGCTGGTGAAGGGATGGAAGGACGGATCTTCGATCTCGAAGCGGCCGATGGCGAACATCGCTTCGTCGATGAGCTGCCGCGGATCGTTGACGATGCCCGGCCCGAACAACTCGACGAAGCCCTGGCGGTAGTGGCTGCGCACCAGCCTGGCGGCCACCTCGTCCGTGCTGCGATTGGCCATTTCCACCGGATTGAGCAGGGGCAGGTAGGCCTGCCGCTGCAGCGAATCGGCACGGCCGTCCCAGAACAGGCCGCCCTGCGGCACCATCGCCGGCGCGGTGGGCGCGGCGCCGGCCTGCTTGGTGGCGCGCGGATCGTTGCGCGCGGCCGTGGCCAGCGCGGCGAGGTTGGGCACCGCGTCGTCGCCGGAGCGGTCCGGGCCGATGCTGAAGGGGCGTTGCCGGTACAGGTAGGCCAGCGAAGGCGGTGGCCGGTAGCCGGCCTTGCGCAGGTCCACGCCGCCCGGCTGCACCGTGAGCGTGTTGGGCGGGTTGTAGCCGTAGGCGGGGCTGTGGCACGACGCGCAGGATTGCCTGCCCGAACCCGACAGCATGGGATCGAAGAACAGCGCCTTGCCGAGTCGCGCGACGGCGCTCAGCGGCTGCGGCCTCGGCAGGCGCAGGTGGACGGGGTGCGGATTGCTGCCGTCGCCCGGCGGCTTCGTCGCCTCGTCGAGGAAGGCGTAGCTGGTGAGGCAACTGAAGGTGCAGGCCAGGCCGAGCAGGAGCGCGGCCACGCGATGCGGCGGGTGCGGGGCGTGCGCAGTGGGTCGGTCGGCCGGCATCGTTCGGTGCGCTCTTTTCTCCCGGGGCTGTGCCTCTTTCCCGCGGACGGGAAAGAGGCACAGGATGGCCTTCGTCAGGAATGCCAGGGCCGGCGCTTGTCCACCGGCAAGCCGGTGTCGGGATCCAGGAACAGGCGCGGCGTCAGGTCGAACGCGCGGCGGCGGAAGTCGAACATGCCCATGATGCTGCCGGTGCTGGCGTCGTTCGAGCCCTGGCCGATGCGCTGGCCGTGCAGCCAGTTGTCCTCGATGAAGCGCACCACCGAGGCCTGCGTGATCTGCGTGTCGTCCACGTAGTTGCTGCGCGCCCACGGCGAGATGACGAGGAACGGCACGCGCGTGCCGGGGCCGCAGCGGCCGTTGACGGTGCCGCCGTTCACGCCCACGCCCGGCTTGGCGCCCTTGGCATTGCACACGCCCGGTGCATTGAGCTGGTCGGCGCCGATCACCGAGCCTTCCTTGGTGGTCGCGTCGAAGGACGAGGTGGTGGGCGCGGCGTAGCGGTGGTCGTACCAGCCGTCGGAGTCGTCGTAGGTGATGATGACGGCGGTGCTGTCCCAGTCGGGCTGCTGCTGCAGGAAGTTGAGCACCTTCACCACGAAGGCCTGCTCGTCCAGCGGATCGGAGTTGCCCGGATGCGCGTCGTTCACGGCGGGCGGCTTGATGTAGCTCACCGACGGGAAGTTGCCGGCCGACACGGCCTTGAAGAAGTCGTTGACGTCGTACTCGTGGTGCACCGGCGTGGCGGTGCGGTCCTTGTCGTCGGCATGGCCGATCTGGGCCAGCGAGGTCGGGCGTGCGTGCGTCGGGTTGGAGGTGCTGGCGTAGTACTGGAACCAGTTGTGGTGCGGTATGTAGTCGGCGATGGAGGCGTCCAGCACGCTGGAATAGGTGCTGCGCGCGCAGCCCGTGCTGCCGTTCGCGTTGGCGGCGCCCAGGTCGAAGCCGCCCATGAAGCCGCCCCAGGTGATGCGGGCGGCATTGAGCAGGTCGCCGATGTTCTTCGACGTCATCTGCATCGTGCTGCTGGTGGACGAGCAGGCGTCGTAGGCCGGGTCGGTGTCGCCGATCAGGCTGAGGCCGCCCTGCCCGTCGGGGATGGTGGCGGCCGAGCCCAGCACCACCTTGGCGCCGTTGTTGGTGCCCGAGACCACGGCGATCGCGCCCGGGGTCGAGGGGCCGTAGGTGTCGGTGTAGGCGTTGTCGTCCATCGCGAAGTTCTGCGCGTAGTTCCACAGCGCGGTGACGGTGTTGCCGTCGTAGTAGCCCATCACCAGGCCGTGCGTGCCGAACGCGCCGGTGGTGGTCACCGTGTTGTTGCCGGTGTAGGCGGGGAAGCGGTCGGCGGCGCCGTTGTCGTAGGCGAGCTGCTCGGGCGTGTAGCTGTGGTTCTGGCCTTCGGTGTTGGCCTGGGTGCGGTCGAGGCGGAACGGGTTCACCGCGTTGACGCCGTTGGCCAGGTTGGACTTGTTCGGGTTGTCGTTGAGCAGGGCAGGCGTGAGGCCTTCCACCCGCGGCGTGAAGGGCCGGGCCTTGAACGCGGGCTCGCCGGCCGGATTCGCGGCCACCGGATAGGTGCCGAAGTAATGATCGAACGAGCGGTTCTCGTCGAAGATCACCACCAGGTGCTTGATCGGCGTGGCGGTGGGGATCTCGTCCTGCGGCGAACGGTGCTGGCCGGGCCACGGGAAATGCGGAAAACCGCCCGCGTTCCGGCTGGAAGCGGGATCGACCTGGGCATGGGCGGCGAGCGCGAATCCCATGATGGCGATCGACGCGGGCAACAGTGCCTTGCGGAGCAAGCGAAGACTGGACATGTGGCAACTCCCGGAGTGGATGCGACGACACTGGATGGCAAGACATCCTTGGCGCGGATTCCCCCTTGCGACGGGCTCCGGGTTGCGTTGTCCGCGTCGCCCGGGGCATGCGCGGAATTGCAGCACCCTTGTATGAAGGATCCGGGACAGCAAAAGCTTGCGACACCGGGCGAGGCATCGGCTAGGCTTGTGCTGGCGCCGCGGCAGAGGGGCCGCGGCGGTTCATCGGACAAACGGGGAGATGGCCATGGTGGGGATGTCGGTATTCGGCGCGCTGGCGGGTGCGGGGCTGGTGATGGGTCTGTTGCTGATCGTGGTCGGCGTGGTGGTTTCGGCGCTGCTGCTGAGCCTTGCGTACCGGCTGGTGGTCGGGCACATGCCCTCCTTCGCCCGTGCCCTGGGCACGGTGCTGGCGTCGTGGCTGGCCTCGCTGGTCGTGTCGCTGGTCATGCATGGCGGCGCGGGCCACCTGCTGTCGTTCGTGGCGCAGTTCCTGGTGGGTGCGCTGGTCATCAACCTGCTGTTGCCGGGGCGGGACGGCAGCCAGGTCGGCTACGGCAAGTCCTGCCTGGTGTAGCTGGTCTACATGGTGATCTTCTTCGTGCTGGCGTTCGTGCTGGTGCTGGTGTTCGGCGGCATGATGCTGGGGATGCTGCATCACTGAGCCGGCGGTGTTGCGGAAGGCGGGAGGGCAGGCAACGGCCCTCCTTCTTTCCGGTCGGCGTGCGGCGCGGCGCGTCTGGCCGTCTGGATGTCCGTCGCCGGTGGCGCGGCGGGCCGTTGCCGCAAGATCCTGCTGCTTCGGTTCGCGCGGGCGGCAGCGTAGAATTTCCGCCTTTGAGTTGCGACGGATCCTTGCATGACCTCCCCGGCTGACAATCTCCCCGGCCACGCCGACGTGCGCACCGAGGGCAGCACCGACGCGCTGCCGCTGTCGCCCGCGCTGGGTGCGACGCTGGATGCGGCGAAGATGCCGCGCCGCTCCACCCTGGTCGATCGCCGCGTGCTGCGCATCACCGCGGTGTCGGTGGTGCTGGGCATCGGCGCGGCGCTGATCGCGAAGATCCTCACGATGTTGATCGGCCTGATCACCAACCTGGTGTTCTACGGCCGCGTCTCCACCGCGTTCTCCTCGCCCGCCGACGCGGTGCCGCACCTGGGCTGGTGGGTGGTGCTGATTCCCGCGCTGGGCGGCGTGATCGTGGGCTTCATGGCGCGCTGGGGTTCGCGCGCGATCCGCGGCCACGGCATCCCCGAGGCGATGGAGCAGGTTCTGCTCAACGAGTCGAAGATCCCGCCGCGCATCACCTTCCTGAAGCCGATCTCCTCGGCGATCGCGATCGGCACCGGCGGCCCGTTCGGCGCGGAGGGCCCGATCATCGCCACCGGCGGCGCGCTGGGTTCCCTCATCGGCCAGATCCTCAAGGTCACCGGCAGCGAGCGCAAGGTGCTGCTGGCGGCCGGCGCGGCGGCGGGCATGTCGGCGATCTTCTCCGCGCCGATCGCCTCGGTGGTGCTGGCGGTGGAACTGCTGCTGTTCGAGCTGCGCCCGCGCTCGCTGATCCCGGTGGCGCTGGCCTGCGTGGCCGCCACCGGCATGCGCTACGTGCTGATGGGCACCGCGCCGGTGTTCCAGATGCCGGTGCTGGCCTCGCCCGGCGGCTGGGCGCTGGCCATCTACGTGCTGATCGGTGCGGTGGTCGGGCTGCTCAGCGTGTGGACCACGCGCATCGTCTACGGCATCGAGGACTGGTTCGAGGAACTGCCGATCCACTGGATGTGGTGGCCGGCGATCGGTGGCGTGGTGGTGGGCGTGGTTGGCTACTTCGCGCCGCTGACCCTGGGCGTGGGCTACAGCAACATCGAGGACATCCTCAACGGCCGGCTGACGCTGTCGGCGCTGGCCTTCCTGTGCGTGATGAAGTTCCTGTCCTGGTCGATCTCGCTGGGCAGCGGCACCTCCGGCGGCACGCTGGCGCCGCTGTTCACCATCGGCGGCGCGCTGGGCGCGGTGGCCGGCATCGGCATCGCCGCGATCGCGCCGCACTTCGGCGTGGATCCGCGCATCGCCGCGCTGGTGGGCATGGCGGCGATCTTCGCCGGTGCCTCGCGCGCGCTGCTCACCGCGGTGGTGTTCGCGTTCGAGACCACCGCGCAGCCCGCCGGCCTGCTGCCGCTGCTGGGCGGCTGCACCGCTGCCTACCTGATCTCCGCACTGATGATGCGCAACACCATCATGACCGAGAAGATCGCCCGCCGCGGCGTGCGCGTGCCCGCCGAGTACGCGGCCGACTACCTCGACCAGGTGATCGTGGGCGACGCCTGCGCGCGCGAGGTGGTGACGCTGAAGACCACGCAGACCCTGGCCGAGGTGCGCCGCTGGCTCAACGAGAGCACGCCGGAGTCATTGCACCAGGGCTTCCCGGTGGTGGACGAGGGCGGCCACGTGCAGGGCGTGCTGACCCGCCGCAGCCTGCTCGATCCGCAATGGCACTACACGCTGACCCTGGGCGAGCTGGTGACGCGGCCGCCGATCGCGGTGAACGAGTCCCACTCGCTGCGCGAGGCGGCCGACCACATGGTGGCCGAGAGCGTGGGCCGGCTGGTCGTGGTGAGCAAGGACGACCCGCACAAGCTGGTCGGCATCCTCACCCGCGGCGACATCCTCGCCGCGCACGGACGGCGCCTGCGCGAGGCGCGGCATTCCTCGCGCTATCTGCGTTTCCGCGACGGCCTCAAGCCGCGCCCGGAAGATGCGCCGGCCGGCGCCCGCAAGGGCACCGGCCACGTCGCGGAGTGAGCCGCGCGACATGACGAAAAACGGCCCCGCGGGGCCGTTTTTCATGGGCCGTGCGATGCGCCCGCGGTCAATGCGCCAGGCTGGCCGTGGCGGTCTGCGCAGGGCTGCACCGCAGGTTGCGCGAGGCAGCCAGCCACTGCGGGTTCGGGTAGTGCGAGAACACGTACGGGCCGCCCTGAGCGCATCGATCAGCGCGCGCCACCGGCGGAATCGCGCCACGCGCCACCGACTCGTGGAACAGCAGCTTGCGGCGGGCGAGGTCGAGCACCCGCATCGCGGCACGGCGAACGGTGGGTTTCATGAAACGGGAAGCACGACGGCGCGAAGCCGCGATGCAAATCGCGAGGCATTAATAGTTCGTTCACGCCTGCGCGCACGCCTGCGCGGGCGCCCCCCTGCCGCGATCCGCGCCGCCCGCACCGGCGGAAAGGACGGCTGCGAAACGGATTGGGCGGCTTCATCTTCACATGAGGCTTCACATGGCGCCGGGCACGATGACCCGATGGAACCAGGGGGGATCCCCGCAGAAGCGACAAGGGAGGCAAGCTGATGAGCAATCGTCAGATGTGGATGTCGGAGGGTGGTGCCGTTCCCGGGAGCCGACGGATGCTGGCCATGGCGTGTGCCACCGCATGGCTTTGCGCCGCACCGGCCGGCGCGGTCCTGGCGCAGGAGTCCACGGGCCAGACCGCGGCGAAGCCGGCCCCGGGAGAGCAGGCGCCGCCGGGGCAGAAGGCGAAGCCGGCAGCGGCCACCGGCAGGAAGACCAAGGTGACGGCCAGCCAGCTCAGTGCCGTCGTGGTGAACGGCATCAGCAACAGCATCCAGAGCGCGCTGAAGGTGAAGGAAAGCTCCGACGACATCGTCGAGGCGATTTCCGCCGAGGACATCGGCAAGCTGCCGGACGTCAGCATCGCCGACAGCCTGGCGCGCCTGCCGGGCCTGGCCACGCAGCGCGTCGATGGCCAGGCCAGCGCCATCTCGATCCGCGGCCTGTCCCCGGATTTCGTCGGCACCACGCTGAACGGGCGCGAGCAGGCGACGATAGGCGAGAACTGCGGCGTCGAATACGACCAGTACCCGGCCGAGCTGATCAACGGCGCGACGGTGTACAAGACGCCGGACGCCAGCGTGATCGGCCAGGGCCTGGCCGGCACGGTGGATCTGCAGACCATCAACCCGCTGGACCTGCCCAGGCGCACGATGGTGTTCAACCTGCGCGGCGAGCACGACACCGACGGCAACCTCAACCCCGGCACCGGCACGGGAACCAACGGCCACCGCGCCAGTTTTTCCTACATCGACCAGTTCCTCGACCACACGCTGGGCGTCGCCATCGGCTTCGCGCAACTCGCCCAGCCGATCCAGGAAAAGCAGTACCAGGCCTGGTGGTGGGGCGCCGACAACGGCTCGGCGGGCATCGACCAGAACTGGGGCGGCCCGCACACGCCGGGCATGCCCGACAACGTGATTTCGCAGGAAGGCATGCAACTGCGCGCGCAATCGCAGGACGAGAAGCGCAACGGCCTGATGGCCGTGCTGGAGTGGGCGCCGAACGACGTCTACTACTCCAAGCTGGACATGTACTACTCCACGTTCAGCAAGCGCAAGTTCACCAACGGCGCGCAGTGGTCCAGCAGCCCCTACGACAACGTTTCCTACAGCGGCGTGGGCACCTCGCCCGGTACGCCGCTGCCTGTCGTGACCTCGGGCACGGTCTTCGGCATCGCGCCGATCCTGCAGAACGAATACACCAAGGAGCACGACAAGCTGTATTCGATCGGCTGGAACAACAAGCTCTACCTCGGCGACTGGACCACCTCGCTCGACCTGTCCACCTCCTCCGCCCGGGTGAAGCTGCACGATGCCTACCTGTTCAGCGGCCTCGCCAACGGCGCGTTCACCAGCGCGGGCTTCAACACGCCGGGCGGCGAGGGTTACCCGGACTTCACGCCGGGCGTCGACCTGGCCAGCCCGGCGAACATGGTCTTCACCGACCCGGACAACTACGGCTACGACGGCCGCGAGGAGTTCGACCGCCAGGACGACACGATCCACGCCCTGCGCCTGCAGGCGAGCCACCCGCTGGGCTGGATCTTCAGCAGCATGGACCTGGGCCTGGATTATTCGGACCGCACCAAGACCAAGCATGCCGACGTCGATTTCGCATGGCTGAACGGCAACGGCAATACGCTGGATACCTACCAGAACCACTTCAGCACGCCGGTCGACCCGGCCTTCCTCTACCACCCGACCTCGCTCGGCTACGGCGGGATCCCGGGCATCCTCAACTACGACGTGCTCGGCGCCATGTACAGCCAGTTCTACCTGACGCCGGAAAACGGCCAGGGCGACTGGAGCCGCAACTACACGGTCGAGGAAAAGGTGCCGCTCGCCTACGCCAAGTTCAACATCGAGACCGAGCTGGCGGGCATTCCCCTGCGCGGCAATGTCGGCGTGCAGTTCGTGCACACGCAGCAGTCGTCCGACGCGCTGCAGACCAACGGCAACACCCTGGTCGGCACGCTCCACGGCGGCACCTCGTACAACAACGTGCTGCCGAGCCTCAACCTGGTCGCCACGCTGGGCGACCGCCAGTACCTGCGCTTCGGCCTGGCCAAGACCATGCCCGCGGCCGCATCGACGACGAGAAGGTGGCCAGCTCCGTCGGCGTGTCGCAGCTCACCAGCGGTCCGCAGGCGGGGCAGGTGGTATGGTCGGGCAGCGGCGGCAACCCGAAGCTGAAGCCCTACGTCGCGGTCGGCACCGACCTGTCGTGGGAGAAGTATTTCGGCAAGGCCAGCTACGTGGCCGTGGCGGTGTTCCACAAGAACCTGCTGAACTACATCTACAACAAGACCGTCCTCGACTACGACTTCTCCGGTTACACCAACAACACGCCGACCCTGGTGCCGACCAGCAACTACGGCGCGTTCACCACCCCCGAGAACGGCACCGGCGGTTCGATGGACGGACTGGAACTGTCCGGCTCGCTGGAAGGCGGCCTGCTGGCGCCCGCGCTGGAAGGCTTCGGCGCGGTGGTCAATTATTCGCTGACCAACAGCAACATACCCACCAGTTCCGTCTCGGCGATTCCGGGCGGTCCCAAGACGCTGCCCGGCCTGTCGCACAAGGTGGGCAACCTGACGCTGTACTACGAGCGCCGCGGTTTCTCGATACGCGTGGCCGAGCGCTATCGCTCCTCGTACACCGGCGAGGCGGTGGCGCTGTTCGACCAGCTCGGTTACACCAAGATCCTGGCGAACCGGCAGACCGACCTGCAGCTGGGCTACGAGTTCTCCAGCGGCCGCTGGAAGGGGTTGTCGATCCTGCTGCAGGTCAACAACCTGTCCAACTCGCCGGATGCGACGGTGCAGTACGCCACCCTGGCCAACAACGTGCCGATCACCCGGCCGCTGGAATACGACACCTGGGGGCGCACCGTGCTGCTCGGTTTCAACTACAAGCTGTAGCCTCGTGGAACCCGGTCCCTGTCGCCCGGGTTCCCGGCCCCTGCCTGCCGGGCGGTGCCCCGCCCGCCCGGCGCAGCGCCTCGGCAGGCAGGTGTTCCAGACGTTCCGATGAGGTTGGCCATGGTTCGAATCCGGTGTGCATGGTGATCGCGATACAGTCGACGGGTTTCCGCAGCACGAGCGCTGCGCATGAATGAAGGCAGGGGCACTTCCGGCTGGGCCGCAACCGCGTCGATCGCGGTGCTCACCGTATGCGCACTCGCCGCGTTGCGCCTGCCGCTGCGCCTGCCGCCTGCGCCGACACTGCTGCTGCCCGCGGCGCTGCCGGCGGGGCCGGCGGTCGAGCTGTGGCTGAGCACGCAGGATCGCCGGCTGCGCCTGGCCCGGCAGCCGGATGTCCCGATCGCCGCGCCGGCGTCGTCATCGACCTCGGCCGTCGCCGCGGCCGACATCGTCATCGACACCGGCCGGACCTACCAGAGCATCGTCGGCTTCGGCGCGGCACTGACGGACTCGTCGGCATGGCTGCTGCGCAACCGCATGAATGCGCTGCAGCGCTTCGCGCTGCTGCGGGAGATGTTCGGCCCGCCGCCGGGACTCAACCTGGACCTGCTGCGGCTGACCATCGGCGCCTCGGATTTTTCGCTGAAGCCCTACACGCTGGACGATCTTCCCGCCGGCCAGCTCGACCCCGGGCTGGCGCATTTCAACATCGCCGCCGACCAGCAGGACGTGATACCGGTCATGCGCGAGGTGCTGGCGATCCGTCCGCAGCTGCGCGTCATCGCCACGCCGTGGAGCGCGCCGGCGTGGATGAAGAGCGGCGACAGCCTGATCGGCGGCACGCTGCTGGAGCAGTACGAAGCCGCCTACGCGCAGTACCTGGTCAAGTACGTGGACGCGTTCCGCGGCCAGGGCATCCCGATCTGGGCGCTGACGGTGCAGAACGAGCCCGCCTTCGAGCCGCTGACCTATCCCGGCATGCTGCTGCCCGCGGCGGCGCGCGCGCGGATCATCGGCCAGTACCTCGGCCCGGCCCTGGCCGACCGCGATCCGCAGACCCGCATCTTCGACTGGGACCACAACTGGGACGCGCCGGAGCAGCCGCTGGGCGTGCTCGCCGATCCCGCCGCCGCGCGCTACGTCGATGCCGTCGCCTGGCACTGCTACGTGGGCGACCCCGCGGCGCAGAGCCGCGTGCATCGCGCCTTTCCGCGCAGGGACGCCTATGTGACCGAGTGCTCGGGCGGCGACTGGGCGTCCGCGAAGAACGGCGAACTGCTGTGGTTCGCGCGCGACCTGCTGCTGGGCAGCCTGCGCAACTGGGCACGCGGCGTGGTCTACTGGAACCTGGCGCTCGACGAGCAGCATGGGCCGCACTACGGCGGCTGCGACAACTGCAAGGGCATGGTCGTGATCGACTCGCACACCGGCGCGGTGAGCCGCAACGACGAGTACTACGCGTTCGCCCACTACAGCCGCTTCGTGCGGCCGGATGCCGTGCGGGTGTGGTCCACCGCCACCGGCCCGGATTTCAACAACGTGGCCTTCCGCAATGCCGACGACGGCTCGGTCGTGCTGGTGGTGGTCAACAGCAAGCCGCAGGCGCGTCGCGTCAGTGTCGCGCAGGACAAGGTGTACTTCCGGTACACGATGCCGCCCGAGAGCGTGGCGACGCTCACGTGGAATCCGGATCTCGCCGCGGACTCGTGGGAACAGCGCACGCGCCGCTTCCTGGAGAAGGCGCTGCGCGTGGTCGCCCCGGGCGCGGCGCAGGGTGGCCCGCAGTGAGGCGGCGCGCACGGGTCGCGCCCGCGGCCGGTATCCGGCGATGCCGGTCCATGCCGCCCGCCGGCGAAGTCTTTCCATGACGGAGAATCGCGCGATGAATCCATGCAGCCTCTGGCGGCGGCTGTCGGCCGCGGCCATCTTCCTCGCGGGCATCGCCGTGCTGGCACCTGCTGCGCAGGCGGCCGCGGCCGCGCCACGGCCGCGGGTGATCGTCATCAGCCTGGACGCCTTCGCCGCCGGCAGCCTCAAGGATCCCGAGCTGCCCGCGCCCACCCTGCATGCGCTGATGCGCCAGGGCGTGCATGCGGTTTCCATGCAGCCGGTCAACCCCACCATCACCTGGCCCAACCACACCAGCATGGTGACCGGCGTCGACGCCAGCCGGCACCACGTGCTGGTCAACGGGCTGATCGTGAACCAGCGCCAGGCCACGCCGCCGCGCATCGACATGAAGGCGCCGAAATCCGCGCTGGTCGCCGTGCCCACCGTCTACGATGCCGCGCACGCGGCGGGACTCGTCACGGCCGAGGTGGACTGGGTCGCCATCATGGACGCGCCGACCATAACCTGGCGCTTTCCCGAGAACCCCGACCCCGACGGCGCGATCGAGCAGGAGCTGGTGCGCGCGGGCGTGGTCACGCGCGACGAACTCGTGCATTTCGGCGCGCCCTCGCAGGCATGGCGCGACCTGGTCTACACGCGCGCGGCCGTCGACATCATCCGCCGGCACCATCCCGACCTGCTGCTGCTGCACCTGCTCGCGCTGGACAGCATCGAGCACGAGACCGGCTACGGCAACGATGCCGGGCGCAACACCATCGCCTTCCTCGACGACCGGGTGAAGGACGTCGTCGACGCGGTGCGCGCCGCCGGCGAACTGGACCGTACCACCTTCATCATCGTCTCCGACCACGGCCAGCAGAGCGTCCATCACCGGCTGAATCCCGACGTGCTGCTGCGGCAGGCCGGGCTGCAGGGCGGCAGCGCCGGCCAGCCGGCGTTCTGCATCCCCGAGGGCGGCTTCGCCCTGGTATTCCAGCAGCATGCCACCCAGGCGTCGCGGCAGGCGCTGAAGGCGCTGTTCGCCGGCAAGCCCGGCATCCGCGCCGCGCTGACGCCGGACGAGGCCGCGCAGCAAGGCTGGCCCACGCCGGCCGCGAGCAACCAGGCGCCCGACCTGCTGCTCTATGCGGCCGACGACTACGAGTTCAGCGACAAGGACACCCGCCGCTACGACGCGCCGACGCTGCAGATCGGCGCGCACGGCTATCCCAACTCGGATCCGCTGATGCAGGCGATCTTCATCGCCGCCGGCCATGGCATCCGGCCCGCGGGGGAAATCCCCGCGTTTCCCGACATCGACGTCGCGCCGACGCTGGCGCATCTCCTGCACGTGCGCCTCGACGGCGTGCAGGGCAAGCCGCTGACGGGCATCCTTGAACCGGGCGATTGAGCACCGCCGCCGCGCCTCGCCGCTGGAGGCGCGGCCGGGCGCGGCGCCCCGGCGGGCCGCTCAGATCTCCTTGTCGCCCACCAGCACCACGTCGGCCGGGCGCTGCGCGAACAGGCCCACGGTGACCACGCCGGCGAGCTGGTTCAGCTGCTGCTCCAGCGCCACCGGGTCGGCGATGCGCCAGCCGTGCACGTCGATGATCCAGTTGCCGTTGTCGGTGGTCACGCCGTCGCGCCACACCGGCTGGCCGCCCAGCTTCATGATCTCGCGGCTCACCAGGCTGCGCGCCATCGGGATCACCTCGATCGGCAGCGGGAACCTGCCCAGCACGTCCACCCGCTTGCTGGAGTCGATGATGCAGACGAACTTCGCTGCCGCCGCCGCCACGATCTTCTCGCGGGTGAGCGCCGCGCCGCCGCCCTTGATCAGGCGCTTGAACGGATCGCACTCGTCGGCGCCGTCGATGTAGATCGCCAGCGGCCCGGCGGCGTTGAGGTCGAGCACCTCGATGCCGTGCTTCTTCAGCTGCGCGGTGGACTGCTCGGAGCTGGACACCGCGCCCCTGATGCGGTCCTTCATGCCGGCCAGCGCGTCGATGAAATACGCCACCGTGCTGCCGGTGCCCACGCCCACGACGGCACCGTCCTCGACGTAGCGCAGCGCGGTCTCGCCGGCGAGTTTCTTTTCGTTGGGCTGGTTCATGCTGGCACCGCAGGCTGGAAAGGGCGCCATGATCGTCGATTTGCCCGCGCATCGCACGGGGTTGTTGGCAACCACCGCCGTCGCCGCGGCGATCGCCTGTCCCGGGCACGATCCGGTACGCCGGAAGCAGGGCTAGGGAAGGGAGCAATGCACCGCGCGCCTGGCGCGCACCACCCTCACTCCAGCGCGAGGATATGCTCCCAATGCGCGGCCTCCACCGGCTGCACCGACAGCCGGCTGCCCTTGCGCAGCAGCACCATGCCGTCCAGCGCGGCGTCGGCCTGCAGTTCCTTCAGCGTGATGGTGCGCTTGAGCCTCTTCGCGAACTTCACGTCCACCAGCAGCCAGCGCGGGTTGTCGCGCGAGCTGCCGGGGTCGAAGTACTTGCTCCTGGGGTCGAACTGGCTGGGGTCGGGGTAGGCGTCGGTGGCCACGGTGGCGATGCCGACAATGCCGGGCTCGGCGCAGTTGGAGTGGTAGAAGAACACCTTGTCGCCCACGCGCATGCCGTCGCGCATGTAGTTGCGCGCCTGGTAGTTGCGCACGCCGTCCCAGGCTTCCTGCTTCTTGCGCTTGAGGTCGTCGATGGAGAACGCGTCGGGTTCGGACTTCATCAGCCAGTAGTGGCGTTCGCGGGGGCTCATGCGTGGGCGGCTCCGTCTTGTTCGGTGGTGCTGCAGGCGATCAGCTCGCGGTCGGTGGCCACGTAGTCCAGCGGCACGTCCCAGGCTTCCGCTTCGAGGCGCTCGACTTCCTGGAACGCGTAGGCCACGCCGACCAGCAGCGGTTCGGTGGGGCGGGCCTGTTCCCCGAGGAAGGCGAAGCTGCGGTCGTACCAGCCACCGCCGTGGCCCAGCCGGTGGCCGCGGCGGTCGAAGGCCAGCAGCGGCACCAGCACCAGGTCGAGCTGGAACGGCGCGAACCATTCGTGTGGCGCCACCGGCTCGGGGATGCCGTAGCGGTTCGGCGCGATCGGGTCGCCGTCGCGCCAGGGCGCGAAGCGCAGTTCCTTGCCCTTGGCCAGGATCGGCAGCAGGAAGCGCTGGCCGCGCGCGGCCAGCGGCGGGATCACCAGGTTCAGCGGCAGCTCGCCGCCGCTGGCCCAGTAGCCGGCCACGCGCAGGTCGGTGAGGTATTCGGGCAGCTGTTCCAGCGTGCGGCGCAGGCCCTGCGCGGCGGCCATGCGCGCGGGCGGCGGCAGCGCGCGGCGGCGCTCGGCCATCTGCTCTCGCAGGCTGCGACGGTGGGCGGTGGCGTCCACGAGGCTAGAGCCTGCGCATGCCTTCCAAGCGCCCCGCGCCGGAATCTGTTTGCGCGCAGACCAAGGAAGAAGGAGGAAGTGGACGTCCGTCCACGACCGAGTGATGACGCCGGGATGCGGGCAAACAGACCCGGCCCTGCGGGTTGCCATCGAGTGGCCGCCATGCGGCAGCGCGCGGTTTGGCCTGACGGCCAGTCAGGCCTGCGCCACGCACTACCACCTGGCGGCCACTCGATGGCAACGCGGGGTGTTTGGAAGGCATGCGCAGGCTCTCCTCTCCATTGAAAGACGCCCCGTTCATCGTGTCGAGGAACGGGGCGTGGAATAGGTGGCGTCAACCGCGATGCCGCTGCCCACCGAACGACCTTGATCCACGATGGATCAGGTGGGAGGGCGACATGGTCTCAAGGCTTTCCGCACGCGGCGGACATGCACAACGACCGATGAAAAGCCGACCCGGGGCCGTATTTAGGAACAAGGCAAATGTAAGAGTGTGCCGGCGCACACCGCAGAAAACGCCGGGATCGATTCTAGGCTTTCGGCAGCAAATCCGCCACCGGTTCGCCATGGCGCGCCGCGGCGCCTTCCATCGCGATCTCCAGCCGCTGCCGCAACGCGGCGAGGCGCTGCGCGGTCTGCTGGTCATGGCCGCCCTGCTGCTTGCGCAGCGCCAGCAGCTCGTGGGTCATGCTCACCGCGGCGAGCACGGCGAGGCGCTCGAAGCTGGGTGCGCGGGCGTTCGCGCGCAGTTCGCGCATCTTGCGATCGAGCAGGCTGGCGGCTTCGATCAGGCCATCGCGTTCTTCCGGCGCGCAGGCGATCAGGAATTCGCGGTCGATCAGCCGCAGCGCGACCGGGTTGTTGCTGTTTGCATCACTCATGGAGTCAGCCATTGCCTTCGAGCGACTTCAGTCGCTGGATCATCGCCTCCACCCGGCTGCGCGCCTGCTCGTTGCGCGCGAGCAGGCTGGCGCGTTCACCCGACAGCTGCTCCTGGCTGTGCCGCAGGCTGCGGTTTTCCTCGCTCAGCCGGCGCACGGTATCGAGCAGGCGATCGACCTGGCGGCCGAGCGCCTCCAGCTCCAGCTGGACGGGATCAGGCGGGATGGCATCGGCAGGGTTCATGCGCGGAACTATAGCAGTACGATGCGCCGGAACAGCGGGCGGTTTTGCGTCTCCCGCCACGGCCGGAAACGGTGCTGCGGCAGGCCTGGCGTAGAATGGCGGGCCATCCCCGAGGAGCTTCCCATGCCGCCCGCCGAACCGCTCAGCCACGACGATCTGGACGCGCTGATCGTGCGCCTGCGCCTGGGGGTGGATGCCAGCGAACTGCACGGCTCGCTGTGCGGCTACCTCGCCGGTGGCGCCACGCCGCACGGTGGCAACCTGCTGGCCGCGTTGCAGCTGGACGGCGAGGAGGTCTCGCCCGGGCCGGCCGACCAGGCCGTGCTGGAACGGTTGCTGGGACAGTGCCGCGACGCGCTGGCCGATCCCGAGCTGGGCTTCGAGCCGCTGCTGCCGGAGGACGACCACCCGCTGGACGAACGCGCCGGGGCGGTGTCGGAATGGTGCCGCGGCTTCCTCGGCGGTTTCGGCCTCGCCGGCACCGATGCGCACGCGCAGCTGTCGGACGACGCGCAGGAAGTGCTGCGCGACTTCGGCACCATCGCCGCCGCGTCGTTCGACTTCGGCGACGCCGCCGAGGACGAGGACGCGCTGGTCGAGGTGCAGGAATTCCTGCGCGTGGGCGCCTTGCTGCTGTACACCGAGTCCGCCGGCCGCGGCCAGCCCGGCAGCGACCGCCTGCATTGAACAGGCTCTTGCCCGACCGTGCCGGCGCGCCGGCGATCGCGGGCGAGGAATTCGCCCGCCGCCGCCGCCAGCTGATGCAGATGGCCGGCGAGGACGCGGTGCTGCTGATCGCCGCCGCGCCCGAGCGCACCCGCAACGCCGACGCCACCTGGCCGTACCGGCAGGACTCGGATTTCCACTACCTCGCCGGCTTCCCCGAGCCCGACGCCGTGCTGGCGCTGCTGCCCGGCCGCCTGCACGGCGAGGTGGTGCTGTTCTGCCGCGAGCACGACGCCGAGCAGGCGCGCTGGCACGGCCGCTCGATCGGCACCGAACGCGCGGTGGCCGACTACGGCATGGACGACGCGTTCCCGATCGACGACATCGACGACATCCTGCCCGGCATGATCGAAGGCCGGGCGCGCGTGTATTGCCACTTCGGCCGCGAGCCCGCGTTCGACGCGCAGTTGCTGGGCTGGATGCGCCGCCTGCGCCAGCTGCGCGGCGGTGGCGTGGTGCCGAAGGAGTTCGTGGCGCTGGGCCACCTGCTGCACGACCTGCGCCTGTACAAGTCGCGCGCCGAGCTGAAGCTGATGCGCGCCGCCGCCGGCATCGCCGCCGAGGCCCATCTCGCCGCGTGGCGCAGCGCGCTGCCGGGCCGGCACGAGTACGAGGTGGAAGCCGAGCTGCTGCACGCGCTGCGCAGCCGTGGCGCGGTGCCCGCGTTCACCCCCATCGTGGCCGCCGGCAGCAACGCCTGCACGATGCACTACCAGCACAACCGTGCCCGGCTCGACGCCGGCGACCTGCTGCTGATCGACGCCGGTGCCGAGCTGGACTGCTACGCCTCCGACGTCAGCCGCAGCATCCCGATCAACGGCCGCTACAGCCGCGAGCAGCGCGCGCTGTACGAGGTGGTGCTGGCCGCCCAGCTCGCCGCGATCGACGAGGTGCGACCGGGCCGGCCGTTCGACGCCGCGCACCACGCCGCGGTGCGGGTGATCGCCGAGGGGCTGTGCGCGCTGGGGCTGCTGCACGGCGACGCGGATACGGCGATCGCCGAGGGCAGCTACCAGCGCTACTTCCCCGCCAAGACCGGCCACTGGCTGGGCCTGGACGTGCACGACGTGGGCGACTACCGCATCGACAGCGTCTCGCGCCTGCTGGAGCCCGGCATGGTGGTGACGGTGGAGCCCGGCATCTACGTGCCGCCCGACGAGGCCGGCGTGGACGAACGCTGGCGCGGCATCGGCATCCGCATCGAGGACGACGTCGCGGTGACGCGCGACGGCCACGAGGTGCTCAGCGCCGCCGTGCCGAAAGAGGCGGAAGAGATCGAGGCGCTGCTGGCCGGGCGGTAGGAGCGCACCCCGCGCGCGATCGGAGCCTTGCGCGGAAGACCTCGCCGCGCGCGGGTGCGCCCTTGCGGACGGTACGCCGGCCGGGCAGTCAATGGGGCTGCGCGAACGCGTCGCGCGTGAGGTTCTCCGGCGCGCCGTCGGTGCACACCACGTCGTCCTCGATGCGGATGCCGCCGTAGCGGCGGAACGCGTCCACCCTGGCCCAGTCGATGTCGGCGGCGACCGGCTTGTCGTGCAGTCCGGCCAGCAGCATGTCGATGAAGTACAGGCCGGGCTCGATCGTCACCACCATGCCGGGTTCCAGCACGCGGGTCATGCGCAGGTAGGGATGGCCGGCGGGACGCGGGATGCTGCCGCCGTGCTCGTCCTGCTGGAAGCCGGCGACGTCGTGCACCTGCAGGCCGATCGGGTGGCCGAGGCCGTGCGGGAAGAACGCCGAGGTGACGCCGGATTCCACCGCGCTTTCCGCGCTCATGCGGATGAAGCCGTGCTCGCGCAGCACGCCGGCGACCACGTGGTGGGCGTGGACGTGCAGCTCGGGATAGCTCTGGCCCGCGCGCACCTTCGACACGAAGCCTTGTTGCGCGGCGTCCATGCTGGCGATCAGCGCCTGGAATTCGCCGTGGCCATCGGCCGCGTAGGTGCGGGTGATGTCGCTGGCGTAACCCGCGCAGCTGGCGCCGGCGTCGATCAGGAAGGAGCGGCTTTCGCGCGGCGGCGCGCGGTCGAAGGCCGTGTAGTGCAGCACCGCGCCATGCTCGTTGAGGCCGACGATGCTGGCGTAGGGCAGCTCGGCATCGGTCTGCCGCGCCGCGGCGAGGTAGGTCAGGTGGATGCCGAACTCGCTGCGGCCGGCACGGAACGAGGCTTCGGCGGCGCGGTGCGCGCGTGCGCCGATGCGGCTGGCCTCGCGCATCAGCGCCAGTTCGTACGGCGTCTTGTACGAGCGGTGCCAATGCAGGTAGTCGAGCACGGCCTGCGGATTGTTGGCCGTGACGCCGTCGATGGCGGGGCAGGCAGGCCCGAGCACCGCGCTGCGCCCCTGCGGCAGCTGCGCCACCGCTTCCGCCGCGCTGCGCACGGTGACGATGTCGAAGTGTTCCACCCAGTAGCCGTGCGGCGCCCCCGGCACCACGTGCCAGTAGTCGTGCGGCTGCACGAACACCAGCTTCGGCTTGCCGCCCGGCGTATAGGCGAGCCAGCTGCCGGGCGCGTCGGTCAGCGGCAGCCAGTGCTTGAAATGGGGGTTGGCGACGAACGGGTAGTCCTGGTCGTCGAGGAACTTGCCGAGCGGCATGCTCGCGGCGACCAGCAGGTGGTCGAAGCCGCCCAGCGCCAGCGCCTGGTCGGCGCGCGTGCGCAGGGTGGCGAGATGCGCGGGGTAGAGCGGGGCGAGTGGCGCGTTCATGCGGATTCCGGGGCGGGGAAGGCAGCCTGTGAGTGTAGCGCGTGACGGAATCACCGCCCGCTGCTCCGCAGGCCAGCCGGAAGGCTTACGCTAGCGCCTCATCTTGCCCACCCGACCGGTACCCGCGCATGGCCGACGTCGCCACCGTCTTCAACGAGAACATCACGCCCTACGCTCCCGGCCCGCGCACCGACGCCGAGCCGCCGGTGAAACACGTCGTGGTGGTCGGTGGCGGCACGGCCGGCTGGATGACGGCGCTGCTGCTCGCCAATTCCGACTACGGCCCGCGCCTGCAGGTGACGGTGCTGGAGTCGCCGCAGGTGGGCATCATCGGCGTGGGCGAGGGTTCCACGCCGTGGCTGCGCGGCTTCTTCGACGGGCTGGGCATCGAGGAGTCGGAATGGATGCCGGCCTGCAACGCGACCTACAAGAACGGCATCCGCTTCGACGGCTGGAGCACCAGGCCGGGCTACGCGAGCTACTTCCACCCGTTCGCGTCGATGCTCGACAACATGACGATGACGCAGTTCCTCGACAACGTGCACCGGCGGCTGGAAGGCGAGGACGTGGAGGCTCATCCCGACCGCTACTTCATCGCCAACCGGCTGGCGAGCAAGGGACTGGGGCCGCGGCCGCGGCACGATTTCCCGTTCGACGTGTGGTACGCCTACCACTTCGACTCGACCCTGCTCGGCGCCTTCCTCGGCAGGAAGGCGGTGGAACGCGGCGTGCGCCACCTCACGCGCCATGTGCACGATGTGCGCCTGGACGAGCGAGGCGACATCGCGGCGCTGCAGCTGGACGGCGGCGAGGCGCTGGAGGCGGATTTCTTCGTGGACTGCACCGGCTTCGCCTCGCTGCTGATCGGCAAGGCGCTGAAGACGCCGTACGTGTCGTTCGCCGACAACCTGTTCAACGACGCCGCGGTCGCCATGCCTTCGCCCGCGGATGGCTATGGCGGGCGTCCGCTGATGGGCGAGACCGTGTCCACCGCGCTGCGCCACGGCTGGATATGGAAGATCCCGCTCGCGCATCGCCAGGGCAACGGCTACGTGTACAGCACCGCGCATTGCTCGCCGGACGAGGCGGAAACCGAGATGCGCACCCACCTGGGCCTGCTCGACGACCCCACGCCCGCGCGCCATCTGCGCATGCGCGTGGGACGCGTCGCCAAGCACTGGAACCGCAATTGCGTGGCGATCGGCCTGGCGCAGGGCTTCATCGAACCGCTGGAAGCCACCGCCCTGCTGTTCGTGCAGCGCACCGCGTCCATGCTGGTGAAGGCGCTGGAGCAGGGCGACCTGGGCGAGCGTGCGCAGGACGCTTTCAACGACGCGATCAACGATCGCTTCGAGGGCACGCGCGACTACGTCGTCACGCACTACAAGACCAATACGCGCACCGACACCGACTACTGGCGCGCCAACGCCGCCAACATCAGGCTGTCCCAGCCGCTGCAGCACCTGTTGCGCACCTGGCTGTCCAGCCGTCCGATCGCGGGCGGCCTGCAGCAGGGCATCTATGGCCGCGGCTACCCGGCCATGTCGTGGTACTGCCTGCTCGCCGGCGTGGGCCTGTTCCCGGACCTGCAGCCGACGGGCGCCGCGGCACCCGCCAAGTTGCGCCACAACCTGGCCGCCATCGACAACCTGCTGGAACGCAGCGCCGCGAATTTTCCGGAACATCGTGCCCTGCTCGCGAACATCCCGCCGCGGCCCACGGAGGCTTCGCTGCAGCTGTACCTGTGGTGACGGCAGCCGGCCCGGCGGGCCTGGCGTGCGTGCTCAGCCCTGCCGCAGCCAGCGTTCGAGCAGTTCGCCGTGGGCCGCGCTGATCGCGATGATGCGATAGCCGGCCCAGAACTGGCCGGGGCTGGCCGCCGGCTCGTGCCATTGCTCCTGCAGGCCGAGTTCGAGGTTGCCGCTGGCGTCCGGCAGCGGCAGGCGCACCTGGTAGATGCCCTCGCTGCGTGGCTTGCGGCTGCCAATCAGCATCAAGCCATTCGCCGACAGGTTGCACAGGTGGCCGAGCGGCTGCTCGGCAATCGTGTCGATCGCCACGATGCCGGCGTCGACCGGCTTGCGCGGTGCGCGCCGTTGCTCGCGTGTACTCATGGGCGGGCTCCGGGCGCGAGCGGCGGGGCGTTGCGCAACAGGTTGCCGGTGAGCGCGTGCCAGGCGCGGTCGAGCAGGCCGTCGCGCTGCGGTGGCAGCTCGCGCACCTGGCCGGCGGCCATCGCGCGGGCCAGCTCGCGCAGGTTCATCTCTTCGCCATGCTGGCCGCGACGGTTGACGAACAGGCTGTTGCCGGTGATGGGCGAGAACCAGGCCAGCTTGCGCCGGGTGACCTCGGCGGTGGCCGGGTCGGTGAATTCGAACCAGCTGCCATAGGGCAACTGGCGCAGGCGGTTGTGGATGCGCGCCTCCTGCGGACCCAGCGGCGGCTCGCTGTCGCCGGTCGTCGCGGCTTTCGCGCGTTGCGATTCCCCCAGGCGCTGGCGCTGTTTCAGGCGCAGCGCGAGGTCGGTGGCGCTGGGCAGGTCGTGGGCGGGCGTCGCCGTCGCGGGCGGTGCCGGCACGGCGGGCGCGGCGGGCACGGCGGCCACGGCGAGCGCGGGTGCCGTGGTTGCGACAGGTTGCTCGTTGGTCCCGCGGGCAACGGCAGCATGCGGTGCTGGCGGTGCGGCGGTGACTGCCGGGGCAGGCGCCGCCGGGCGGGATGCCGCCTTGTGCGTCGCGGGTGGCGGTGTCACGGCAGTGGGCGCGATCGTGATCGCGCCCTCGCCGATCAGGCGCAATGCCACCTGGCCGGCCTCCTCGGCGTGCATGCCGATCTGCTGCAGGCCGGCCTGCACCTCGCGGCGCAGCAGGTCGGTATCGTCCACCGGCAGGCGGCCCAGCAGCTGGTCGGTGACGCGCAGGCGCTGGGCGACCGCGGGGCTGTGATCGCCGTGCTGCAGCAGGGTGAGCGCCAGCACGTCGGCCCAGGCGCGGTCGAGCAGGGCGCGCAGCAGGCCGCGCGGCGGATTCGCGGCGAAGCGTTCGGCCAGCAGTTCGCTGGCGCGCTGGCGGGCCAGCTCCAGCTTTTCGCGACCCTGCATGGCCTCGACGTGGCGGCGTTCGGCGGCCTGGGCGCGACGGTTCAGCTGGGCGAGATGGTGCTCGATGTCGGCCAGCAGGCTGGTATAGAGGCCGGCGCTGGGCGGTTCGTGCCGCGCACGCTCGACCAGCTGGTTGAGCCGCGCGGTGAGCTGGTGGTCGGCATCGCCGTCGGGGCCGTCCAGCCAGTCGTTCGCGGCCTCGGCCACGGCGCCCAGCAGGCGCCGCGCGGGATGTTCGCTCTGGTCGAAGAAGTCGCGGTCGCTGACGGCGAGGCGCAGCATCGGCAATTGCAGGTCGTCGAGCACGGAGCGGGCGTGCGGGCCGTGGTGCAGTTGCCGGCCGATCTGCTCGAACAGCATCGCCACCAGTTCCACCGTATCGTCCTGCTCGGCGCTGAGCCGGGTGGGTACGGCGTCTTCCGGCTTGCCGGCGTTGAGCTGCAGCAGCAGTTCGTCGCGCAGGCGCTGCGCGCTGCGCAGTTCGCGGCTGGCCTGGTCGGTGACCTGGGCCAGGTGCTGCTGCAGGGCGCCCAGCGCGGTCTGCAACTCGTCCGGCGTGGCCGCACGCCCGACGGCGGCGGTGCCACTCACGCCGACACGGCGCTGGGCGAGCAGGTCGCGCAGGTTTTCCAGCACGGTGATCGGCGCCTGCGGCGCGCCGGCGGCTTCGGTGGTGGCTGCCGGCACCTCGCTCGCCGGCGCGGTGCGCGTGACGGCCGCGGCACGCGGTGGCGCATACGGCCGCAGTTGCGGCAGCAGGCCGTCACCCTGCAACTGTGCGTTGACGACCTCGTAGAGCGGGCCGGCCGCCATGATCACCGCCTGCTCGAAGCTTTGCAGCAGCAGCAGCCGGTGCTCCGGTGGCAGGTCCATGGTGTCGATCGCGGTGCGCATCGCCCCGGCGAGTCCGGCCGGCGCGATCGGCAGCGCCGCGCCTTCCAGCGGCGCGGCGCCGACCAGCACGGCGAAGCGGTAGGAGAGTTCGGTCAGCACCGGGCCGTGATGCGCTTCGCCGCGCGCGGCGAGCTTGTCCAGCGCGGCGGTCAGCTCGTGTTCGCCGCGTTCGAGCAGGCTCAGCGGTTGGTGCGCGAGCGCCTCGTCCGCGCTTTCGTCGACCTCGCCCAGCCGCGCGAAACCCGTGCGCAGATGGTCGGCGTAGGCCTGCATGAAGGCCGCCCGCTGCAGCTGCAGCAGCGCGCGGCTGTCGAAGCAGTGCTGCTGCTCGAGATGGCTGCGCGAACGTTCGGCCTGCAGGTACAGCTCGTGGTCGAAGCGGTCCAGGCATTGCTGCAGCGCCGGTTCCAGCCACTGCGCGCACAGCGGGCCGGTCACGCCGAGCAGGCGTTGCGTGCGTGCCGGCCAGCGGCCGCGTGTGCGGCCGCCTGTGGCGGTGGACGAGTACCGGTGCAGATGCTCGGCATCCATGACGCATTTCCGTCGATTCCCCTGCGCGGCAGTGTAGGCTGGTTGCCGCGGGGCCGCTACGCTTGGAGACCGCGAACAGGCGCGGAGCCGTTCAGTCGAGAAAGGCGGCGATCACGTCGTTGAGGAAACGCTGGCCCAGCGCGGTGGTGCGCAGCCGCTGCGGATCGTCGGCGAGCCAGCCGCGGCGGCTCGCCTCGGCCAGCGGGGCGGCGATGCGCTGCAGCGGCAGGCCGGTACGCCGGGCGAAGTCGGCCAGCGGCACGCCGTCGATCAGGCGCAGCGCGTTGAGCATGTATTCGAACGGCAACTCGGCGGGGCTGACCGGGTTGTCCCCGCCGATGCGCCCGGGGCCGGCGGCCGCTTCCATGTAGGCCTTGGGGTGGCGGGCCTTCCAGCGCCGGCGCACGCTGCCGCCGGCCGCGTCGCTGAGCTTGCCGTGGGCGCCGGCGCCGATGCCGAGGTAGTCGCCGAACTGCCAGTAGTTGAGGTTGTGCGAGCAACGCCGGCCCGGCCGGGCGTAGGCGGAGATTTCGTACTGCGTGTAGCCGTCTCCGGCCAGGCGGGCCTCGCAGGCCTCCTGCATCGCCCAGGCATGGTCGTCGTCGGGCAGCGGCGGCGGGTTGGCGGCGAACGCGGTGTTCGGCTCCAGCGTGAGCTGGTAGTGCGAGATGTGCGCGGGCGCCAGCGCGATCGCGCGTTCCACGTCGGCCAGCGCGCCGTCCAGCGACTGTTCCGGCAGCGCGTACATCAGGTCGAGATTGAGGTTGGCGTAGCCGGCATCCTGCGCCGACTTCACCGCGGCCTCGGCTTCGGCGGCGGAATGGATGCGGCCCAGCCGCTCCAGCTTGTCGTCGTCGAAGCTCTGGATGCCGAAGGAGAGGCGGTTCACCCCAGCCTTGAGGTAGCCGTCGAAACGGCCGTGCTCCACGGTGCCGGGATTCGTTTCCAGGGTGATCTCGCAATCGGCCGCGAACGGCAGCCGCGTGCGCGCGCCGTCGATAAAGCGCGCGACCAGTTCCGGCGCGAACAGGCTGGGCGTGCCGCCGCCGAAGAACACGCTGACGATCTCGCGCTGGTGCGCGGCTTCGCCGAAGTCGCGCAGGTCGGCGTCGAGGTCGGCCAGCAGCAGCTCCGTGTACTCGGCGTAGGGCGGCGCCGCGCCGCGCAGGCCGTGCGAGTTGAAGTCGCAGTACGGGCACTTCTTCACGCACCAGGGCATGTGCACGTAGAGCGCCAGCGGCGGTGCGACGAGGCTCATTGCCAATGCAGCTCGTGCAGCCGTTCGCGCAGCAGGGCCAGCGCCTGGCCGCGGTGGCTGAGGCGGTTCTTCAGCGCGTCGTCCATCTCGGCCACGCTCTGCGCGTAGCCGTCCGGCAGGAACACCGGGTTGTAGCCGAAGCCGCCGCTGCCGCGGCCCTCGGTGAGGATGCGCCCGTGCCAGCGGGCTTCGGCGATCAGCGGGGCGGGATCCTCGGCATGGCGCAGCAATACCAGCACGCCGATGAAGAAGGCGCTGCGCCGTTCCGCAGGCACGCCGTCCAGCGCCTGCAGCAGCTTGGCGTTGTTGGCCGCCGCGTCGCCGTGGCCGCCGCTGTAGCGTGCCGAGTACAGGCCGGGCGCGCCGCCCAATGCGTCGACGCACAGGCCGGAATCGTCGGCGAGCGCGGGCAGGCCGGTGGCGCGCGCGGCGTGGCGCGCTTTCAGCAGCGCGTTCTCGACGAAGGTGAGGCCGGTTTCCTCGGCATCGTCCACGCCGAGGCTGGCCTGCGGCACCACCTCGAAGCCGCTGTCGGCGAGCAGCGCGCCGAATTCCCTCAGCTTGCCGGGGTTGCTGCTGGCGAGGACGATGCGGTTCATGTCGACGGGGCCTTTGGAAGAGGTTGCCCTCTCCCCGGGCCCTCTCCCGCGGGCGGGAGAGGGGGAGTGATCGTCGCGCTGCGCGCGACGACGTTATTCGATGGAAGCGGCCAGCGCCGCGCGCTGCGCGGCCACCAGCTCGGCGATGCCCTTCTCGGCCAGCGCCAGCAGCGCATCCATCTCGTCGCGGCGGAAGGCGTGGCCCTCGGCGGTGCCCTGCACCTCGATGAAGCCGCCGCCGTCGTTCATCACCACGTTCATGTCGGTGTCGCAGTCCGAATCCTCGGCGTAGTCGAGGTCGAGCACGGGCACGCCCTTGTAGATGCCCACCGACACCGCGGCGATCGCGCCCACGATGGGATTGCGCTTGAGGTTCTCGCGGCGCATCAGCCCTCTCACCGCATCGACCAGGGCCACGTAGGCGCCGGTGATCGCGGCGGTACGGGTGCCGCCATCGGCCTGCAGCACGTCGCAGTCCAGCGTGATCACGCGTTCGCCCAGTGCCTGGCGGTTGACGCAGGCGCGCAGGCTGCGGCCGATCAGCCGCTGGATCTCCATGGTGCGGCCGCCCTGGCCGCCGCGCGCGGCCTCGCGCTGCATGCGGGTATGCGTGGCGCGCGGCAGCATGCCGTATTCGGCGGTGACCCAGCCCTCGCCCTTGCCGCGCAGCCACGGCGGCACGCGGTCCTCGATGCTGGCGGTGCACAGCACGCGGGTGTCGCCGAAGCCGACCAGCACCGAGCCTTCGGCATGACGGGTGTAGTGGCGTTCGAGGGTGACAGTGCGCAGCTGGTCGCTGGCGCGGCCGCTGGGGCGGCTGGATGGCTGGTTCATGGGGCTCTTAGGCAAGGCCGGGCGGGAAAGTTTACCATTGCGGCCTTTCCCGCCCACCGCAGGCCGCCGATGATCCGCAGCATGACCGCCTATGCTTCCGCCGAAACCGGCGGCTCCGCCGGCACGCTGAGCTGCGAGCTGCGCACGGTCAACCACCGTTACCTGGAACTCTCGCCGCGCCTGCCGGACGAGCTGCGCAGCCTGGAGTCCGCGCTGCGCGAACGCATCGCGGCGCGGCTTTCGCGCGGCAAGGTGGACGTCGCCGTGCGCTGCAGCGATTCGCGCAGCGAATCGCTGCAGGTCGACAACGCGCTGCTGTCGCGCCTGTCCGAATTGAACCTGGACATGCAGGCGCGCTTCCCCGGCATGCAGGTGCAGTTCACCGAGCTGCTGCGCTTTCCCGGCGTACTGCGACAGGAGGGCGCCGACCCCGAGGCGCGGCAGGCCGCCTTGTTCGACGTGCTGGATCGTGCGCTGGATGCGTTGACCGCCACCCGCGAACGCGAAGGCGCCAAGCTGGGAGAGATCCTGCGCGAGCGGCTGGACGCGATCGAGCGCATCGTGGCCCAGGTGCGCGAGTGGATGCCGGAGATCCGCGCCGCGCTGCGCGCGCGGCTGGAGTCGCGGCTGGCCGATCTGAAGCAGCCTGCCGATCCCGGCCGGCTCGAGCAGGAGCTGGTATTGCAGATCACCCGCAGCGACGTGGACGAGGAACTGGACCGGCTCACCACCCATATCGCCGAGACGCGCCGCGTGCTGGGTCTGAAGGAGCCGGTGGGCCGCCGCCTCGACTTCCTGATGCAGGAATTCAACCGCGAGGCGAACACGCTGGGCTCCAAGTCGGTGGACGCGCGCAGCACCAACGCCGCGGTGGAGCTGAAGGTGCTGATCGAGCAGATGCGCGAGCAGGTGCAGAACATTGAATGATGCTTTATAGAAACCTGAGTCCTTGAAAGGCTGTGTGGTGTCGGCTGTTTGCTGTGTTGCCGTGACGTTGTATCACGCGCGCCGCATAAAAAATCTCTGGCGGCTGGCCGCCAGAGATTTGTCGAGAGCCCCGTCTTTTTGTAATGAGGTGACCTTCGGGCGGAGAATGCATCGCTCCAACAATTCCCTTTTATTGCAGGGTTATGGAAATGATGGAGTATCAGGGATTTACTTGCGACGTTGGCTGCTGCTTCATATGAACTTGCATGCGCGCGGCAAGATTGGGGCTGGTTGCGCTGGAAACAATGTTGCTATTGCCAGTCGAAAATCCGTTTGTGGTATTGAGCATGAAATCGCCGCCGCCACCGTCTCCGGATGATCTGCCGGAAGGATCAAGGGTGTAGAAGCCATTGTCACCGAAAGTCACGGTTATGTAGCCGTACCTGCTGGTGGTGATGGACGACACGTTGCTCGGTGGGCTGAAGCCACCCACCATTCTTGAGGCGAAGTCGGATTTTTGAACTTCCAAGGCATACGCACTCTTGTTGGTACCGATAAGGAGAATGCTGTTGTTGCCTGCCATATAAGTAGTGGCGTCGGTGCCGCCGGTGAGGGAGAGTGGTATGGTATGGCTGAGCGTCATGGTGGTCGTGTCAAAGCTGTTGGTTATGGTGTCGGTTCTTTGATACACATAAAGAGTCACTCCAGTTCCACCATTAGCCGCTTGATCCACCACATAGAAGTTCTGGGTTACGGTTCCCGTGGTGTAATTGGTGATCTCATTGTCTTCGATTATTGCCCCGATCCTGCCAAAAGGTCCCAGGCTTCCAAAGTCATAGCATCCCTCGGTTTCTTCAGTGGAACCACAAACCATCCAATTCAGATAGGTATATGAATTCGACATTGTGTAGGTCGTGTAGAGATTGTTGTCCAATGGCTTCAGGGGGCTTGGGGGGGCAGGAATTGGCAACGGGCGTGGCGGAAGAATTCCAATCGGATTGGACGGTGTGATTGGGTTGGTGGTTACTTTCAAGACCTGCGCAGATGTGGACGGCGCAACGCTTATGGCAAGCAGGAGGCTGCAGGTGATCAGTGCGCACTTGGTGTTGATCTTCGACACTTCCATTCCCCTTCAGTGTGGATGTTCCTGGTGGTTTCGTTGAAACGCGCGTGAGCTTTGCGGCAACGCAACAGGCTCGTCTTCATGCAAGCTAAAGAGAGCGGAACTACTGTTGATGAGGGACCTCTGCCCCTCTCTAGCATGGCATCATTTGGGCAATGTAGGCCACCCATGGCACAGGTGCGATGGCTGAAAGACCTGGGGTCGTCGGGGGCACCGATGTCGGCTCCGGCTATACTGCCGCAGTTGTTTCCTTCCCTTCGTCGCTGATAACTAGTGAACTTCGGAGTCGAGTCCAAGGAAACGGTTGAGTAAGAACGCCGCGTGGTGACGCGGTACGCCGACTCCAGTGAGGTTCAAGTGCAGAACGCATCGGTCGTTAGCACCCTGTTCGTGGTGGCCGCGCCCTCGGGCGCGGGCAAGTCCACCCTGGTCAACGCGCTGCTGGAGCGCGAGCCGGCGATCTCGCTGTCGGTGTCGCACACCACGCGGCCGCCGCGGCCGGGCGAGCAGTACGGCCGGCACTACTACTTCGTGGAGCGTGCGGAGTTCGAGCGCGAGGTGGCCGAGGGCATCTTCCTCGAACACGCCGAAGTGCATGGCAACCTGTACGGCACCTCGCGCGACAAGGTGCAGGGCCTGCTGGCGCAGGGCCGCGACGTGCTGCTGGAGATCGACTGGCAGGGCGCCGCGCAGATACGAAAGAGCAAGCCCGACTGCGTCAGCGTATTCATCCTGCCGCCGTCGCGCATCGAGCTGGAGCGCCGCCTGCGCGGCCGCGGCTCGGATGCGCCGGAGGTGATCGAGCGCCGCCTGCGCAATTCGCGCGGCGAGATCGCCCATGCCCACGAGTTCGACTACATCATCGTCAACGACCGTTTCGAGGATGCGCTGGACGAACTGCAGGCCATCGTGCGTGCGGTGCGCCTGCGCAGTTCGCTGCAGTGCCGCCGGCACGAAGCCCTGATCGCCGAGCTGCTGGCCTGAACGCCGCGCCATTGCCCGGGATGCTCTCCGGCTTGGCGGTCCCCCGCCGCTCCGCTAACGTAGCCTGCTTATGAACGCCGCCGCCCCCTCCGACGACACGCTGATCCGCATCCGCGGCCTCACCACCGTGCTGAACGGCAAGAAGGTCTTCGACGCGCTGGACATGGACATAGCGCGCGGCAAGGTCACCGCGATCATGGGGCCCAGCGGCACCGGCAAGACCACCCTGCTCAAGCACATCACCGGGCAGATGCGCGGCGATGCGGGGCAGGTCATGGTGGACGGCAGGAACGTGCCGGAGCTGGGGCGCGAGGCGCTGTACGCGCTGCGCGAGAAGATCGGCTACCTGTTCCAGAACTCGGCCCTGCTCACCGATTTCGACGTGTTCGAGAACGTGGCGTTCCCGCTGCGCCAGCACACGAAACTGCCCGAAGTGCTGATCCGCAACCTGGTGCTGACCAAGCTGCAGGCGGTGGGGCTGCGCGGCGCGGCGCAGCTGATGCCCAGCGAGCTGTCCGGCGGCATGGCGCGGCGCGTGGCGCTGGCGCGCGCGATTGTGTTCGACCCGATGCTCATTCTTTACGACGAGCCCTTCGTGGGCCTGGACCCGATCGCGCTGAACCAGGTGCTGAAGCTGATCCGCACGCTCAACGAGACGCTGGGCATCACCAGCGTGCTGGTGGCGCACGAGCTGGAGGCGATCAAGCAGGTGGCCGACCACATCTACCTGATCGCCAACGGCAAGGTGGTGGCGCAGGGCGACCCGAAGACGATCGCCGACGACGGTTCGCCGTGGACGCGGCAGTTCTTCGGCGGCGAGGCGGACGGCCCGGTGCCGTTCCAGTACCCGGCCGGCGACTACGCCGAGGCGCTGGGTTTCCCGGGAGGCAAGCCATGAACGCGCGGGTCGGTGACGACAACATCGTGATGCGTTCGCTGTCGCAGATCGGCGACTGCGGACTGTTCCTGCTGCAGATCCTCGCGGCGGTTCCGCGCAGCCTGCGCCACGCGCGCGAGACGGTGCGCCAGCTGTGGTTCGTCGGCGCGATGAGCCTCACCATCATCATGGTCTGCGGCCTGTTCGTGGGCATGGTGCTGGCGCTGCAGCTGTACCACGTGCTGTCGATCTTCGGCGGCACGGCGGCCACCGGCACGGTGGTGGCGATCGCGATCTACCGCGAACTGGGCCCGGTGGTCACCGCGCTGCTGTTCGCCGGCCGCGCCGGCACCGCGATCACCGCCGAGATCGGCCTGATGCGCGCCACCGACCAGATCGCCGCGATGGAGCTGATGGCGGTGGACCCGCTGGCCTACGTGGCGGCGCCGCGCTTCCTCGCCGGGCTGGTGGCGATGCCGCTGCTGTGCTGCGTGTTCTGCTCGCTGGGCATCTTCGGCGGCCATCTCGTCGGCGTGTCCTGGCTGGGCATCGACAACGGCACGTTCTGGTCGAACATGACCGCCACCGTGGACGTGTGGCAGGACATCATCAACGGCGTGGTCTGGAAGAGCCTGGCGTTCGGCGCGGTGGTCTCGCTGATCGCGGTGTTCCAGGGCTATACCGCGCCGCCCACCAGCGAAGGCGTGGCCTACGCCACCACCCGCACCGTGGTTGCCTCGTCGATCGCCATCCTGGCGCTGGACTTCGTGCTGACCGCCTTCCTGATGTGACGCCATGACGACGCGTGGAAGCATCGTGGTGCCCCCGGCGCATGGATGTGCCGCCTGCGGTCAAGCACGCGAGTGCTTGGCCGGCGGAGCCGAGCCCGGACATGCGCCGGGCCTGACGACTCGACAAGCCGCCAGGAAGGCGGGTTTTCGAGATCCCTACAAATTTTCGAGGATGTTGCCGTGAGCCAGAGAAAATCCTATGCCGTCGGCACCGGCCTGTTCATCGTGCTCGGCTTCGCCGCGCTGGCCTATCTCGCCACCCAGACCAGCTCGGTGGCGAACCGGCACCAGGGTGCCAGCTACACGGTGGATGCGCAGTTCGAGAACATCGGCCAGCTGAAGGAGCGCGCCCCGGTGAAGATCGCCGGCGTGCGCGTGGGCCAGGTGCAATCGATCACGCTGGAACCGGGCAAGTCCGTGGCCGACGTGAAGCTGGCCATCGACAAGCGCTACGCCACGATTCCCGCCGATTCGGTGGCGACCGTGTTCACCAGCGGCCTGCTCGGCGACCAGTACGTGGGCATCGAGTACGGCCACGCCAAGAACTACGTCGCCGACGGCGGCAAGCTGGCGCTCACCCGTTCCAGCGAGCCGCTGGAGGAGATGCTGGGCAAGTTCTTCGGCGCCGGCGGCGCGGCCGACAACATCGGCGGCAGCTACCGGGTGACCGCGCGCTTCACCAATGTCGGCACGCTGTCGGCGGGCGCGCCGGTGAAGATGGCGGGCGTGGCGATCGGCCAGGTGGCCTCGGTGCAGGCCGATCCCACCAAGCTGGATGCGCTGGTGACGCTGGCGATCGACAACAGGTACAACCAGATTCCCGACGATTCCGCCGCCGCGGTGTTCACCAGCGGTTTGATCGGCAGCCAGTACGTTGCGATCCAGCCCGGCGGCTCGCCGGACATGCTGAAGAACGGCGACGAGATGATCCTGACCCAGTCGGCGATGCAGCTGGAAGACCTGATCGGCAAGTTCCTGGTCAACGGTTCCGGCAGCGGCGACAACAAGCCGGGAACCAACCCGTCCACCACCCCCGCCGGCAAGCACTGAGCCGGTTCCCCGCACACAGGAGTTTCCGCATGATGCGTCATCTGGCTTTCGCCATCGCCGTGGCCTTTGGCAGCGGGTTCGCCGCGCCGGCTTTCGCCCAGCAGGCAGCCCAGCAGCCTGCCGCCCAGCAGACCCCGGAGCAGGTGGTACAGGAGATCGCCCACCAGCTCGACACCGATGTGGCCGGGCACAAGGCCGAGCTGCAGCGCAACCGGGAAAAGGTGATCAGCGTCGTCAACCAGGTGTTCCTGCCGCACTTCGACGTGGATTACGCCGCGATCCTGGTGCTCGGCCAGCACGCGCGCGAGGCTTCGCCCGAGCAGCGCGCGCAGTTCGCCAAGGCGTTCTACAACTCGATCACCCACCGCTATGCCGAAGGTCTGCTCAACTACACCACGGGTGCGGTGAAGGTGTTGCCGTTTGCCGGTGACCTCAACGACAAGCGCAGCGTGGTGCGTACCCAGGTGGCCACCGGCGACGGCAAGACGGTGTCGGTGGACTTCGTGTTCCGCAAGACCGCCGGTGGCGAGTGGAAGGCCTACGACGTGGTCATCGAGGGCATTTCCTACATCACCAACTACCGCAATCAGGTCGACGCGGAGATCCGCAAGGTCGGCCTCGACCAGCTGATCAAGAACCTGCAGACCCAGGGCGACCAGGCGCTGAAGGCGATGGAACAAAGCGGCAAGGCCCATGGCGGCTGAAGCTGCCTTCCGGCTGGATCGCAGCGAACCGGGCACGCTGGCCGTGTCCGGCATGCTGGGCTTCGCCACCGCGGCCGCGGCCCTGCAGGCCTTGAATGAGGGGTTGCGGGCGGGCGATCGTCCGCGGCTCGACCTGGCCGGCGTGCGCGCCTGCGACAGCGCCGGGCTGGCCTGCGTGCTGGCCGCGCTGGCCGCGGCGCGCGTACGCGGCCACGCCGTGGCGCTGCAGCACGTGCCGGACGGGCTGCGCACGCTGGCCCGGGTCAGCGGCGTGGAGGCCTTGCTGACGCCGGCGTAAGGCAGCGGGTTCGATTGCACACATGGAAACGGGGCCAGCGGCCCCGTTTCCATGTGTGCCGTGCGGGTGCCTCAGCTCTTGGTGGGCGCCGGCTTCGACGTGGCGTGCTGCTGCTCCCATTGCTTCTGCTGCTCCAGCAGCTCGTCGGGATCGAAACCCGGCTGGTCGACGCCCTGGATCTTCTCGATCACGTCGGCCGGCGGGTTGCCGTCGTACAGCATGTACAGCCGGCGCTGGCGGTAGGCATCGCGCAGGAAGGCGTAGGGGTCGTAGGCCGTCTGCAGGAAGCCTTCCGCGTCGATCAGCTGCGAGCGCATCGACACCACGTACAGCACCTGCGGCAGGTAGTACTGGCCGTAGTTGAAGCCGTGGTTTTTCGCGATCAGGCTCAGCGGATCGAAGAAATAGCCGTCCACCGGGTAGTGCCACACGTCGCGCATCGTGGATGGGCCGAGCAGGGGCAGCATCAGGAAGTCGCCCTCGGGCAGGCCCCAGCGCGCCAGGGTGATGCCGAAGTCGGTGGTCTGCAGCGGCAGGCCCATCTTGGTGGCCGGATCGAAGATGCCGCCCACGCCGATGGTGAGGTTGATCAGGAAGCGCCCGGTGCTGCCCAGCGCCTGCGAAGGCCGGGCCTGCAGCAGGTCGTTCGCCACCGTGACCGGCATCTCGATGTTGGTGAAGAAGTTGTTGACCGAGCGTCGCACCGGCGGATTGGTGATCTTGCGGTAGCCCACGGCGGCCGGGCGCAGCACCGCCTTGTCCAGCCGATCGTTGAAGGCGTAGACCTTGCGGTTGACCTTCTGCAGGGGGTCGTCGGTGCGCGGCGGCGCGATCGCGCAGCCGGCCAGCATCAACACGGCAAGCAGGGCCAAGCCGCGGCGCGGCAGGAAGGGGCGAGGCAGTGAAAGCGTCGGCATGGGGTCGCGGCCAGGGTGGGGGCGTGGCTTGAAGCGCAGCAAGCTTAATAGTGTACTGTCTGGTTTTATATCTTGCACGCGTTTCGCTCCGCTTTCGCGCGCCGTTGGCGAAACCATCCATGGTACGCGCCGCTCGCATTGCCAGGCCAGCGCCGGCTGCTCTACACTGGCGACCTGTATAAGTCTCTATTTTCTGAGGATTTGGCATGGCACGCATTACCGTGGAGGACTGCCTCGAGGTGGTCGACAACCGATTCGAGCTGGTGTTGATGGCGACCAAGCGCGCCCGTCAGCTCGCCAAGGGTGCCGAGCCGGCGGTCAACCCGGACAATGACAAGCCTTCCGTGCTGGCGCTGCGCGAGATCGCCGGCCGCCGCATCGACCAGGCCACCATCGACGAGATCGACAAGGCCGAGCGCGAGCGCGCCGAGCGCGAGGCGCTGGAGTGGGCCGCGGCCGAGGTGGACGACGATCTGTCCAAGGTCGGCGACGATTGATGGAGGGCGGCTGTAGACCGCGCATGCATCGCATCGGGGCGGCCGATGCACCTGCACGCACGGCCGGCCGCAATCCACCGGACCACATGACCGCGCCGTCGGCGCAGTATCGGCGGCAGGTCCAGTCATGACCGCCGCCAGCACGCCAGTTGCCATCGATCCCGCCGTGTTGCCGCCCTACGTGCTGGCACTGAAGGATCAGCTCGGCTATCTGCCGGCGCCGCAACTCGAGCGCGTGCTGCGCGCATTCCAGGTCGGCGCGCAGGCCCACGAAGGCCAGACCCGCAAGAGCGGCGAACCCTACATCACCCATCCGGTCGCCGTGGCCGGCATCCTCGCCGAGCTGGGCATGGACGCCGAGACCATCATCGCGGCGATCCTGCACGACACCCTGGAAGACACCGCGCTGAGCCGCAGCGCGCTGGCCGGCGAGTTCGGCGAGACCGTGGCCGAGCTGGTCGACGGCGTCACCAAGCTCGACAAGATGCGCTTCGGCAGCCGCCAGGAGGCCGATGCGGAAAGCTTCCGCAAGATGCTGCTGGCGATGGCGCGCGACCTGCGCGTGATCCTGATCAAGCTCGCCGATCGCCTGCACAACATGCGCACGCTGGGCGCGAAGGACGCGCCCTCGCGCCGCCGCATCGCGCGCGAGACGTTGGAGATCTACGCGCCGATCGCCCAGCGCCTGGGCATGAACAAGATCAAGGCCGAACTGCAGGACCTCGGCTTCCGCGCGCTGCATCCGGACCGCTACCGGGTGATCAGCGAGCGCATCCGCGCCGCACTGGGCAACCGTCGCGAGGCGATGGGCCGGATCGAGACCGCGCTGTCGCAGCGGCTGGCCGGCGAGCACCTGCCGGCGCGCGTGCTGGGGCGCATCAAGTCGCCGTGGAGCATCTATTCGAAGATGCACGGCGAGCACAAGAGCTTCGCCCAGCTGATGGACGTGTACGGTTTCCGCGTGGTGGTCGAGAACGCGATGAACTGCTACATGGCGCTGGGCGTGGTGCACGGGCTGTACAAGCCGGTGGACCGGCGCTTCAAGGACTTCATCGCGATCCCCAAGGCGAACGGCTACCAGTCGCTGCACACCGTGCTGCTGGGCCCGTTCGGCGCGCCGATCGAGGTGCAGATCCGCACCGCCGAGATGGACGCGGTGGCCGAGCGCGGCGTGGCCGCGCACTGGGCCTACAAGACCGATTCCGGCCCGGCGAACAGCGCGCAGGCGCGCGCCCGCGAATGGCTGTCGACCCTGGCCGACAACCAGATCAACACCGCGTCGTCCGCCGAGTTCATCGAGAACGTCAAGATCGACCTGTTCCCCGACGAGGTCTATCTGTTCACGCCGCGCGGCGACATCCTGTCGCTGCCGCGCAACGCCACCGCGCTGGACTTCGCCTACGCCGTGCACACCGACGTGGGCGACCACGCGGTGGCCGCGCGCGTGGACAAGAAGCTGCTGCCGCTGCGCACGCGGCTGGAATCCGGCCAGCTGGTGGAGATCATCACCGCGCCGTCGGCGGTGCCGAACCCGGCCTGGCTGGAGTCGGTGGTCACCGGCAAGGCGCGCACCGCAATCCGCCAGTACCTGAAGCACCTGCAGCACGAGGATGCGGTGGATTTCGGCCATCGCATGCTCGACCGCGCGCTGGATGCCCGCGGCAGCAGCCTCGACGCGATCCCGACCGAGGTGCTGGACCGCTTCCTGCACGAGGCCCGGTTGAAGCGGCTGGAAGAGCTGCTGGCCGAGATCGCGCTGGGCAACCGCATGCCCGACGTGGTGGCGCGCCACCTGTTGGCGTTGCGCGACGGCCAGTCCGACGACACCGCGCCAGGCGCCAGGGCGGTGCACGAGAAGATCCGCATCACCGGCGCCGAGCGCGGCGTGCTCAGCTTCGCCAATTGCTGCCACCCGCTGCCGGGCGACGCGATTATCGGCTACCTCTCGCCGGGCAAGGGCATCGTGGTGCACCGCGAGGAATGCCCGAACGTGGCCGAGCTGCGCAAGTCGCCCGAGCGCTGCGTGGCGATCGAGTGGGACCACGACGTGCAGGGCGACTACCGCGCCGAGCTGCGCATCGAGGTGATCAACCGCCCTGGTGTGCTCGCCACCATCGCCGCGGCGATCGCCGCGGCCGATTCCAACATCGAGAACGTGGAATACGCCGAACGCGACCTCGCCGCCGCCACCCTGCTGTTCGCGATCGAGGTGAAGAACCGCAAGCACCTCGCCGACGTGATCCGCCGCGTGCGCCGCACCGGCGTGGTGAGCGGGGTCTACCGCTATCCGTTGTGATCCGGGGTTCGGGTGGGCAGCGGCGGCAGGGCGCTGTACGCTTTTGCCCCTCCGCATCCCGAATCCCGAGGCCGTCCCATGTCCCGCAGCATCGTTTCCACCACGCAGGCGCCTGCCGCGATCGGTCCGTATTCGCAGGCCGTGCGCGCCGGCGACACCGTGTATTTCTCCGGGCAGATCCCGCTCGATCCGGCCAGCGGCAACCTGGTCGAAGGCGACATCGCGGCACAGACGCGGCGCGTGTTCGACAACCTCGTCGCGGTGGCGCAGGCAGCCGGTGGTTCGCTGGCGCAGGTGGTGCGCGTGGGCATCTACGTCACCGACCTGGCGAACTTCGCCGCGGTGAACGCGGTGATGGCCGAGTACTTCCAGGCGCCGTACCCCGCGCGTTCCACCATCGAAGTCTCGGCGCTGCCCAAGGGTGCGCAGGTGGAGGTCGACGCGGTCATGGTGCTGGGCTGATCCGTCCCGCGTGGCGATGAACGTCGCCGCCGCCGTCGACGCGGGTGCGCAGCCCGTGGCCACGCTGCCGGGCGTGGGCCCGGCGCTCGCCGCCCTGCTGCACAGGCTGGGGCTGGAGCGCGTGCAGGACCTGTGGTTCCACCTGCCGCTGCGCTACGAGGACCGTACCCGCATCACCGCGATCGCCGACCTGCGCCCGGGCCAGAGCGCGCAGGTGGTGGGCACGGTGGAGGCGGTGGAGCGCGGCTTCCGCTATCGCCCGCAGCTCAAGGTGGCGATCGCCGACGATTCGCGGCAGACCCTGCAATTGCGCTTCTTCCACTTCAACCGCGCGCAGGCCGAACAGCTTGCGCCGGGCGCGCGCCTGCTGTGCTTCGGCGAAGTGCGCCATGCGTCGCAGGGCCTGGAGATGGTGCATCCGCAGTACCGCCGGCTCGGTGCCGGCGAGGCCGTGGCGGTGGAGGACAGTCTGGCTCCGGTCTATCCGGCCACCGAAGGGCTGGGGCCGAAGCGGCTGGCCAGCGTGATCGCCAAGGCGCTGGCGCTGCTGCCGCCCGAGTCGGCGCTGGAGTTGATTCCGCGCGAGCTGTGCGCGGCACATGGCCTTGCCTCGCTGCGCGAGGCTTTGCTCACCGTGCACCGGCCGCCGCCCGACGTGCGGCTGGACCTGCTGCTGCACGGCCGGCACCCCGCGCAGCAGCGCCTCGCCTTCGAGGAGCTGCTGACCCAGCACCTGAGCCTCAAGCGCATGCGCGCCGCGGTGCAGCGGCGCCGGGCGCCGAGGCTCGCGGTCGACGGTGCGCTGCGGCGGCAACTGATCGCATCGCTGCCGTTCGCCCTCACTGCCGCGCAGCGGCGGGTGGATGCGGAGGTACGGCGCGACCTCGCGCAGGCGAGCCCGATGCTGCGGCTGGTGCAGGGCGACGTGGGTTCGGGCAAGACCGTGGTCGCCGCGCTGGCCGCGCTGGCCGCGGTGGAATCGGGTTGCCAGGTGGCGCTGATGGCGCCCACCGAGCTGCTCGCCGAGCAGCACCTGCGCAACTTCCGCCACTGGCTGACGCCGCTGGGCGTGGAGGTGGAGTGGCTGGCCGGCAAGCAGCAGGGCAAGGCGCGGCAGGCGGCGTTGCGCCGCGTGGCCGAGGGGGCGGCGGTGACGGTGGGCACGCACGCGCTGATGCAGGAAGGCGTGGAGTTCGCGCGGCTGGGCCTGGTGATCGTCGACGAGCAGCACCGCTTCGGCGTGCAGCAGCGCCTTGCCTTGCACGACAAGGGCGCCGACCGCGCGCGCGGCGAGGTGCCGCACCAGCTCGTGCTCACCGCCACGCCGATCCCGCGCACGCTGGCGATGAGCGCCTATGCCGACCTCGACGTTTCCGCCATCGACGAGCTGCCGCCCGGACGCACGCCGGTGCAGACCGTGGCGGTGTCCAGCGCGCGCCGCGGCGAGGTGATCGAGCGCATCCGCGTGGCCTGCGCCGAGGGGCGGCAGGTCTACTGGGTGTGCACCCTGATCGAGGAATCCGAGCAGTTGCGTGCGCAGGCCGCCGAAGTGGCGCACGCCGAGCTTTCCGCTGCGCTTGCGGACTGCAAGGTGGGCCTGATCCACGGCCGCCTGAAGCCGAAGGACAAGCAGGCGGTGATGGACGCGTTCAAGGCCGGCGAGCTGGCCGTGCTGGTCGCCACCACGGTGATCGAGGTGGGCGTGGACGTGCCCAACGCCAGCCTGATGGTGATCGAGAACTCCGAGCGCCTGGGCCTGGCCCAGTTGCACCAGCTGCGCGGGCGCGTGGGGCGCGGCGCGGTGGCCTCGAACTGCGTGCTGCTGTACCAGCCGCCGCTGGGCCAGCTGGCGCGCGAGCGGCTCGCGGTGATGCGCGAGACCAGCGACGGCTTCCGCATCGCCGAGAAAGACCTGGAACTGCGCGGCCCGGGCGAGGTGCTGGGCACGCGGCAGACCGGCCAGCTCAGCTTCCGCATCGCCGACCTTGCCCGCGACGCGCACCTCCTGCCCGCCGTGCAGCAGGTCGGCGAACGCCTGCTGGTCGCGCACCCGCACGAGGCGGATCGGCTGATCGCGCGCTGGATCGGCGGCGCGGCGCGCTATGCGCGGGCGTAGCCTTGGTATCGTGTGAGCGTGGAGGCAGGGGTAGCGACAGAATTGCCCAGAGCGCGCTGAGTTAGACTTGCCGACTTTTCCGAGGAAAAGCCGGGCATGAGCAAGCCGCAACTGCTGATCGATACCGATCCCGGCGTGGACGACGCGCTGGCCGTCATGATGGCGCACGCGCACGCCGACATCGCGGCCCTGAGCGTGGCTGCCGGCAACGTGGGCCTGGGCCATACCGTGCGCAACGCGCGCATCCTGCGCGACCTGCTGGGCGCCTCGTTCCCCGTGTTCGCCGGCTGCGCCACGCCGCTGGTGCGCGCGCCGGACGAGGACGCCGCCTTCGTGCACGGCGTGGATGGCCTGGGTGACGTCGGCTTTCCCGAGCCGCCTGCCGCGGCCGAAGCCGAAGCCGCCGCGCTGGCCCTGCTGCGGCTCACCCGCGAGCGCCCGGGCGAACTGACCCTGGTGGCGCTGGCGCCGCTGACCAACCTGGCGCTGGCATTGCGGCTCGACCCCGCGCTGCCGCAGCGGGTGAAGCGGCTGGTGGTGATGGGCGGCGCGGTGACCGGTCGCGGCAACACCGGCAAGATTCCGGCCGAATTCAACGTCGGCTTCGATCCCGAGGCCGCGCACGTGGTGTTCGAGGCGTTTCCCGCCTTTGACCTGGTCGACTGGGAGGCCACCCTGCGCCACGGCTTCGACGACGCCGAATTCGATGCCTGGCTGGCGGCCGGCGACCGCCGGGCGGAATTCTTCGGCCAGGTGTTCCGCACCGCGCGCGACTACAACGCGAAACACGACCGCCACGGCGTGGTCGCGGCCGACGCGCTGGCGATGGCGGTGGCGATCGACCCCGCCATCGTGACCCGCAGCGAGACCCGCGCCGTGGCGGTGGAGCTGGACGGCCGGCTCACCCGCGGCGCCACCGTGGTGGACTGGGCGAACCGGCTGGCTCGTCCCGCGCAGGCACGCATCGTGCTGGGGGTGGACCAGGCGCGGTTCGCGGCGATGGTGCGCACGGCGCTGGGGGCGGCGTGACGCATCGATTCGGTTGACGCGCCGTCCCGCAGCCCGCTAAACTTGCCCTCTTTTCACGTTGCATTGAGCCCGTCATGAAGCCCGATATCCATCCGAATTACCGCCCGGTGGTGTTCCAGGATCTGTCGTCCGACTTCGCGTTCCTGACGCGTTCGACGATCGTCGCCAAGGACACCGTCAAGTGGGAGGACGGCAACGAGTACCCGCTGATCAAGGTGGATATCTCCAGCCATTCGCACCCGTTCTACACCGGCAAGCAGAAGACGCTGGACGTCGGCGGCCGCGTCGACAAGTTCCGCAAGCGCTACGCGCAGAAGTAAGCGCGTTCCACTGCCATCGCGTCGCGATGGCGGGATGAAGCATCCGCGCACGGGGCAGGCCTAGCCTGCCCCGTGCGTTTTTGCGTTTGCCATACGACCATCCGCGAACGCATGTGTGAACGGTCGATGTGCGATAATGCCCGGATCGCATCGCAGCTTTCCCCGGCACGATGCCCGTTTCCCCTCGCCGGCCGACGCCGCTCCGCGGCCACGGTCGGCGACGACCCACGCTAAGGAGGTTCCCGTGTCCGATCCCAAGACTGTCCAGCTGGTGGATGAGTCGACCCAGCGCAGCAGCACGATGCCGCTGGTCGCCGGCACTCTCGGTCCGGCCTGCATCGACATCAGCACGCTGTACAAGGACACCGGTCACTTCACCTACGATGTCGGCTACGGCTCCACCGCCAGCACCAAGAGCGCGATCACCTACATCGACGGCGACAAGGGCGTGCTGCTGTACCGCGGCTACCCGATCGAGCAGCTGGCCGAGAAGTCCAGCTTCCTCGAAGTCGCCTACCTGCTGCTCAACGGCGAGCTGCCGAAGCCGGCCGAGTTCGCCAGCTTCGAGCACGACGTCTCGCATCACACGATGATGCATGAGTCGCTGAAGAACTTCTTCCAGGGCTTCCACCACGACGCGCATCCGATGGCGATGCTGGCCGCCGCGGTGGCCTCGCTGTCGGCGTTCTACCACGACGATCTCGACGTCGAGAACCCGGCCGACCGCAAGCTCGCCGCGATCCGCCTGATCGCGAAGATGCCGACGATCGCCGCGGCCTGCTACCGCTACTCGATCGGCTGGCCGTTCCGCTATCCGCGCAACAACCTCGAGTATGTCGACCGCTTCCTGCACATGATGTTCGAGGTGCCGAGCGAGCCGCTGCAGATGAGCCCGGTGGCGGCGAAGGCGCTGGACCTGCTGTTCATCCTGCACGCCGACCACGAGCAGAACGCCTCCACCTCGACCGTGCGCCTGGTCGGCTCCACCGGCGCCAACCCGTACGCTTCGGTGGCCGCGGGCATCACCGCGCTGTGGGGCCCCGCGCACGGCGGCGCCAACGAGGCGGTGCTCAAGCAGTTGCGGGAGATCGGCACGCCGGACAACGTCGAGTCGGCGGTGAAGCGCGCCAAGGACAAGAACGACAGCTTCCGCCTGATGGGCTTCGGCCACCGCGTGTACAAGAACTTCGACCCGCGCGCGAAGATCATCCGCGAGATGTGCCACAAGGTGCTGGCCGAGCTGGGCGTCAGCGATCCGCTGCTGGACGTGGCGATGAAGCTGGAGGAGGCGGCGCTGAAGGACGAGTACTTCGTCGAGCGCAAGCTGTACCCGAACGTGGATTTCTACTCCGGCATCATCTACAAGGCGCTGGGCATCCCCACCGAGATGTTCACCGTGATGTTCGCGATCGCCCGCACCGCCGGCTGGATCTCGCACTGGATCGAGCAGCACGAGACCCCCGGCGCGCGCATCGGTCGCCCGCGCCAGATCTACACCGGCCACGACGTGCGCGACTACACGGCTTCAGGCAAGCGCTGAGCACGGCGGTTTCGCCGATGCACGACGCCCCGGCCATGGCCGGGGCGTCGTCGTTTCGGGGCGTGCATCGCTGCCGCGTCACGCTTCAGCGCAGCACGCCGGACAGCATGCGTTCCAGTTCGTCCGCGTCGTCGCTCCCGGCCAGCAGGGCCTCCACGGCGCCCAGCGATGCCCGGCGCATCGGCTTCTCGTCGATGCGGTCCAGCGGCGCCTGGCGCAACGCGTCGCGCGGCAGCACGGTGAGGTCGAACGGCAGCGCATCGGCGGCGAACAGCAGCACCGGGAACTCGGCCTGTTCGTCGCGGCTGGTGCGCAGGCGGCGCGTCTGCGTCTCGAACGGCACGCGGTGCTCGTGCAGGTGGCGATGCACGGCGTCGGGGTCGTCGCTGAACACGTGCAGGCAGATCGCCGAATGCGCATCGGCGGTGCCGTCCAGCACCGCGCCGACCAGGCGCGGCTCGAAGCGGGCAAGGAAACACATCGCCTCCAGCGCCGCCTCGCGCCGTGCGCGCAGCAGTTGCGGCTGGCTGTCGGCGAGGAACAGGCGCTGGTGTTCGCGCAGCGCCTGCTCGATCTCCTGGTTGCGCGGCAGCGCCTGGGTGTCGAGGATGCCCAGCCGTTCGGCGGCCTTGAGCTTGGCGCGGTGGAAGTCGCGGATGCCGTGCTCGCTCATCAGGCGGGCCGCTTCCTGGGCCACGCGCCGCCGGTTGCGCTGCTGGCGGTCGCTTGCATGGATGCGGTGATGTTCGCCTCGGGCCATGTCGGTTCCTCCGCCGCTTGCACGTCCAGCCTAGCGCAAGCGGCGGAGTCCCGGAAACCCCATCGGGTGATCAGAAGATGTTGTAGGGATTCTGCTGTTCCTGCTGCTGGGTGGCTTGCGCGCGCAGGCGGTCCACGTCCTCGACCTTGAAGAACTCGTTCATGCGGTTCGGGTCGTCATCCGTGGTGGGCAGGCCGCTGGAACGGTCGATCGGCACGGAGGCGATGCCCGGCGGCATCGGCAGCGAATTCAGCGGCATGTCCTTGAGCACCGGGCCCATGTAGGCCATCCAGATCGGCAACGCCGCCTGTGCACCGAACTCTCCCACGCCGTTGGCCTTGCCCAGTGAGCTGAAATCATCGAAGCCCACCCACACGGCGGTGGATATGTCGCCGTTGAAGCCCACGAACCAGGCGTCACGGTGGTCGTTGGTGGATCCGGTCTTTCCGGCGAGATCCGCGCGGTTGAGCGCCTGGGCCGCATGGCCGGTGCCCTTGGGGCTGGCGATCACGTCCTTCATCAGCGAGGTGACCAGGAAGTCGTTGCGCGGATCGAGCACGCGCGGCGCGAGCACCGGCAGGTGCGCGCCGGTGCCGTGGGCGTCGGCTGGCAGGGTCTGCACGCCGGAATCGTCGACGCTTGCGGCGCTGGCCGTCGCCGTGGCGCTGCCGCTTTCGGCGAGGCGGTTGGCCGTCCGCTGGCTCATGTTCGCGGGCGGCGGCCCGGGGGGGGTGCTGTCGAGCAGGCGCTCCTGGCATTCGCGGCAGGCACGTGCAGGGTTGGCGAGGTAGACCGGCTTGCCGCTGCGGTCGTCGATCTCGCTGATGAAGTACGGCGTGACCAGGTAGCCGCCGTTGGCGAACACCGCATAGCCGCGCGCCATGTTCATCGGCGACACCGAGGCGGTGCCCAGCGCCATCGACAGGTTCGCCGGCAGCGCGTCGAGCGGGAAGCCGAAGCGGGTGATGAACTCGCGGGCGTAGCGCACGCCGATCGCGTCGAGCAGGCGCACCGAGACCAGGTTCTTCGACTCGATCAGCGCCTCGCGCAGGCGCATCGGGCCGGCGAACTTGTCGTCGTCGTTGCTCGGCGTCCACAGGCCGCCGGGGCGCGAGGGATCGGGCAGCGCCAGTGGCGCGTCGTTGATGATCGACGCCGGCGTGAAGCCGTGGTCGAACGCCGCCGAATAGAGGTAGGGCTTGAAGCTGGAGCCCGGCTGGCGCGCGGCCATCACGGCGCGGTTGAACTTGCTGCGGGTGAAGCTGAAGCCGCCCACCAGCGCCTCGACGGCGCCGTCCTCCGGCCGGATCGAGGCCAGGGCGGCCTGTGCGGTGGGAATCTGCGCCAGTTGCCAGGTGCCCTTGGCATCTTGCGAGACGCGGATGATGTCGCCGCGCTTGAGCACCGCGTCCACCTGCCTTGGCGCGGGACCGGTACGGCTGTCGTTGATGTACGGCCGCGCCCATGCCACCGCGGCGAGGTCGAGCTGGATGCTCTTGCCGCCGGCGAGGAAGACGGTGGCGTCGGTGGCGGAACTGGCCGTGACCAGGCCCGGATCGAGGCCGGAAATGTCGCCGTAGCCGGCCAGTGCGCGCTCGTAATCCTGCGCGCCGGCATCGGCGGCGAGGTCCTGGTGCGCTTCCGGGCCACGCCAGCCGTGGCGGTGGTCATAGGCGATCAGGCCCTGGTGCACCGCTGCCACCGCGGCCTGCTGGCGCGCGCTCTGCACCGTGGTCTTCACCACGTAGCCCTCGGTGAGCGCGTCGTTGCCGAGGCGGTCCAGCACCTGCCGGCGCACCATTTCGGCGAGGTAGGGCGCGTCCACCTCGATCGGCGCCTCGTGCGGCGCGGGGTCATTCGGTTCGGCGACCGCCGCCTTGTACTGCGCGTCGTTGATGTAGCGATGCCTGAGCATCTCGCCCAGCACCCAGTTGCGCCGCGCCAGCAGGCGCGCGGGGCTGTTGAGCGGGTTCACCACCGAGGGCAGCTGGAAGGTGGAGGCGATCGCCGCGCACTGCGCGATGCTGAGCTGGTCCAGCGTCTTGCCGTAGTAGTACGAGGCCGCCGCGGCCACGCCGTAGGAACGGTGGCCGAGGAACATCTTGTTGAGGTAGAGCTCCAGGATCTGGTCCTTGCTCAGCTCGTGCTCGATGCGCAGCGCGGTGAATACCTCGATCAGCTTGCGCGAATAGAGCTTCTCCGGGCTCAGGAAGAAGTTGCGCGCCACCTGCTGCGTGATGGTCGAGCCGCCCTGCACCTTGTCGCCGCCGGCCAGGATCACGTGCCAGCCGGCGCGCGCGATGCCGCGCAGGTCGATGCCGGGGTGGTGGTAGAAGTCGGCGTCCTCGGCCGACAGCACCGCGTGCTTGAGGTTGTCCGGCACGTTGGCGATCACCACCGGGATGCGCCGCGTCTCGCCGAAGCTGGCGATCAGCTTGCCGTCGGCGCTCTCCACGCGCAGCGGCACCTGCATGTGGTAATCCTTCAGCACCGCCACCGACGGCAGCCTTGGCGCCACCAGCCAGTACGCCACCCCGACCGCGAGCACCGCCAGCAGGAAACCCGAGAACGCCAGGATCAGTGCCCAGCGCAGCAGACGCTTGAGAATACGCATGTGTGGCGGATGGCCCGTATCGAAACCCGGAAGAGTATAGAGGGTGCGCCATCGGCACCCCGGCGAAGGACGAAGGGGTATATCTCCGGGTGGACGGGCAGGGCGACCGCAAGAACCTGTGTCCATGCCGAAACGAGGCCCCGATCACGCTGCACGAAGGCGTTGATCCAAATGTGGGCGCCATCACGGGAAATACTTGAGAAAACTCCGGCAGGCCATTGCGGGGGCATTAAATTTTCGATCTAATGCCAGCGCACATCCGTCGGAAATCCGGCGGTTGGTGCCCAGGGGCAAAGGGGGAACACCGTGGGGCTCTTCACACCCAAGAAGCCGGCACTGATCGGCGTCGACATCAGTTCGACCGCCGTCAAGCTGCTGCAGCTCAGCCAGGCGGGCGGGCGTTACCGCGTCGAGCACTATGCGGTCGAGCCGCTGCCGCCCAATGCCGTGGTCGAGAAGAACATCGTCGAGGTCGAGGCGGTGGGCGAGGCGATCCGTCGCGCGCTGGCGCGCTCCGGTTCCAAGCTCAAGCATGCGTCGGCCGCGGTGGCGGGCTCGGCGGTGATCACCCGCATCATCCCGATGCCGAGCGAATTGAGCGAGGAGGATCTGGAAGGCCAGATCCAGGTCGAGGCGAACCAGTACATCCCCTACCCGATCGATGAAGTGAGCCTCGACTTCGAGGTGCTGGGCCCGGTGCGCGACAACCCCGAGATGAACAGCATCCTGCTTGCCGCCTCGCGCACCGAGAACGTGGACATGCGCGTGGCCGCGCTGGAACTGGGCGGCCTCACCGCCAAGGTGGTCGATGTGGAGGCGTTCGCGATGGAGAACGCGTTCGCCCTGCTCACCGACCAGCTCAACGTGGGACGCGATGCGCTGGTGGCGGTGGTGGACGTGGGCGCGACGATGACCACGCTCTCGGTGCTGCGCAACCAGCGCACGATCTACTCGCGCGAGCAGGTATTCGGCGGCAAGCAGCTCACCGACGAGATCATGCGCCGCTACGGGCTCTCCTACGAGGAGGCCGGCCGCGCCAAGCGCAAGGGCGGCCTGCCGGAGTCCTACCACAGCGAGGCGCTGGAGCCGTTCAAGGAATCGCTGGTGCAGCAGGTCAGCCGCCTGCTGCAGTTCTTCTTCGCCGGCAGCGAATACAGCAAGGTCGACCAGGTGGTGCTGGCCGGCGGCTGCGCCACCATCGACGGCATCGCCGCGATGCTCGAGGAGCACGTTGGCGTGCCCTGCGTGGTGGCCAATCCGCTGGCGCGCATGTCGATGTCGCCCAAGGTGCAGGGACAGTCGCTGTCCCAGGATGCGCCGGCGCTGATGATCGCGGTCGGCCTGGCCCTGAGGAGCTTCGACTGATGGCCCACGTCAACCTCCTTCCCTGGCGTGCGGAGCGGCGCAAGCTGCGCGAACGCGAGTTCTACGGCCAGCTCGGCGCCGCCTTCGTCGCCGGGCTGGGATTCGTGCTGCTGTGGGCGATCTGGATGGGCGCGCGCGTCGACAACCAGAACGACCGCAATGCCATCCTGCAGGGCGAGATCAAGCAGCTCGACGTGAAGATCGACAAGATCAAGGAGCTGGACAAGGTGCGCGAGCATCTGCTGGCACGCAAGCAGATCATCGAGCAGTTGCAGTCCGACCGTTCGAAGATGGTGCACCTGTTCGACGAACTGGTGAAGACGATTCCGTCCAGTGCCCGCCTGAGCGCGCTGAAGCAGGCGGGCGACACCATGTCGCTGGACGGCGTGGCGCAATCCAACGCCAGCGTGGCCGAATACATGCGCAACATCGAGGCCTCGCCGTGGATGGGCCATGTGGACCTGCGCAAGACCGAGAACCGCCACGATGCCTCGCGCATGCCCTACGGCTTCGGCCTCAGCGTGAAACTGGGCAAGCCGAAGGCGGACGAGGCCGGTGCCACGCCGGCAGGCGCGGCGTCGGTCGCGGCGCCGGCGCATGCCGGCAGCGCGGCGGCCGCGCCCCCACCGGATTCGGCGACGCTGAAACCGGCAGTGGTGCATGCCGCCGGCCATGAGCCTGCCAAGACGAATGCCGCGGTCAAGGGGGGAGCCAAGTCATGAAACTCCTCGACGATCTGCGCGGCCTGGACCGCAACAACATTGGCGGCTGGCCGCAGTCGGTCAAGATCTTCTTCACCGCACTGCTGTTCCTGGTCGTGGTGTTGCTGGGCTGGTACTTCTACGTCAGCAGCCAGCAGGACGAGCTGGCCTCGCTGGCAAACAAGGAGATCCAGCTGCAGCAGGAATTCACCACCAAGCAGGCCAAGGCGGTGAACCTCGACGCGCTGCAGCAGCAGCTGGACGAGATGAAGGACATGCTGCGCCAGCTGCTGCGCCAGCTGCCCAGCAGGACCGAGATGCCCGAGCTGCTGATCGACATCTCGCAGACCGCCTTGTCGGCCGGCCTGCAGGTCGACTCCTTCGTGCCGCAGCCCGAAGTGCCGAAGGACTTCTATGCCGAGAAGCCGATCCAGCTGAAGATGGTGGGCACCTACCACCAGTTCGGCACCTTCATCAGCGGCGTTGCCTCGCTGCCGCGCGTGGTGATCCTGACCATGCACGACGTGGCGCTCACGCCCCAGCATGCGGGCAAGGACGGTACCTCCACCGACGGCCAGCTGGTGTTGCAGGGCACGGTGAAGACCTATCGCTACCTGGATGAGGACGAGGCCGCGGCGGCCGCGAAGGGTTCGGCCAAGAAGGCAGGGGGGCGCAAGTGATGAAGCTGTCCACTGCCATGAAGCCGTCCACGCTGTCGCGCCTCGCCTTGTTGCTGGTCGCCGCGCTGGTGCTGGGCGGCTGCACCCGCGGCACCTCGGACCTGCGCGAATGGATCGCCCAGCAGAAGGCGAAGAAGGGCGCGCCGATCCCGCCACTGCCGGTGATCAAGACCTTCGAGACCTTCACCTACGCCGACCAGGATCTGCGCGATCCGTTCGGCCCCAGCGCCGCGGAACAGGAGTCGGCTGTCACCAGCGGGCCGCGACCGGACCAGAACCGGCCCAAGCAGCCGCTGGAGATGTTCGCGCTGGACAGCCTGAAGATGGTCGGCACGATCGGCGCCGGGCCGGGTACCGAGGCACTCATCAAGGACCCGCAGGGCGTGATCCATCCGGTGCACCGCAACGAATACATGGGCCAGAACTACGGCCGCATCACCGCCATCAGCGATGACCACATCGACCTGATCGAGCTGGTATCCAACGGTAATGGTGGCTGGATGGAACGTCCGGCCAGCATCGCGCTCGGCGAGAAATAGGGGACACAGGGGCTGATGCAATGAGCAACCACATTCAATCCGTCCGGGGCCGGGTCATGCGCCACGCCATTCGCTGTCTCCTGTCGTTGCTGCTGCTCGCCGGTGCGGGCTTCAGCCAGGCCGTGCTGGCTGCCGGCGGCAGCACGCTGAAAGACATCAACTACACCACACTGCCCGGTGGCAGCGTGCAGTTGCACCTGAACTTCACCGGTGCCGTGCCGCAGCCGCGCATCTTCACCACCGACAATCCTGCGCGCATCGCGATCGACTTCGCCAACACCGATACCACCGCCCAGCGGCACACGGACATCGGCCAGGGCGCCACTTCCGGCGTCTCGGCGGTCGCCGCCGGCGGCCGCACCCGGGTGATCGTGGAGCTGATGCGTCCGGCGTCGTACCAGTCGGCAGTCGAGGGCGACAGCCTGGTGCTCACCGTGGCCAACGACAGCGCACCGCAGGCGGCAGCCGCCCCGGCGCCGGCGCAGCGCAGCGTCACCACCGCGGCGATCATCGATCCGTCCAAGCGCGTGCCGGCATCCGCCACCGGCGGCATCAGCGTCACCAGTATCGACTTCCGCCGCGGCGCGAACGGCCAGGGCCGCGTGCTGGTCAACTTCAGCGGTCCGGGCGCCGATGCGCAGATGCGCACGATCGGCGACAAGGTCGAGGTCAGCATCCCCAATGCCAGCGTGCCGTCGGAACTGGCGCAGCGGCTGGACACGCTGGACTTCGCCACCCCGGTGCAATCCATCACTACCCGTACCAGCGCCACCGGCGGCGTGCAGATGACGATCGCCACCAAGGGCGTGGTCGACACCTCGGCCTGGCAGGAGGGCAACCAGTACGTGGTCGAGGTGGCGGCGAAGAAGGGCGAGAACGCCGTTGCCGGCGGCAAGCTGGCGCTGGACCAGCATGCGGCTTACACCGGCACGCGCGCCACCTTCAATTTCCAGGACATCCCGGTGCGCTCGGTGCTGCAGCTGATCGCGGACACCTCCAAGCTCAACATCGTGGCCTCCGACAGCGTCACCGGCAGCATCACCCTGCGCCTGGTGAACGTGCCATGGGACCAGGCGCTGGACGTGATCCTGCGTGCCAAGGGCCTGGACAAGCGCCGCGACGGCAACGTGATCTGGGTGGCTCCGCAGCAGGAGCTGGCCAAGTACGAGGATGACCTCGCCACGGCGCGCATGAAGGCGGAAGACAACGCGCCGCTGATCACCACCTACATCCCGATCAGCTACGGCAAGGCGACCGACATCGCCAAGCTGCTCACCACCGGCAGCATGCAGGGCGGCGGCGGCACATCGAGCGCCGGCGGCGCCGGCGTGTCGCGCGGTTTCCTGTCGCCGCGCGGCAGCGTCTCCTACGACGAGCGCACCAACACCCTGCTGCTCAACGACACGGCCGAGAAGACCGAGCAGATCCGCAAGCTGGTGGCGGTGCTGGACAAGCCGGTGCAGCAGGTGCTGATCGAGTCGCGTGTCGTGATCGCCACCGACGACTTCACCCGCGAGCTGGGCGTGAAGTGGGGCGCGAACGGCCAGCGCACCAACCCCAGCGGCCAGGTGCTGCAGATCGGCGGCGCCAACGGCAGCACGCTGGGCAACAACGGCACCACCACCACGGGCACCAGCACCACGACCGGTGCCACCCTGGGCGGCGGCACCGGCCTCAATGTGAACCTGCCGGTGTCGAACTCGCCTGCCTCCGGCGTGCTGGGTCTGGCCATCCTCGGCAAGAACTACGCACTGGATCTGGAACTGTCGGCGGCGCAGACCGAGGGTCGTGGCGAGGTGATCTCCAGTCCGCGCGTGATCACCGCGAACCAGCAGGAAGCGGTGATCCGCCAGGGCCAGGAGATCGGCTACGTGACCTACCAGGGCGGCATCGGCGGCACCGCCGCGCCCACCGCCTCGGTGCAGTTCAAGGACGCTGTGCTGGAGCTCAAGGTCACGCCCACGATCACCGCGGACAACCGCGTCTATCTCGCGATCAGCGTAAAGAAGGATTCGCTGGCGAAGTTCCTCACCACGCCAAACGGCCAGGTGCCGCAGATCAACACCCAGTCAGTGAATACCTCGGTGCTGGTGGACAACGGCCAGACCGTGGTGCTGGGCGGCATCTACGAGATCAACAAGAACAACACGATCACCAAGGTGCCGGGCCTCGGCGACATTCCCGGCATCGGCTTCCTGTTCCGCAACACCTACCGCAACAACACCAAGGCGGAACTGCTGATCTTCGTGACGCCGCGCATCCTCAACGATTCGCTGCAGTAAGGCGTCGCGTCTGCACGGTACGCACAGGGGCGGCTCCGGCCGCCCCTGTGCGTTGTGCGACTGAATGAGCCGGCGTGGTCGACTAAACTTCCGGGCTTCGCCGTGGTCAACAACGGCAGCCTGCATCCGGAAGTTCACGATGGACATGCCCGAAACCCCACCCCGCGACCGCTTGCAGCAGGCCTTCGCGCAGCTGCGCGACGAATTGCGCAGCTGCATCATCGGCCAGCCCCGGCTGGTCGACTGCCTGCTGGTGGCGCTGCTCGCCGATGGCCATCTGCTGGTGGAAGGCGCCCCCGGACTGGCCAAGACCACCGCGGTGAAGGCACTGGCCGCGCGCATCGAGGCGGACTTCCACCGCGTGCAGTTCACCCCCGACCTGCTGCCCGCCGATCTCACCGGCACCGACGTGTTCCGGCCGCAGAGCGGCGCCTTCGAGTTCGAGCGAGGGCCGCTGTTCCACAATATCGTGCTGGCCGACGAGATCAACCGCGCGCCGGCCAAGGTGCAGTCGGCCTTGCTGGAAGCGATGGCCGAGCGGCAGATCACCGTGGGCCGCGCCACCCGGCCGTTGCCGGAATTGTTCATGGTGATGGCGACGCAGAATCCGATCGAGCAGGAAGGCACGTTCGCGCTGCCGGAGGCGCAGCTGGACCGCTTCCTGCTGCACGTCACCATCGGCTATCCCGATGCCGCGGCGGAACTGGCGATTCTCAAGCTGGCCCGCGAGCAGGCCAGCCGCCGTGCGCACCCGGCGCCTGCGCCCGCGTCCCTGCTGCAGCAGTCCGACGTGTTCGCCGCGCGCGATGCCGCGATGGCGCTGCACATGGCGCCCGCGCTGGAGGAATACCTCGCCCAGCTCGTGCTGGCCACGCGCGACGCGGGCCGCTACGGGCCGGAACTGAAACGCTGGATCGCCTGGGGCGCCAGCCCGCGCGCCACCATCGCGCTGGACCGCTGCGCCCGCGCGCAAGCCTGGCTGGCCGGCCGCGATTTCGTGCTGCCCGAGGACGTGCACGCGATCGTGCACGAAGTGCTGCGCCATCGCGTGCTGCTCAGCTACGAAGCCGAGGCCGAAGGCGTGCGCAGCGACCAGGTGATCGCCCGGCTGCTGGATCTCGTGCCGCTGCCGTGAGCGCCGTGTTGCCGAATCGCGAGCATGGCGACGGCCGCACGCACGTGTCGCTGGCCGAGCTGATCGCGCTGGGTGCCCGCGTCGGCCGCGCGAAGCTGGCGCCGACGGAAAGCCGCGCCGCGCGCGGCGGCCAGCATTCCAGCCGCCTGTACGGCCGCGGCATGGACTACGCCGAGTCGCGTGTCTACCAGGCCGGCGACGACGTGCGGCGGATGGACTGGCGGCTCACCGCGCGCAGCGGCAGGTTGCACACCAAGCTGTTCCAGGAGGAGCGCGAAGGGCGGTTGCTGATCCTGCTGGACACCCACGCCAGCCTGCGTTTCGGTACCCGCGCCCGCTTCAAGTCGGTGCAGGCTGCGCGCGCCGCCGCCGTCGCCGCGTGGCTGGCCGTGCGCGCGGGCGAACGCGTGGGCATGATGGCCTTCGGCGAGCATGATCGCCTGTTGCGCCCGCAGGGTGCGGCGCGTGGCGCACTCGCGGTGTGCGGCGCACTGGCCGAATGGGATGCGCTGCCAGCGGTGGATCGCGCCGAGCCGCTGTCCGCCGCGCTGCTGCGCGCGCGCCGTCTGCAACATGGCGCCAGTCGCGTGCTGTTGCTCAGCGACGGTTTCAGCGCGGACGACGAGGCGCGCCGACACCTGCTCGAACTGAAAACGCGGGCCACGGTCGGCGTGCTGGTGGTAGCCGATGCGCTGGAGCGCGAACCGCCACCGCCGGGGCGCTATCCGCTGGAACACGGCGGCGAGCGCCGCGACATGGTGCTGCTGGGCGAACGCCAGCGACGCGAGTTCCAGCAGGCGCTGGGCCGCGGGCCGGCGCGACTCGAGGCGCTGGCGCGCGGCACCGGACTGCAATGCCGCGTGATCGACACGCGCGACGACCCTCACGCGGCGGTCGGCGAGTTGCTGGGCGCGACGGGGACGCGCCGATGATGCCGCAACCACCCGCATCGAACGGCCCGGTGCTGCGCGACATCCACCTGCCGCCCGCGCCGCCGTGGTGGCCGTGGGCGCCGGGCTGGTGGATGCTGGCCGCGTTGCTGCTGCTGATGCTGGTTGCGGCAGCGTGGTTGTGGCGGCGCCACCGTCTCCTGCGGCAGCAACGCCGCCTGTTGCTGGGCGAACTGGAAATGCTGGCGGCAAGCCATGTGCGCGACGGCGACGATGCCGCGCTGGCGGCGTCGCTCCATCAACTGCTGCGCCGCGTGGCGCGCCGGCACGACGAGGCTGCGGCGAAGCAGCGTGGCGAGAGCTGGCGGCGGACGCTGGCGCGCGTGCCGGTGGCGCCGCCGGTACTGGATCGCCTGATGGTGCTGGAGCAGGCGATCTATCGCCCGCAGGCGAAATTCGACGTGCCCGCCACGCTGGCCGCTGCGCGCAACTGGCTGCAGGCGGCCGCGCGTCCACGCGCGTGGATGCCGCCGGCCACGGAGCCGGGGCATGTTTGAGTTCGCCTGGCCCTGGCTGTTCCTGCTGCTGCCGCTGCCCTGGCTGCTGCGGCGCGTGTTGCCGCCGACGACGCCCGGGCAGGCGCTGCATCTGCCACAGCCGGGCCTGCGCCTCGCCGCGGCGGGTGGCCACGTGGCGCGCAGCTTCACGCCCTGGCTGCTGGCGTTGTCGTGGCTGTGCCTGGTGGTCGCGGCGGCGCGTCCGCAATGGGTGGGGCCGCCGCAGGCGCAGCAGCGCAGCGGCCGCGCGCTGCTGCTGGCGGTGGACCTGTCCGGCAGCATGCACACGCCGGACATGGAACTGGCCGGCCAGTCGGTGAGCCGCTTCGGCGCGGTGAAGGCGATCGCCGGCAATTTCATCGACCGCCGTCGCGGCGACGAGATGGGCCTGATCCTGTTCGGCAGCCAGGCCTTCCTGGTGACGCCGCTCACCTACGACCTCGACGCGGTGCGCGCGCAGCTGCAGGGCGCGGCCGTGGGCCTGGCCGGCACCGAGACGGCGATCGGCGATGCCATCGCGATCGCGGTGAAGCGGCTGTCCGCCTTGCCCGAACAGGCGCGCGTGCTGGTGCTGCTCACCGATGGCGTCAACAACGCCGGCAGCATCGCCCCGCTGGAGGCCGCGCGCGCCGCCAAGGCGGCCGGCGTGCGCATCTACACCGTGGGCATCGGCGCCACCCGCATGCGCGTGCCGGGCTTCTTCGGCAGCCAGGTCGTCAATCCGTCCGCCGATCTCGATGCGGGCATGCTGACGAAGATCGCCGACGAGACCGGCGGCCGCTTCTTCCGCGCCACCGACAGCGACCAGCTGGCGGATGCCTATCGCACCATCGACGCACTGGAACCGATGCCGCAGCACGGCCCCAGCCTGCGGCCGCGCAAGGAATGGTTCTTCTGGCCGCTGGCGGCCGCCTTGCTGTCGTGGCTGCTGGCCACGTTGCCGGGCCGCCGGGCGCGCGAGGTGCCGGCATGAGCGCGGCGCTGGCGCAGTTCCATTTCCTGCGGCCTGCGTGGCTGTGCGCATTGCTCGTGCTGCCGTGGCTGCTGTGGCAGGCCTCGCGGCGTGGCCGCGGCCTGCAGGCCCTGGCGCGGCTGGTCGATGCGGAACTTCTGCCGCAGCTCTTGCACGGACGGGCCACCCGGCAACGCCTGCCGCTGGGCCTGCTCGCGCTGGCCTGGCTGCTGGCGGTGCTCGCGTTGGCCGGTCCCGCGTGGAGCCGGGTGGAGCAACCGCTGTACGCGCGGCGTGCCGCGCAGGTGGTGGCCATCTCGCTGTCGCAGCGCATGTTGTCGCATGACGTGGCGCCCAGTCGCATCGACCGCGCACGCTACAAGGCGCACGATTTGCTGGTGGCCAATCGCGACGGCCTCAACGCATTGATCGGCTACGCCGGCGAGGCCTTCGTGGTGGCGCCGCTCACCTCCGACGTGCACAGCCTCGCCACCCTGCTCGACGCGATGGCGCCGGACACCATGCCGGTGGACGGCGACAACGCGGCGACGGCGATCGCGCGTGGTGTGGCCCTGATCCAGGACGCGAAGGCCGGCGGCGGCTCGCTGGTGCTGGTCACCGATACCGCCGACGCGGCAGCGCAGGAGGCCGCGCGCAAGGCGCTTGGGGCCGGTGTGCGTGTTTCCGTGCTGGGCGTGGGCACCCCGCAGGGCGCGCCGGTGCCGTTGCCCGGCGGCGGTTTCCTGCACGATGCCCAGGGCAACCTGCAACTGGCCGCGCGCGACGACGCGGCGCTGGCCGCGGTGGCGGCCGCGGGCGGCGGCCATTACGTGGCGATGAGCGCGGACGACAGCGACGTCGGCACGCTCAAGGGCGAATTGCACGCAGGCTCCACGCAGGCCGCGCAAGACCAGCTCGGCGACGAATGGCAGGATCGCGGCCCGTGGCTGCTGCTGCTGTTGCTGCCGCTGGCGGCGCTGGCATTCCGGCGCGGCTGGCTGCTGCTGTTGCCATTGGCGCTGCTGCCGATGCTGCCGGGCACGGCGCACGCAACGGGCTGGCGCGACCTCTGGCAGAACAGGAACCAGCAGGCGGCCGCGGCGCTCGGGCATGGTGACGCGAAGCGGGCGATGCAGCTGGCGAACGATCCTGCCCTGCGCGGCGCGGCCGCCTATCGCGCCGGCGATTACGCCGCCGCGGCGCAGGCGCTGCGCGCGGCGAAGGGCAGCGACGCCACGTACAACCTCGGCAATGCACTGGCGCGCGAGGGCAAGTACGAGGACGCGATCCATGCCTACGACGAGGCGTTGAAGCGCGATCCCGCCAATGCCGACGCGAAGGCCAACAAACAGGCGGTCGAGGACTGGCTGCGCAAGCAGCAGAAGCAGCAGAAGGATCAGCCCCGGAACCAGTCCTCGCCGCAGCAGCGACAGAAGCAGGGCGGCTCGTCCTCGCCGCAGGGTCAGGGCGGCAACAGCGGGCAAGGCGAGGACAAGCAGGGACAGGGCGGTCAAGGCAAGGGCGGTCAAGGCAAGAACGGTCAAGACAAGAGCGACGGCCAGTCCAGCCAGTCGCCGTCGCACGGCGACGATTCGAAGCAGCAGGGCCGGCAGGCTGCGTCGAACGACACCGGCAAGCCGCCGCAGGACAAGGCGAAGCAGGGCAACCCGTCGTCGCCCGGCCACTCCGGCGCGCAACAAGACAGCCAGCAGCCGACGCCCGAGCAGCAGGCCGCGCAACAGGCACAGGCCGCGCAGGCGCAACAGGCGCTGAAACGGCAGCTCGACAAACAGCTGGGCGCGCCCGGCAAACCCGCGGCGCAGCAGCCGCCCGCGCACCAGCTCGGCGTGGCAGGCGCCGACGATGCGCAGTCGAAGCTGCCCGCGGACCTGCGCCAGGCCCTGCAGCGCGTGCCCGACGATCCCGGCGCGCTGCTGCGCCGCAAGTTCGAGCTGGAATACCAGCGTCGCCACGGCGGCGCGCCCGACGAGGATGGGCCGTGAGGGATGTATCTGTGCGTTCGTCCATGATCGCGATAGTCAAACGGGCGGCCGTCCATGGCCGCACTCTTCAATTCTTGCGCTCGTCCATGAGCGCGAGGATCAAACGGGCGGCCATCCATGGCCGCACTCTTCAATGGCTGTGCCTGCTGTTGTGTCTGACCCTGCCGCTGGTGGCGCAGGCCACCGGCGTGCAGGCCACGCTGGATCGCGGCAGCATGCAGCTGGGCGAGACGGTGACGCTGAACCTGCACGTCGACGGCGGCGGCAATGTGGCGATGCCCGACCTGAGTCCGCTGCAGCAGGATTTCGACATCCTGGGCCGTTCGCAGAGCAGCAACCTCAGCATCGTCAACGGCCAGCGCAGCGCCGAACTGGTGATCGGCGTGGTGCTGCGGCCGAAGCATGCGGGCACGCTCACGATACCGTCGCTGACCGTGGCCGGATCGCGGACCGCGCCGCTGCAGCTGCAGGTCGCTCCGGCGAATCCGGCGACCGCCGCGGCGACGAACAAGAACGTGTTCATGGAGGTCGAGGTCGCGCCGAAGCAGGCATGGGTGGGCCAGCAGCTCAGCTACGTGGTGCGGCTCTACGTCAGCGGCAACATCACCAGCGGTACGCTGGACACGCCGCAGGTCGATGGCGTGCAACTCAGCCAGATCGGCGGCGACCTGCGCTACGACAAGGTGCGTGGCGGCCGCGAATACCGCGTGATCGAACGCCGCTACGCGTTGGTGCCGCAGCATGCGGGCACGCTGACGATTCCCGCGCTGGGTTTCCAGGGCGTGGCGCTCGATCCCGGCGATCCCGACAGTTTCTTCGGCGCGGGCACGCCGGTCGGCGCCAGTGCGCCTGCGCAAACCGTGCAGGTGCAGGCCGCACCCGCGAACTGGGGCCAGTCCGCGTGGCTGCCGGCGCGTGCGCTCAGCCTCACCCTCACGGGCTGGCCGGATGCGGGCACGCCGGTGCGCGTGGGCCAGCCGATCAACCTCACCATGACGCTCAGCGCCACCGGTCTGCCGGCCGATGCGCTGCCGAAGCTCAGCCTGCCCGCGATGCAGGGTGCCACGGTGTACCCCGACCAGCCGAAGACGGCCACCGCGGAAGACGACGCGTGGCTGCAGGGCAGCAGCGAACGCCGCTTCGCGGTGGTGCCGGAGCGGGCCGGCACCTTGACCCTGCCGGCGACCACGCTGCGCTGGTTCGACGTGACTTCGGGACAGGCGCGGACCGCCGAGATTCCCGCGCACAGCATCACCGTGCTGCCGGCGGCCGGTGCAGCCGCGCCCGCAGCCGCGACGCCGGCGGCGACGGCGACGGCGACGGCGTTGCCTGCCGCGACCACGGTGCCGGCGACGGGCCGTACGCACGAATTGCCCTGGCGCTGGGTCGCACTGATCTGCCTGCTGCTGTGGCTGCTTACCCTGCTGGCATGGTGGTTGTGGCCGCGGCGCGCGGGGCGCCGTATTGCCGTGGCAGCGAACGGCGGCGTCGCCGGCGATTCCACCCGCCGCGCGAGACAGGCTTTTCTCGCCGCCGCGCGCGGCAGCGACGCGTCGCTGCAGTTGCGCAGCCTGCTGGCCTGGGCGCAGGCGGAGCGGCCGGCGATCCGGCATCCGGGCGCGCTGGCGGACGCGCTGGCGGACGAGGCGCAACGGCGCGCGCTCGCCGAACTGCAGCAACGCTGCTATGGCGCGGTGCCGGCATCGGCGGCGTGGCGCGACGATCTTGCCGAGGTGTTCAAGCGCGGCTTCGCGTGGCGCGAAGTGGAGCTGGTGGATGGCGACGACGCCCTGCCGCCGCTGTACCCGTTCAAGGTGAAGTGAGCGCGGCCTGGAATACCGCGCGCATGGGTTCGCTGTAGCAGCACAGGGTGAGCTCGAGCGCGGGGTCGCGTGACAGCGCCTCGCGCAGCGTGCGCACTGCCACGGTGGCGGCCAGCGGCGCAGGATAGCCGTAGACGCCGCAGCTGATCGCGGGAAACGCGATGCGGCGCAGGCCGCGTTCGCGCGCCAGCTGCACTGCGTTGCGGTGGCAGTTTTCCAGCAGCGTCGCCTCACCATGCGCGCCGCCGCGCCAGACCGGGCCCACGGTATGGATCACCCAGGGTGCCGGCAGCGCGAAACCAGGCGTGATGCGCGCCTCGCCGGTGGGGCAGCGCACGCCGGGCGCGACTTGCGGCAGTGCGCGGCAGGCGGCCAGCAGCGCGGGGCCGGCGGCGCGGTGGATGGCGCCGTCGACGCCGCCGCCGCCGAGCAGCGCCTCGTTCGCTGCGTTGACGATGGCGTCGACGGCGAGCGTGGTGATGTCGGCGGCGATGACGGAGATCAGCATGGCGGCAGGCGCTTTCGGCTTATGCTTGAGGCATGTGACGGCGAGGTTGCAATCATCATGGCGAAAACGGAAGAGCTTTCCTTCGGCTACCTGCTGAACGACGTGACCTTGCTGTTCCGCAAGCACTTCGACCGGCGCGCGGTGAAGTTCGGCCTCACCCGGGCGCAGTGGCGCGCCACCAAGATGCTGTACCACCGCGAGGGCATGCGCCAGAACGAGCTGGCCGAGGCGCTGGAGATGGAGCCGATCGCGGTGGGCCGGGTGATCGATCGCCTGCAGGCCGCCGGTTTCGTGGAGCGCCGGCCGGATCCGAGGGACCGGCGCGCGTGGCGGCTGTACGTCACCGCGCAGGCGCACGACGTGGTGGACGACATGGAGCAGATCGCGCGCGAGCTGCGCCGTGAGGTCACCCAGGGCATCGAATACGACGACCTGAAGCAGGCGCTGGCGGTGATCGGGCGGATCAAGGAAAACCTGCAGGCGCTGGATGCGGCCGACGCGCCGGCGGCGCACAAGGAATAGCGGCGGCGCGGCCGCTTTAACCGCATTCGTCGCGTCTGCCAAGTGCCGGGCGTTGCGGGTTTTGCGGTGCGCATTCGGCGCAAAATGTGTCGTGACAGTCAACGCATCGACACATGGCGCGTTGAATCTTCGTTTAGCTCCCGTCGATATCCCGGCGTCGCTGCGCCGTGGTCCCCGTTCGACGGGAAAGTCCGGATTCCATCAACGGAGACCCCATGCCGCAGCGCATCTCCTGGAAGAAACCCGTAGCGCTGCTGATCGTGGTGGTGCTGGTTGCGCTGATTGCGCATGCATGGTCGGGCCACGGCAAGGCCGGGCCGGGCAAGGCGGCGGCGACGCAGGCGGTGCCGGTGAAGGTGGCGGTGGCGCAGCGCGGCGACCTCGACCTTTCGCTCAAGGTGATCGGCAGCGTCGAGGCGTATTCCACCGTGACCGTGCAGTCGCGCGTCAGCGGTCAGCTGGAGTCGCTGGCGTTCACGCCGGGCGGCCGGGTGAAGGCGGGGCAGGTGATCGAGCAGATCGATCCCAGCCTGCTGCAGGCGCAGCTGGACCAGGCGCGCGGCAACCTGGCCAAGGACCAGGCCCAGCTGGCGAATGCCGAACAGGTGCTGCGCCGCTACACGCCGATGCTGGCCAAGGGCTATGTCGCGCAGACCGACTACGACACCTACAAGGCGAACGTGGGCATCTACGCCGCGTCGGTGAAGGCGGACCAGGCGGCGGTGGAGATGGCGCAGACCCAGCTCGGCTACGCACGCATCGTCGCGCCGGTGGACAGCATCGCCGGTGCGCCGCTGGTCTATCCCGGCGCACAGGTGAGTGCCAACAGCACCAACCTGGTGGTGCTCAACCAGGTGCGCCCGATCTACCTCACCTTTTCCGTGCCCGAGACCGCCCTGGACGGCGTGAAGGCCGCCCATGCGCACGGCAAGGTGGCGGTCAGCGCCACCATCCCGGGCGCGAAGGGCCCGCCGCTCGCAGCCACCCTGGATTTCATCAACAACACGGTGGACGCCACTACCGGCACGATCCAGCTGAAGGCGGTGTATCCGAACACGGACGACCGGCTGACCCCGGGCCAGTACGTGCAGGTGCAGCTGCCCACCACCCGCCTCGCCAACGTCGTGACCGTGCCGGTGGAGGCGCTGCAGAACTCGCCGAACGGCAGCTTCGTGTTCGTGGTCGGCGCGGACGACAGCGTGCAGCAGCGGATGGTGACGACGGGACAGAGCAGCGGTGACCGGATGGTGATCGAAAAGGGCCTGGATGCCGGCGAGCGGGTGATCACGGACGGCCAGATGCTGCTGACCAACGGCACGCACGTGCAGGTGGTGAAGGGGTGAGCGTCGCCATGCTTCGCCGTAGGGGCGCATCCTGTGCGCGAATGCTCCTCGCATGGCCGATGGTGCGCCGCTGCCGCGCTTCGATGGCGGTTGCGGCAAGCCCGGCCCCTCTCCCCAATCCCCTTCGACAAGCTCAGGGCAGGGCTCTCCCCGGAGGGGAGAGGGAGCAAACCTGCTGTGCAGGTTCGCATCATGATGGTGCGACTCGTGACCGGAACGTGCCGGGCTTGCGGGAACGGGTGGTCTGGAAGGGAGGGCGGATCCCTTGAATCTCCCCGCCCTGTGCATCCGCCGGCCGGTGATGACGGCGCTGCTGATGATCGCGCTGATCGTGTTCGGCGTGGTCGCCTACCCGAACCTGCCGGTGAACGAGCTGCCGAACGTGGACTTTCCCACCATCTCGGTCAGCGCGAGCCTGCCCGGCGCCTCGCCGGAGACCATGGCCACCGCGGTGGCGACGCCGCTGGAGAACCAGTTCTCCACCATCGCCGGCATCGACCAGATGACCTCGACCAGCGCGCTCGGCTCGACCTCGATCACGCTGACCTTCGATCTCAGCCGCAGCATCGACGGCGCCGCGCAGGACGTGCAGGCGGCGATCTCGGCGGCGCAGCGCCAGCTGCCCACCAACATGCCCACGCCGCCCACCTTCCGCAAGGTGAACCCGGCGGACAAGGCGATCCTCTACCTCACGCTCAGCTCCGACACGCTGCCGCTGTCCACCGTGGACCAATACGGCGAGACGCAGCTGGCGCAGGAGCTGTCGATGATCAACGGCGTGGCCCAGGTGAGCGTGTTCGGCTCGCAGAAGTACGCCGTGCGCATCAGCGTCGACCCCGCCAAGCTGGCCGCCAACGGCATCGGCATCGACACCGTGCAGCAGGCGATCGCGGACGCCAACGTCAACCTCGCCACCGGTTCGCTCAACGGCAGCCGGCAGCTGCTGCAGGTGAGTTCGGACGGCCAGCTGCAGAAGGCCGCGCCGTACAACAACGTGATCGTGGCATACCGCAACGGCGCGCCGGTGCGCCTGTCGCAGCTCGGCCACGCCGCGGACAGCGTGCAGAACGACCAGGTGGCGAGCTGGTTCAACGGCAAGCGCGCGGTGGTGCTGGCGATCGACCGCCAGCCCGGTTCCAACACCGTGGCCACGATCGACCGCATCCGCGCCGTGCTGCCGCAGTTCGAGGCCACGCTGCCGCCGGGCATCAGGCTGCAGACGCTGTACGACCGCTCCGACTCGATCCGCGCCTCGGTGGACGACGTGCAGTACACCCTGCTGCTGGCCGGCGTGCTGGTGATCCTGGTGATCTACCTGTTCCTCGGCAACGCCTCGGCCACGCTGATCCCCGCGCTGGCGCTGCCGGTGTCGGTGATCGGCACCTTCGGCGTGATGTACGCGCTGGGCTACAGCCTGGACAACCTCTCGCTGCTGGCGCTGACCCTGGTGGTCGGTTTCGTGGTGGACGACGCGATCGTGATGCTGGAGAACATCGTGCGCCACGTCGAGGCCGGCATGGACCCGTACGCGGCCTCGATCAAGGGCTCCGGCGAGATCGGCTTCACCATCTTCTCGATGACGCTGTCGCTGGTGGCGGTGTTCCTGCCGGTGATGTTCATGGGCGGCATCGTGGGCCGGCTGTTCCACGAGTTCGCGGTGGTGATCTCGACCGCGATCCTGATCTCGGGCTTCGTCTCGATCACGCTCACGCCGATGCTGTGCAGCCGCTTCGTCAAGCATGCCGAGCACGAGCAGAAGTCGCGCGTGGCGCTGGCCTTCGACCGCGGCTTCAACCACGTGCGCGACGGCTACAACCGCTCGCTGGCGTGGGCGGTGGCGCACCCGCGCACGGTGCTGGGCGTGTTCTTCGCCAGCCTCGTCGCCACCGCGGTGCTGTTCGTGGTGGTGAACAAGGACTTCATTCCCGCCGGCGACACCGGCCAGCTGAACGTCAACACCGAAGGCCCCGACGACATCTCCATCGCCGGCATGAGCCTGCGCCAGCAGAAGCTGGCGGAAATCGTGGGCCAGGATCCGAACATCGCCTCGTACATGTCCTCGGTGGGTTCGGGTGGCTCGCGCACCACCACCAACAACGGCTCGATCTTCATGCGGCTGAAGCCCGCGGACGAGCGCAAGCTCGATCCCGACCAGATCATCCAGGAGCTGCGCGCGAAGTTCGCCAAGGTGCCGGGCATCCGCGCCTACATCCAGAACCCGCCGGCGATCCAGGTGGGCGGCCGCGCCTCCAAGGCGGAATACCAGTACACCCTGCAGTCCACCGACCTCAACGCGCTGTACGGCGAGTCGGGCAAGGTGCTCAATACCTTCGCCAGGCTGCCCGGCTTCCAGGACGTCACCAGCGACCTCGACCTGAACGGCCCGGCCATCCAGGTGAAGGTGGACCGCGACAAGCTGGCGCCGCTGGGGCTCACCATGTACCAGGTGCAGAGCGCGCTGGGCACCGCGTTCGGCGAGGGCCAGATCTCCACCATCTACGGCACCGCCACGCAGTACTGGGTGATCCTGCAGGTGCCGTACGATTTGCAGAACGACCCGTCGGTGCTGTCGCAGCTCTACGTCACCTCGAACACCGGCACGCTGGTGCCGCTGAGCACCGTGGCCACCTTCACGCGCAGGTCGCAGCCGCTCACCGTGAACCACCAGGGCGAGCTGCCCGCGGTGACCATCTCGTTCAACCTCGCACCCGGCGTCAGCCTCAGCCAGGCGGTGAACGAGATCGACGGCGCGATGCGCCAGCTCAGCCTGCCGGCCTCGATCACCGGCAGCGTGCAGGGCACCGCGCAGGCCTTCCAGCAGTCGATGCAGGGCATGGGCATGCTGCTGGCGCTGGCGCTGTTCGTGATCTACCTGGTGCTGGGCATCCTGTACGAGAGCTTCATCCACCCGCTGACCATCCTCTCCGGCCTGCCCGCGGCGGGCGTGGGCGCGCTGCTCACGCTGATGTTCTTCCACGCGCCGCTGGACCTGTTCTCCTTCGTGGGCATCGTGATGCTGATCGGCATCGTGAAGAAGAACGCGATCATGCTGATCGACTTCGCGCTGGAGCGGCAGCGCGTGGAAGGCATGTCGCCCGCCGAGGCCATCGTGGAAGCCTGCCACGTGCGCTTCCGCCCGATCATGATGACCACCATGGCCGCGTTCGCCGGCACCCTGCCGATCGCGCTGGGCATCGGCGCGGGCGCCTCCTCGCGCCGCCCGCTGGGCCTCGCGGTGGTGGGCGGCCTGGTGGTGTCGCAGGTGCTTACGCTGTACCTGACGCCGGTGATCTACCTGTACATGGACAAGCTGCAGCAGCGCTTCGGACACAAGCGCAAGCCGGCTGCGGAGAGCCAGCCGGCGTCATGACGAACGAGGCGGCCCGCAGGCCGCCTCGTTCGTTTCCGCGGGCGCATGCCGCAGGCTTCACTCCTCGGCGCCGTCGCCCTTGAACGCGCCCGGTGCCGAGCCGAAGTCGCCGTCGGCCTGCGCCGCCATCCAGGTCCACGCCGCATACGCGGCCACGTTCTGCGCCAGCTCCGCGGGAACGACCTTGTCCAGCGTGTCGTTGCTGGTGTGGTGCCAGTCGAAGTAGTGGGTGGCGTCCTGGTCGAGGGTGAGCGCGGCCATGCCCCTGGCGTGCATGGAACCGAGATCGGAGCCGCCGCCGCCGGGGCGGTTGGGGTCGTAGGCCACGCCCAGCGGCTTCAGCACATCGGCGATCTGCTGGATCGCGTGCCGCGCTTGCGGCTTCACGCTGGCGCTCATCCGGTACACCTTGCCGGCGCCGAGGTCGGAGTCGGTGCCGAGCATGAAGTTCGCCACTTCCTTCGCGTGCCTGTCGGCGTAGGCGCGCGCACCCCACAGGCCCATCTCCTCGTTGGCGAAGGCGATCACGCGGATGGTGCGGTCGGGGCGCTGCGGCAGGTCGTGGATCAGCCTGGCGGCGGCCATCGAGATGGCGATGCCGGCGCCGTCGTCGATCGCGCCAGTGCCCGGATCCCAGGAGTCGAGGTGGCCGCCGATGGCGACGACCTGGTCGGGGTGCTTCCTGCCGGTGATCTCGCCGATCACGTTGGCGCCGGTGTATTCGCCCACGATGCCGCAGTCGAGGTCGAGCTTCACCGTCACCGGCTTGCCGTAGACCAGCACGCGTTCGAGCTGGTCGGCGTCGGGATTGGACAGCGCCGCGGCGGGAATGGCCTTGTCGCCGGGCTTGAAGCCGGTGACGCCGGTATGGGCGATGCGCTGGTGCGCGTCGGTGCCGGCCGAGCGCAGCAGGTAGCCGGCGGCGCCTTTCTGCGCGGCGATCACCGGGCCGGCCACGCGCACCATCGAGCCCATGCCGTAGTCATGGCCGTCCTGGTGGCGCTGCATGCGGAAGCCGACGTAGACGATCTTGCCCTTGATCGTGGCCGGGTCGGCCGCCTTCAGCGCGGCCAGGCTGTCGAAGCCCACCACCTGCGCGGTGAGCCCGCCCTTGGGCGTGCCCGGCGAATAGCCGAGCGCGGTGAGCACCAGGTGCTGCGGGAACGGCGCCACGATGGCAGCGCTTTCGCGCCGGCGCACCCACAGCGGATAGGTCGCCGGCTCGGTGTAGACCTTGTCGAAGCCCAGCGCCTTGAACTTCGCCACCACCCAGTCGCGGGCACGCTGGTCGGCGTCGCTGCCGGCCAGGCGCGGGCCCACCTCGGTGGTGAGCGAGGTGAGCACGGCCATTGCGGTGGGGTCGCGCAGCGCCTTGTCGCGCAGCTGTTCGGCCGTCTTTACGGCCGCGGCGGGAATGGCGGTGTCGGCGGCGCTGGCGAGGCCGGTGGCCAGCAGCAGGCTGGCGGCGAGCAGGGTGAGGGCGGGGTGGCGCATGCGTGGCTCCAGGCAAAGGAGCCGCGATTATCGCGCCGATGCAACGGCCTGCTTGGGCCGGAAGTCACGACATGCAAGGTGCGGAGGCGGCTCTCGGCCGCCCCGCACGCCAGGGTTACTGCTTGTTCTTGAGCAGGTCGCGGATCTCGGTGAGCAGGGCCACGTCGGCCGGCGGTGCGGCGGGCGCTTCCTCTTTTTTCTTCTGCATGCGGTTCATCAGCTTGATCACGATGAAGATCGCGAACGCGACGATGATGAAGGTGATGATGGTATTGATGAAGGTGCCGTAGTTGATCGCCACCTCGGCGATCTTGTGCTTGGGGTCGCTGTCGTCGGCGGGCTTGAGTACCCACTTCATGGCGGAGAAGTCGATGCCGCCGGTAAGCATGCCGATCGGCGGCATGATCACGTCGCTGACCAGCGAGCTGACGATCTTGCCGAACGCGCCGCCGATCACGATACCGACGGCCATGTCCATCACGTTGCCGCGCATGGCGAACGCCTTGAACTCCTGCATCATGCCCATGGATCTTCTCCCCGATTGGTACGCCGAATGGCGGGAGGAACTCTAGCGCAGGGGCCGCCGGCGAGCCATGCATGGCTCGCCGCAATATCCTGCGGTCGTTTTCAGGCGATGCGGCCGCGCAGCTCGGCGACGCCGTCCAGCTCGGCGTGGAAACGGTCGCCGCGCTGCAGCGCGGCCACGCCGGCCGGCGTGCCGGTGAACACCAGGTCGCCGGCCTTGAGCTCGAACAGGGTGGACAGCGCCACCAGGATCGCCGGCACGTCGTGCAGCATGTCGCCGAGCCGGCCGTGCTGGCGCAGTTCGCCGTTGACCGTCAGGCGCAGCCCGGTATCCGGGCCGACGGCGGCTTCATCGGCCCGGCGCAACGCCGAAACCGGCGCGGAGTGGTCGAAGGCCTTGGCCACGTCCCACGGATGGCCCTTGGCCTTGGCCTGCGCCTGCAGGTCGCGGCGGGTGAGGTCCAGCCCCACGCCGTAGCCGAAGACCGCAGCCTGGGCCTGCGCCGGGGTGAGGTCGCGGCCGCCCGCGCCCAGTGCCACCACCATCTCCACCTCGTGGTGCAGCTCCTGCGTGGCGGAGGGGTAGGGCACGTCGGCGCCATCGGCCACCACCGCATCGGCCGGCTTGCAGAAGAACATCGGCCGGCCGGGCTCCACCGCGGCGCCCATTTCCCTGGCATGGTCGGCGTAGTTGCGGCCGATGCAGAATACGCGGCGGATCGGGAAGCGCAGCTCGCTGCCGAGGATCGGCAGGCTGGGCACGGCGGGCAGGGGAATGGCGTAGTTCATGCGCATGAGTCTAGCGGGTGGGCGCCGGTCAGTGCGGATGCGGCCGGAACAGGATGTCGAACAGCGGCGTCCAGGTCCTGCCGCCGTCGCGCGACTGCAGCGCCGTCTCGCGCACGCCGTCGCCCTGTGGCGTCCAGCTCACCCGTTGCAGCTGGGCGCCTTCCGCGTCACGGGTGGCGCCGGTCAGCACGACGGCCTTGCCCTGCCGGCTTCCCTCGGCCACCAGCAGCTCGCCCTCGTTGGTCACCCAGCTCTGGTGCCACACGTGGCGCGTCGCGTCGTAGATGGTGAAGCTCTCGCCGGTGTAGCCGTCCGCGCGCCGGTACACCTCGTGCAGCACGCAGCCGCCGAGGATGGCCGTGACGCGGTTGCGCGCCACCGACGCCGCGGCGGGCGGCACCTTGCCCGTCTTGTCCACGCGGTAGGTGTCCCAGTCGCCCAGCCAGAAGTCGAACTGCCGATAGGCGGGCGCGGCACAATGCCCGGCAGGCGCCGCGACGGCGGCCTGCGCCGGCAGCGCGGGGGCGGCGAATCCCACGGCGGTGGCGACGAGTGCGGCAAATGGACGAGTCGGCATGAAGCGGCTCCGCGGGCATGGCAGGACGGCGCGGCCCAGGTGTCGCCGCAAATCGCCCATCCGGCCGGCGCGGGCCGGCCCGATGCGTCAATGGCGCGGGCTGGATGACATCTGTCATCGTCGACAGCTGATAACCGCCCGTGGCCTCGATGCCAGGGAGCCGTTACGGTAGTGTGCATCACAGGGTCACGGGGACGACGGTGAGCCAGGCCGAGTTGCTGAAGGAACTGCGCATCGAGAAGCACCAGCGCGACGACCATCGCCAGGGGCCGTCGCGCTGGCCGTGGATCGTGCTCGCGCTCCTGCTGTTGCTGGCATTGATCGGCGCGGGCGTGTGGTGGGCGGCGAGCCATCGCGCGATCACGGTGCAGACTGCCGCCGCGGTGTCGCCGGCCAGCGATCCGGGCGCCGGCGCGGTGCTGCAGGCCACCGGTTACGTCACCGCGCGGCGCCAGGCCACGGTGTCGGCGCAGATCACCGGCACGCTCACCGCCGTGCTGATCGAGGAAGGCGACCGCGTGAAGCGGGGCCAGGTGCTGGCCCGGCTGGACGACAGCGCCTACAAGGCCGCGCTGGACGCGGCGCAGGCGCAGGCCGCCGCCGCGCACGCGCTGGTGGCGCAATACCAGGCGCAGCTGGCGCAGAACGAACGCGATGCCAACCGCCAGCAGCAGCTGGCCGCGCAAGGGCTGGTGCCGAAGCAGGCGGCCGAGCAGGCGCGCACCCTGGCCGACAGCACGCGCGCCCAGCTGGTCTCGCAGCGGAAGCAGGTGGCCTCGGCCGACGCGCAGGTGGTCGAGGCGCAGGTCAATTTCGACTACTGCGTGATCCGCGCGCCGTTCGACGGCGTGATCACCACCAAGGACGCCCAGGTGGGCGAGATCGTCTCGCCGTTCTCCGCCGGCGGCGGCTTCACCCGTACCGGCATCGGCACCATCGTCGACATGGATTCGCTGGAAGTGGACGTGGACGTCAACGAAGCCTACATCGGCCGCGTGAAGCCGGCCATGCCCGCCGAGGCGGTGCTCGACGCCTACCCGGACTGGAAGATTCCCGCCCACGTGATCGCCATCGTGCCCGCCGCCGACCGCGGCAAGGCCACGGTGAAGGTGCGCGTGGCGCTGGGGCAGAAGGACGCGCGCATCGTGCCCGACATGGGCGTGCGGGTGTCCTTCCTCGAACAGAAACCGGCGGGCGTGGCGCAGGCGCCGAAGGGCGTGCTGGTGCCGGCCAAGGCGATCGCGCAGCGCGACGGCCGCAGCGTGGTGTTCGTGGTCGCCGGCGGTAAGGCGCAGCTGCGTGCGGTGCAGCCGGCGGCGCAGGACTACGGCGACATGAAGCTGGTCCCGGAGGCGCTGCAGGCAGGCGATGCGGTGGTGCTGTCGCCGCCGGCCGCGCTGCGCGACGGCATGGATGTCCGCACCGAAGCATCGAAACCCTGATTGCCCGCAGGAGCGGCTTCCGCCGCGACATGAGCATCGCGGCTGAAGCCGCTCCTGCGCCGCCCGTGCCAAACATGCAGGCAAACACCGGAGACATACCATGGACACACTGATCCAGATCCGCGACCTCTCCAAGGTCTACGAGCGCGGCAAGCAGAAGGTCGAGGTGCTGCACCACATCAACCTCGACATCGCCGAAGGCGATTTCCTCGCGCTGATGGGTCCGTCCGGTTCGGGCAAGACCACCCTGCTCAACCTGATCGGCGGCCTCGACTCGCCCTCCGCGGGCAGCATCGGCGTGGGTGGTTCGCGCATCGACCAGCTGGGCGGCGGCCAGCTGGCGAAGTGGCGCGCGTCCAACGTCGGCTTCGTATTCCAGTTCTACAACCTGATGCCGATGCTCTCCGCGCAGAAGAACGTGGAACTGCCGCTGCTGCTGACCAAGCTCTCGGGCGCGCAGCGGAAGAAGAACGCGGGCATCGCGCTGCAGCTGGTGGGGCTCGCGGATCGCGCCTCGCACAAGCCCGGCGAGCTGTCCGGCGGCCAGCAGCAGCGCGTGGCGATCGCCCGCGCGATCGTCTCCGATCCCACCCTGCTGGTCTGCGACGAGCCCACCGGCGACCTCGACCGCCAGTCGGCCGAGGAAGTGCTGGGCCTGCTGCGCACGCTGAACCGCGAGCACGGCAAGACCATCGTGATGGTGACCCACGATCCCAAGGCCGCCGAGTACGCGAACCACACCCTGCATCTGGACAAGGGCACCCTGGTCGAGCAGGTGGTGGCGTGAGCGCGCGCGCCATGGCGCCCTCGGTCACTCCCTCTCCCCTCCGGGGAGAGGGTTGGGGTGAGGGGCCAACCTCGCCGCGGGGTCTGGCCAGTGCGACTCCCTCTCTCCTTTTAGGAGAGGGCTGGGGCGTGGGGCCAACCTCGCCGCGGGGTCGCACGAAAGCCTGCCTCGGGCAAGCTTGCCGCGAGCACCCGTCCCTCATCCGCCCTTCGGGCACCTTCTCCCCGCAGGGGAGAAGGGAACATGCCGTGGAGCCATGCCGATGAAATACTTCCATCTCATCTGGGCCGCGCTGTTCCGGCGCAAGACCCGCACCATCCTCACCCTGGTGTCGATCGTCGCGGCGTTCCTGCTGTTCGGCATGCTGGACGCGGTGCGCACCTCGTTCGACCAGGCCGGGCAGAGCGCGAACGGCGCCGAGCGCCTGCAGACCGGCTCGAAGCTGTCCTTCATCCAGACCCTGCCGCAGGCGCTGGACGCGCGGATCGCCCAGGTGCCGGGCGTGAAAGCGGTGACGTACGCGAACTGGTTCGGCGGCGCCTACCAGGACCCGCACAACCAGGTCTTCAGTTTCGCGGTGGCGCCGAACTATCTCGACCTCTACCCCGAGATCGCGGTGGACCCGGCCCAGCGCAAGGCCTTCGACGACACGCGCACCGGCGCGCTGGTGGGCGAGACGCTGGCGCAGCGTTTCCACTGGAAGGTGGGCGACAAGATCCCGCTGCAATCCACCATCTTCCCGGACAAGAGCGGCAACAAGACCTGGGCCTTCGACATCGTCGGCATCATGCACGCGAAGGACAAGAAGAGCGCGGGCTTCTACGACCAGATGTTCCTGCTGCACTGGAAGTACTTCGACGAGACCACGCCGTACAACCGCGGCACCGTGGGCTGGTACGTCACCCGCGTGGCCGACGTGAACCAGGCCGACCGCGTGGCGCGGGCGATCGATGCGCTGTCGGCGAACTCCGACCACGAGACGCGCACGCAGACCGAGCAGGCCGCCACCGCGAGCTGGATGAAGCAGCTGGCCGACATCGGCCTGATCGTGGGCTCGATCATGGGCGCGGTGTTCTTCACCCTGCTGCTGCTGTCGGGCAACACCATGATGCAGGCGGTGCGCGAGCGCACCTCGGAACTCGCGGTGCTGAAGACGATCGGTTTTTCCAGCCGCAGCGTGCTGGCGATGGTGCTGGCCGAATCGGTGCTGTTGCTGCTGATCGGCGGCGTGATCGGGCTGGGGCTGGCCGCCGTGCTGATCCCGGTGGTCAGCAGCGGCAGTGGCGGCATGCTCAACCTGCCCACGGTGGGTGCCGGCAGCTGGGTGCTGGGCCTGGTGCTGATGATCCTGATCGGCCTGCTGGTGGGCGCGCTGCCGGCGCTGCGCGCGATGCGACTCAACATCGTCGACGCGCTGGCCGGGCGCTGAGGAGCGAACCATGAAGAAATTCCTGATCAACCTGTCCCTGCTGGTCGCGCTCGCCGTGGCGCTGGCGATCTGGGTGAAGCTGCCGTGGCCGGCCGTGCTGGCGCTGGCAGTGCTGGGCGCGCTGTGGATGGCGTTCACCCGCCACGGCCGGCAGGCCGCCTCGGTCACCGGCGTGGGCATCAGCACGCTGCGCCAGCGGCTGGGTTCGTCCGCGGTGATCGTGATCGGCATCGCCGGCGTGGTCGGCGTGCTGGTGGCGCTGCTGGCGATGGGCGAGGGCTACAGCGAGACGCTGCGCAAGACCGGCAACGCCGACACCGCCATCGTGATGCGCGGCGCCTCGGCTTCCGAGGTGATGTCGGTGCTCGACCACGACAGCATCGTGCAGGTCGTGCAGACGCCCGGCATCGCGCGCGACGCCAAGGGCCAGCCGCTGGCCTCGCCGGAACTGGTGGTGGCCGCCAACCTGCCGCTCAAGGGCGGCAGCGCCGACGACGAGGGCAGCGTGCAGCTGCGCGGCGTGGGCGACGAGGCCTGGGCGGTGCGGCCGCAGGTGAAGATCGTCGAGGGGCGCAAGTTCAACCCGGGCATGCGCGAACTCGACGTGGGCAAGGGCGCGGCGCAGCAGTTCGCCGGCCTGGTGCCCGGCCAGCAGGTGCGCCTGGGCAGCCAGCAGTGGACCGTGGCGGGCGTGTTCGCCTCCGGCGACGCGATGGATTCGGAAGTGTGGGGCGACGCCAACGTGGTGGCCGACACCTACCGCCGTGGCAGCAGCCGCGCCTCGGTGGTGGCGAAGCTCGCCAACCCGCAGGCGTTCGATGCGTTCAAGGCCTCGCTGGCGGCGAACCCGCAGCTGAAGGTGGACACCGACACTACGCTCGACTACTACGCCAAGCAGTCCGAGGGCATGACCAAGGTGATCCGCATCATGGGCATCACGGTGGGCCTGATCATGGCGATCGGCGCGATGTTCGGCGCGCTCAACACCATGTTCGCCGCGGTGGCCGCGCGCGCCCGCGAGATCGCCACGCTGCGCGCGATCGGCTTCCGCGGCCTGCCGGTGGTGGTGGCGGTGATGCTGGAAACGATGCTGCTGGCCCTGCTCGGCGGCGTCATCGGCGGCGCGCTGGCCTGGCTGGTCTTCAACGGCTATGGCGCCTCCACCCTGGCCGCCGGCACGGTGGGCAAGCTCAGCTTCGAGCTGGCGGTGACGCCCGCGCTGCTGTGGACCGGCCTGAAGTGGGCGCTGGCGATCGGCTTCGTCGGCGGCCTGTTCCCCGCCGTGCGTGCGGCGCGCTTGCCGGTGACCACGGCGCTGCGCGAACTTTGATGTTCAAACCCCTCTCCCTTCGGGAGAGGGGCAGGGGCGAGGGTTCGGTGCTGCCGTGGTGCTCGCTTCGCCCGTACCCTCACCCGGCTGCCGCCGCCCGCTCCCGGAGGGAGAGGGATATACCTCGGGGTTTTCCGCTCAGGGCATTACCGGCGGCACGTAACTCAGCGTCAAGCCGAGCAACCACAGCAAGCCCAGCACCAGCGGCACATGCACCAGCAGTTGCATGAAGGTGTAGCCCACCACGTCGCGGGCCTTGAGGCCCAGCACACCGAGCAGGGGCAGCATCCAGAACGGGTTGATCAGGTTGGGCAGCGCCTCGGCGGCGTTGTACACCTGCACCGCCCAGCCCAGGTGCACGTGCAGGTCGTTCGCCGCCTGCATCACGTAGGGCGCCTCCACCAGCCACTTGCCGCCGCCCGAGGGCACGAAGAAACCGAGGATGGCGGAGTACGCGCCCATCACCGCGGGGAAGCTGTCGGTGCTGGCCACGTGCACGAACAGCTGCGACAGGCGGTGCGCCAGCGTCATGCCGCCGGCGCCCTGCGCATGGGTGAGCAGGGCGGCGATGCCGCCGTACAGCGGGAACTGGATCAGCACGCCGGCCGTGCTCGGCACCGAGCGCGCCACCGCGTCGAGGAAGCTGCGCGGGCGCCAGTGCAGCAAGAGCCCCACGGTGAGGAACAGGAAGTTGTAGGTGTTGAGGTTGGCGATCGCGGTCACTGCATCCTTGCTGACGAACTCGTGGCCCAGCCAGCCCAGGCCCAGCAGGCCGACCAGCACCGACAGCAGCGGGCTGTACTCCAGCCACTCGCCGGGGCGCTGGCGTGGCGGCAGTTCCGGCACGGCCGTCGCCTCGCTCACGCCGAAGTAGTGCGCCGTGCGCGCGTTGCGGTCCGAGGGCGCGGTGAGCCAGCACACCAGCAGCGAGGCCGCGATCAGGCAGGCGGTGAGCGCGAAGGACTGCCACAGGAAGATCGTGCTGGTGAACGGCAGCACGCCGGTGATCGCGAGCAGGCCCGGCGGCATGCTGGCCGGGTTCGCCTGCAGCTGCGCGGCGGATGACGACAAGCCCATCGCCCATACCGCGCCGAGGCCGAGATAGGCCGCCGCGCCGGCCGCGCGGTAGTCCATGCGCAGGTCGTCGCGCCGCGCCAGCGCGCGCACCAGCAGGCCGCCGAACACCAGTGAGAAGCCCCACGACAGCAGCGAGGCCAGCATGCTCACCAGCGCCACGTAGCAGATCGCGCCGCGCCCGCTCTTCGGCACGCGCGCCAGCAGGTCGATGAAGCGCGCCACCACCGGTGCGGTGGCCACCACGTAGCCGCCGATCACCACGAAGGCCATCTGCATGGTGAACGGGATCAGGCTCCAGAAGCCGCCGCCGAACGCATTGACGGTGGCCACGGGCGTGCTGCCGAAAGCCAGCGCAACCACCGCCACGATCACCACGCCCAGCGCGGCGAACACCCAGGCATCGGGGAACCAGCGCTCCGACCACGCCGCACTGCGCAGCGCCAGGCGCGCCATCAGGCCTTCGTTCGTGGTGTTCATGCCGGTCCCCGTGCGATGTCCGGGGCATGGTGGCGCGCACTGCGCCGGCAGGGCAAGCCGACGATGGTCGATGCGTGGATGGCAGCCCTGGGTGAGTGGGGATCGCGGCTTCAGCCGCGATCGCATCACCGTGCTTGCCGCTGGCGCGCCAGCGTGATCGCCACCACGCCGAGCAGGATCACCGCCATGCCGGCGACTTCCAGCGGCCCGATGTGTTCGCCCGCCAGCAGCATGCCGAACAGCACCGCCACCGGCGGGTTCACGTAGGCGTAGCTGGTGGCGAGCACCGGGCGCGCGTGCTTGAGCACGTAGAGATAGGCGCTGAAGCCGATCAGCGAGCCGACCACCACCAGGTAGGCCAGTGCGAGGTTGGCGTGCAGCGCGGGATGCGCCGGCAGGCGCTCGCCGCCGCCGAAACCCATCAGCAGCAGCGCCACGCTGCCGCACAGCATCTGCGCCGCGGTGTTCATCGGCCCGGCCGGCATGTCCTGCTGCTTGCTCCACACCGAGCCGAACGCCCATGCGGCGGCGGCCACCAGCAGCGCCAGCGCGGCGATGCGCGAACCGGAAAGGTCGCCACCGAGATTGAGCACGATCACGCCGGCGAAGCCGATCAGCAGGCCCAGCGTCTCGCGCCGGTTCGGCCGGTGGCCGTACCAGCGCCCGAACAGCGCGGCGAACAGCGGCATGCTGGCCACCGCCACGGCGGCGATGCCCGAGCTCACGCGCTCCTCGGCGAAGCACACCAGGCCGTTGCCGAGGCCGAGCAGCAGCGTGCCGACGACTGCCGCGTTGCGCCACTGCCGCCCCGTGGGCGGCGCCACGCCGCGCAGGCGCAGGTAGCCGAACAGCAGCGCGCCGGCGATCAGGAAGCGCACGCCGGCGAGCAGGAACGGCGGCCAGCTTGCCAGCGCAAAGCGGATGCAGAGATAGGTCGAACCCCAGATCACGTACAGCGCCAGCAAGCCCAGCGGCACCAGCAGCCGGGAGCGGTCGATGGCGGTGTTTGCCGCGCCGTTGGCGGCGAGGGCGGTGGCATCGTTCATGACGGGACTCGGCGGAGGGTGTTGCGCGCGGCGCAGTCTACAGGCAACGGGGGAGCCTTCCGGAGCTTCGGCTGGCGCCGCGCATCGCCATGGGGGAATGGCGAGTATGTGCATGTTGGAGCAGGCGCGTGCCGTGCGGTAGCGAGTGTTCCGCAAGGCAGGCTTGAGGCGGCGTCAAGACGCAAGCCGCAGGAGCGGCTTCAGCCGCGATCCGCGCAGCGTGCAGCGGGAAGCATCGCGGCCGAAGCCGCCCCTACAGCCGTTCCTGCCGCCCCGCCATGCGCTGTTCGCGCGCCAGCAGGTTGCGCTTGCGCTCCACGCCCCAGCGCCAGCCGCCGGGCGTGCCGTCCTCGCGCACCACGCGGTGGCAGGGCACGATCAGGGCGAGGCGGTTGTTGCCGCAGGCATTGCCCACGGCCCGCGCGGCCTTCGGCGCGCCGATCGCGGCGGCCAGCTCGCCGTAGCTGCGCGTCTCGCCGGCGGGGATGCGGGTGAGCGCGTCCCATACCCGCCACTGGAACGCGGTGGCGGCCACGTCCAGCGGCGGCAGCGCGGGCGCGTCGGCGTCGCTCCAGCCCAGCTCGCTGGCGATGTGGGCGATCACCGCATCCAGCCATTCCTCGCGGCCCGCGTCCACGCGTTCGCGCGCGGCGTGCGGGAATTCGGCGGCAAGGCGTGCTTCGAGTTCGGCGTCGTCCGCGCCCAGGGTCACCGCGCAGATGCCGCGCGCGGTGGCCGCCACCAGCAACCGGCCCAGCGGCGTGGCAGTGGTGGTGTAGCGGATGCTGGCGCCTGCGCCGCCGGCGCGATAGCTGGCCGGGGTCATGCCGAGCAGGCGGTCGCTGTGTTCGTAGACGCGGCTGCCGGAACCGAAGCCGGCCTCGTACACCGCGTCGGTGACGGCGGCGCCGTCGCGCAGCGCCGCCTTGAGCTGGCCGAAGCGGCGCGCGCGGTGGTACTCGGCCGGGCTCATGCCGTAGCGGCGGCGGAACGCGCGCTGCAGGTGGCTGGGACTCAACTGCGCGAACTGCGCCAGCGCATCGAGCGTCGGGGGCTCGTCGGCATGCTCGATGCGGGCACGCACGCGTTCGAGGGTTTCGGCAAGGGGGGCAAGCTGGGCGTTCATGGCGTCATCCGGCAGTGCATGGCGCCATGCTGGGCCGGTGCGGCGTCGCGCGCCATCCGGATCTTGCGTCAGTGTGCGACCGGTCCCTGGCGGATCACCACGAACTCGCCTTCCAGCACCTCCGGCGCCGGCCTGTTCGGCCTGGCCGCCGTAGCGATCGGCGTACGCGCCTGCTTCCACAGCCGCCATGCCAGCAGCACGCCGCCGCCGAGCAGCAGCACGCCGGCCACGGCCAACCCGAACACCAGCAGCACACCCAGCATCACGATGCCGAGCAGCAGCGACAGGGCGCGCACCAGCGGGTGGCGGGAACGGCGGGGCGGGGGCAGATGGAAGCGCATGTGTTAAAAATCCGTGTGCTAAAATCAAGGACTTACGCGTGCAACGATGAGGCCATCCGGCCCGCAGGACAAGTGCCGATGGACACCGTTTTCCCCGCCTCCCCGCTGTGCCGCCTGGACGAGATTCCCGATGGCGGCGTCACCGCGATCGAGGGCGTGGCCGCGCTCGACGGCGAGAGCGCGATCGTCGAGCGCCACGGCGACGCGGTGCGGGCGTGGCTCAACGTCTGCCCGCATGCCGGCCGCCGGCTGGACTACGCGCCCGGCCGCTTCCTGTGCAAGGACGAGCTGCTGATCTGCGCCGTGCATGGCGCCAGCTTCAACCGCAATGACGGCATCTGCGTGGCCGGTCCCTGCCGCGGCGAACACCTGCGTGCGCTGGCGGTGGAGTTGCGCGGTGGCGAGGTGTGGCTGCTGACCACGACCTGACCTGACGCGTCAGTCACTCTCTCGCGATCAGTTCGGCGAGCTCGGTGGTGCGCTCGCGCATCAGCGCAGTGTCGCCGCGCGACTCCACGTTGAGGCGCAGCAGCGGCTCGGTATTGGAGCTGCGCAGGTTGAAGCGCCACGAACCGAAATCGGCGCTGACGCCGTCGGTGTGATCCAGCAGTGGCGCCAGGCTGGCGTAATGCGCCAGCACCCGATCGATGGCGGCGCGCGCGTCGACCACCTTGAAGTTGATCTCGCCGCTGCACGGGAACGCACGCATGCGATCCTCCACCAGCCCGGCCAGGGTCTGGCCGCTGGTGGAGACCAGCTCGGCGATCAGCAGCCACGGGATCATGCCCGAGTCGCAATAGGCGAAGTCGCGGAAATAGTGATGGGCGCTCATCTCGCCGCCGTAGACGGCGTTCTCGGCGCGCATGCGTTCCTTGATGAAGGCGTGGCCGGTCTTGCTCATCACCGGAACGCCGCCGGCCTCGCGCACCATCTCGATGGTGTTCCAGGTCAGTCGCGGATCGTGGATGACGCGCCCGCCGGGGTGCCGCGCCAGCAACGCGCGGGCCAGCAGGCCGACCAGGTAGTAGCCCTCGATGAAGCGGCCATCGGCATCGAAGAAGAAGCAGCGGTCGAAGTCGCCGTCCCAGGCCACGCCGAAGTCGGCGCCGTGGGCGCGTACCGCCTCGGCAGTGGCGGCGCGGCACTCGGGCAACAGCGGGTTGGGGATGCCGTGGGGGAAGCGGCCATCCGGCTCGTGCTGGATGCGTACGAAGTCGAAGGGCAGCTGCGGCGCGAGCTGGTCCACCACCAGACCGGCGCCACCGTTGCCGGCATTGACCACGATCTTCAGCGGCTTCAGTGCATCGCGCCGCACGTAGCCGAGCAGGTGTCCGACGTAGGCGGACTTGTCGGTCATCACGCGTGGTGCGGCAACGCTGGAGAGAATCAGCGGGCGGGCGTCCGCGGCCGCATCGCGGATCGCGAACAGGCCGCTATCGCCGCTGATCGGCCGCGCGCCCTCGCGCACCAGCTTCATGCCGTTGTAGTCCATCGGATTGTGGCTGGCGGTGACCATCACGCCACCGGCCGCGCCGAGGTGGGCGGTCTGGAAATACACCTCCTCGGTGCCACCCACGCCGATGTCGATCACCTCGCGTCCCGCATGCCCGAACCCGTCCGCCAGCGCCGCCTGCAGCGCGGGGCTGCTCAGGCGCACGTCACGGCCCAGCACCACCGGTCCAGGCCCAAGTTGTGCGGACATCGCCAGGCCGATCCGGCGCGCCAGTGCCTCGTCGAGTTCGTCGGGGACACGGCCGCGGATGTCATAGGCCTTGAAGCAGGGCAGCGGTGTCATCCTTGGTATTCCATACGTGGGGCGCGGCTAGTTGGTGATCATCTGCAGGTTGTCCTGGAAGGCGCCGGTGTCGCGTTCGCCGGTCAGGTCATACAGGGTGTAGCGCCGGTTGAGGCGTGCGCCGCCATCGCGCAGCAAGGGTTGCCACAGCAGGTTGGCGCTGTTGCGATGCGAGCCTGGCAGGATCAGGTCGAACGGGATCGAAATGTAGATGCCCTTGTCGAAACTGCCTTCGCCGAACTGCTTTGCCGACACGTTGGTGAAGGTGGCATAGGCGCCCATGCGCACGCCGTTGCGGAACACGCGTGACACGTCGATGGTGGTGCCCCAGTCGCCAGCAAGGTAGCGACCGTAGCTGAGCTGCAGCAGGACATGCGGCGGCCCCAGGTCGAAGTAGCCGGTAATGTGGCCGGTGCCGACGTGGTAGCTGCGGAACGCGAAATCCTGGTCGAATCCGCGCTGCTTCACCCAGTTGGCATCGGCGCCTACCGCCCACCGCTCGCCCATCGGGCGATACAGCACCTCGCCGCCGGCGCCTCCGAACATGCTTTCCAGCATGCCGCCGTAGACCATGCCGTACAGGTCGGGACCAAGGCGTTGCGTGGCGGTGAGCTGGAACACCGGCATGGTGAGGCGGGAGCTGGTCAGGTATTCGCGCACATAGGTGCGTACGCGTGGCAGGTTGCTTGGGGCGTCGTAAGTGAAGCGGCTGTAGTTGTTCAGCAGGTTCGCGTCGAGGTCGCCGCTCCACCACAGATTCGGTGTGAAGTGGAAATCGACGTCGTAGTTGGCGTAGAGCTGGTACAGGATGAACGCGTTTGGTCCACCCAGCGACTGGGTGTAGCCCAGCGACAGGTTCTGGTCGAGGCGCTTGGGCGCTGCCTGATACAGGACCTGTTCGGGTTGCGGCAGGGGCGTGTCCTGCTCCACGCTGCGGCGGAAGGCGTCGAGGTCGAGGTCATGGTTGACCAAGGCATCGAACCGCTGGCGGTGGATGCTGGTATCAACGACGGGCAAGCCCTCCACGGTGGACTCGACCGTGTACCAGTCGATGTCCGTGCCCAGGTGGTTGTCCAGCACCCTGGCTGCGCGGCCGATACCCTGGGCGTCGTAGAAGTAGCGCGTCTGCTCACCGGTGACCACCAGCTCGCGGCCGCGCTGGGCAACTTTCGACACGCGGAGGCCGGCGTTGTCGTGCAGTTCGCGACCCACCTTGGCCCAGTCCACCTGGGCAAGTGGCTGGCTGGCAGGCGCCGACTGGCGCGGGGGTGGCGGTGGGTCGAGCAGCTTGGGCGGCCCTTCGCTGCGGGCCAGATTGGTGTGCAAGGTGAAGCCCAGCATGCCCACCCGTCCGCGCTCCAGCGCCACGCTGAGATCCACGTGTTGATTGAGCCGATAGACCGCGCCGACGTTGATGGGGGTGCGTTGAGGCTGGTTGTCGTTGAAGGGTTCGTGCTTGTAGTCGTTGCCTTCGTATTCCAGTTTCAGCACCAGCGGCTGCCAGGGCGTCTGATAGCTGAAGCCGCCGAACAAGGCGGCCGGCCCACGGAAATAACGATAGGTGCTGAACTCGCCAGTGCTGCCGGGGGTATCGGTTGGGCGGGTGCGGAACCGGTCGCTGAGGATGTCGAACGGATTGCTGATGTCGCCGCGGCTACCCATGTAGCCCCACGCCAGGCCGAGGCTGGCGTCGACCGGTCCGAAGCGCTTGCTGGCCACGACGTATTCGCTGGAGAACAGTCCGGTGCCGCCCATGTCACGGATACCCACCGCCACTGCGGGCAACCAGCGGCTTTCGCGCCACGCCTGCAGCTTCAAGTCGATCGACTTGTCCTTGTAGCTCTGATGGCCGCTCAAGGCTGTCGGGCCATACGGGTGATTGCCGATGCTGGTGTAGCGGAAGCCACCCTCCAGCCACGGCAGCGGTTGCAAGGTGAAGTCGTAGCGGGTGTAAGGCGAGACGTGGCTGGCGGTGAAAGCCACCTCGCCCTCGTCCGCCATGCGCGCGGTGGGCGTCTGCCACAAGCCGCCACCACCGAAATCGCCCTGGGTGGGGGCGTTCTGTCCGTGTACCGCGCAGGTCAGCAGTCCCCCGGCCAGCGGCAGCAGGCAAATACAGCGGCGACGCAGCAGCGCCGGCACGACAGCCTTGCGGCACACGGGAGGAACGCGGCGCTGCCTGCGACGACCGGCCATCATGGAGCTCCCGGGCCGGGCAACACCTGCGTGGCCAGCAAGGTGGCGATGTCGTGGTTCAGGCCCGGGTTGACCCCACCCACTGCCCGCTCGCGCAACGGCACGTAGATGATCGCACCCGGGGCCAGTGCCAGCGGCGCCGAACGGTTCCACAAGGCGATGCCCTGCACGAACACCCGGCCGTCGGGCTCGATCACGTAGATGTCGTCGGGGCTGGTCGCAGGGTCGCGGGGGCAGGCGGCGAGATAGAGGCGCGCATCCTGCAACGCGACCTGCGGCAGGTTGCACGGCCGATGCACGGCACCCACCACGCGTATCGTGGTGGGGCGCTGCGGGTAGAACAGCCGATCGCCATCGGCCAGCAGATGGTTCGCCGCGGCGGTTACTTCCACCACGCGCGGATCGAGCAGGGCGGGAACCTGTCGCCCGGTGACCGGCAAGCTGCCCAGCCAGTGGCGCAGGGCGCCGGCGGTGGCGGCCAGTTCGGCATGCCCCTTGGCGCGCGCCTGTCGTTGCAGCGCATCCAGGTCGAACAGCACGCCGGCCTTCAGTCGCGTCTGGGTGTCAGTCAGGCTCGGCCGCAGCCATGCCGCGCCCAGCAGGTAAGCCTGGGGCAGTGGCTGGGCGGCCAGCGCCGCGTTGCTGAGCCGCGCGCCATCGGGCAGGTCGAGCGGGCCGGTATGAGCTGCCGCGCCGCTGGCCTGTACCTGCACGGCATGCGCCGCAACAGACCACGCCAGCATCAGCAGCAGGCAAAGCAGGCGGTTCATGGCTGCCCCCGGTAGGGGCGCAGTTGCACCAGTTGCAGGTCGACCCCCGGCGCAATGTGCTGCTCGCTCTTCCAGATGAAGCCGTCGTGGGGGTCCACCCAGTAATGATTGGTGGCGCGATGATGCAGGCCTGGCGCTGCCAGTTGCTCATCCACCCGCAGCACGTCGTGCACTTCGCCCAGGATGTCGATGCGCTCGCGTCCTGCCGGCGTCAACGTGGCGTCGACCGGTACGTCGTAGCGATAGCCGGGTGACCAGTCCTGGCGCATCCGGTAGCTGACCGGGGCAGTGAGCATTTGCAGCCCGTGGACAAACGGGTCGTCGGCCGGTGGCAGCAAGTGGTCGAGATTGGCCTGCAGGCCACTGGTCTGCACGACGCGGCCGTGTTCAAGAAACACCACCACGCCATGTGCGCCGTACCAGGCCTGGCGCCCACCATCGAGGTTGCCGAGAATCAATACGGCGCTGCCACCTGGACCGGTTGCCTGCATCTGGTAGTACGGCTTTGCCGCCACCGTGGCGGCGGTAGGGTGCACGGTGGGCTTGCCGTGCAAGGCAAGCCGCAAGGTGTCATACGAGGCGCGCGACAGGTCGCTGCAACCCTGCAGCAACAGCAGGGCCAGCAGCCATGCCGGTGGCCGGTGCCGGTTGCGTCCGCCCCGCCCCGCGTCTTGCGTACAGGCATCCCCGATGCCAGTAGGCACATTGCTCCGCCCCATCCTGCTGCGCCCCCGACGGTTCAGTTGTGGAGGTCGTACTGGGTGTTGGCGACGCTGCTGATCAGCCCGGAGAACGGCAGCAACTGGCTGGCGAAGCGGCTCCAGCGGGTGATGCCGGCCGCGCCCACGAAGACCACGTCGCCGGGCTCGACCTTGAACTGGCTGGCCAGCGCAAACGCTGCCGGTGATTGGGCGTCGAGGTGGAAGATCTCGGCCGGCGCCTGTTCCAGATCGCGGACGCCACGGATCACGTAGACCGACTTGCCCTTGGCCGTGGTCTGATTGAGCCCTCCCGCGCGGCCCAGTGCCTGGTTCAGGGTGAGGTCGGCGGTCTTGAAGGAGATCGCCATCGGGCGTACCACTTCGCCCACCACGTAGGCCTCCTGGCGGTCGTTGTAGGGCAGGAACAGCCGATCACCGGATTTCAGGTAGATGTCCTGCGCCAGGTTGCCATTGCGGTTCAGCGTATCCAGGTCGATGTGGTAGTTGTGACCGTCGCGGTTGAGTACCAGGCCGGAAAGATTGGCTTCCTGGGTATTGATCGTCGCCGTGCCCAGTACCTGGGCCAGGGTCAGTGGCACCGCGGTGATCGGCTGCGGATCGGTCTTCAGGAATGCGCCCTGCAGCAGCACGCGCTGGCTCTGGTAACCGATCACGTTGACGTCGACTTGCGGCTTCTCGATATAGGCGGCCAGCTTGTTGCTGAGCGCCTCGCGCAGCTGCTCGATCGTCATGCCGGTGACTTTCAGCAGGCCGACATACGGATAGAACAAGGTGCCATCGGAACGCACCAGGCGGCCATTGGCCAGGGGCTGCTGCTGCGGACCGGCCGGCGAGGTCAGTTCGGGGTGATCCCACACGGTGATGTAGAGCGTGTCGCCGACGCCGATCCGGTAGGGCTGGGGCTGGTAGTCCAGCAGCGCGGCGGGGAGGGCGGTCACCTTGGCGCTGGCGCGATCCATCGCCAGCAGTTTCGGGGTGATCTGTATGAGCGTGAGCTGGCTGTCGTTGGCTGCGTCGCCGTGTGCCAGGTCGCGGCTGGACAGGTGTTGGCCCGGCGCCAGTGCACAACCTTGCAGCAGGGCGACCAGGGCAAGCAGGACGAAAGTGGAAGGTGTTTTCATGCGCAATGAATGCCTGCAGGGACGGCGGCGAGGGTGATCGTGGTGCGTGTGGGATGCGCCAGCCGCCAGCTCACAAAAAAAGCCGCGCGGACCCGGTCCGCGCGGCTTCATGGTCGGTATGGGATCAGTGCGTGCCAGTGGTGCCGGTAGTGCCGGTGGTTCCGCCGCTGCCGCTGCCGCTGTGACTGCTGCCGCCGCCGCTCGCGGCCACCGCGACGGCACCCAAAGCTGCGGCACCGATGACTACGTAGTACGGCGTCATTTCACCTACGGACTGCACCGTGGCCGCCGTGGCGCCAGGTATCGACGGCGATGCCGGAGCCTGCTGGGCGGACTGGGACGACGGAGCCGGAGCCGGAGGCTGGGTGGTTTGCGCCAGTGCCGAACCCATCAGGGTGGAGGCCAGGGCCGCAACGGCCAGCTTGCTCGCATTGTTCATGGAGAATCCCCTTGGCATACAAAAATGTCGGCACGACGGCGCCGACAACCACCGGCGGAGTATACGCCAATCGGATGGCGGCGAAAGGCCAGTCGATGCCTGCGGCCTGCGTATGGTGTCTGTATTTGTCTGCTATGATGCCGGGTCGTGTTGACCGACTGCGGCGCAGGTGCAGTCCGACGCAGGGGAAGTCGCAAAGTGATTGCAGCATGGCGCAAGACCTTGTGGCTTGCGCGATGGGTGCGTCCATCTGGGCTTGAGTCTGGGCGGGCAGGTCTGGGGTGCGGCGCCGGTCTGATCGGCCTTCCGCAACCTGTTCGCGCGGGCCCGGGCGCCGGGTCGGAATGCGGCAGGCGGAAATTTCAGCAAGGCGTTTCGTCGGTATTTGGCCATTCACCGGTTTTCAGAAAGATACGTAGATGCTCAGCAGGATGCCGCGAACGCACGTTGATACCGATCGGTGCGCAAAGGGGGCTTGTCACAAGGCGCCACTCGCCTGGCTGGCAGCGCAAATGCGCAACACGCCGGGCTTTTCCCGTTCCGGTGCGTGTTCGTCGCAGGAGTCCGGGGCTTCGGTGGCATGGTGCCCGCCCGGGGCCCTGGGTCGCCTGGTGCTCCTGGAGCGGGCCTGACATCGTGTTCAAACGGATCTTGACCGTCTGCGTGGGCAACATCTGCCGCAGCCCGACCGCCGAATATTTGCTGCGACAACAGGTTGCGCACCTGGGTATCGAGGTGGGCAGCGCCGGCCTTGCCGCCCTGATCGACCGCCCCCTGGACGAGACCGCGCTGCAGGTCATGCGCGAGCACGGCGTGGATGGCACCGGCCATCGCGCCCGCCAGGTCACCCCGGCGCTGCTGCGCGAAGCCAACCTGATCCTTGGCATGGAGAAAAGCCATCTGGCCGCCTTGGCGCGACTGGCGCCCGAGGCCAGCGGCAAGCTGTTCCTGCTCGACAAGTGGGGACAGGCACAGGACATTCCCGACCCTTATCGCCAGCAGCGTCCGGCTTTCGAGCACGTGTTCGCGTTGATCGATCGAGGCGTCCGCAGCTGGCTGCCGTACCTTCAGTAGTCGGCATCCATCCCCCACCTGAATTTGATACCAAAAGCGACCCCCATGGCAGCCGCGCAAAGCACGACATCCAGCGACGACGACGAGATCGATCTCAATGCCCTGCTGGGCACCTTGATCGACCACAAGTGGCTGATCATCATCGTCACCTCCATCTTTTTCGTGGTCAGCGTGGGCTACGCCATCCTGGCTGCGCCGATCTACGAGGCCAGTGCCATCGTGCAGGTGGAGCAGAAGGTGCCCGACCTGCCCGGGCTGAGCGCGATCACCCAGACGCTCGGAGCCTCCAGTTCCGAGGCCACCACCGAAATCGCGATCATCACTTCGCGTTCGGTACTCGGCAAGGCGGTGGACAACCTCAACCTCAACATCGTGGTGACGCCCCACCGCTTTCCCTTGATCGGCGGCTTCATCGCCCGGTACTACGCACCGGACCAGCCAGGTGAAGTAGCCACGCCCTGGCTGGGCATCAGCCGGGACGACTGGGGCGGCTCCGTGCTGGACGTGTTCCAGCTCGATGTGCCCGACCGCTTGTTCGCCAAGCACCTGACCCTGGTCGCTGGCAAGGATGGGGCCTACACGTTGCTCGACAACCACGACGACCTCCTGCTTCAAGGGCAGACAGGCCAGGTGGCCAAGGGGCATGGCGTGACCATGCAGGTCAAGACGCTCACCGCCAATCCGGGCACGCGCTTCGACGTGGTGCGCAATCGCGAACTGGAGACCCTGGACGAACTGCAGCAGCTGGTGAACGCCAGTGAGCAGGGCAAGGATTCCGGCATCATCGGCCTGACCTACGACGACGCCGATCCCGACCTCGCGCGCAACGTGCTCGACCAGATCAGCGAGGCGTACGTACGCCAGAACGTGGACCGCAATTCGGCCCAGGCCGGCAACAGCCTGCAGTTCGTCAAGGAACAGCTGCCGCTGGTGCGCGAAAAGCTGGAAAAGGCCCAGTCGGCGCTGAACGACTTCCAGACCAAGGCGCATTCGGTCGATATCACCCTGCAGACCAAGGGCCTGCTTGACCAGGTCGTGGCCATCGAAACCAGCATCCAGCAATTGCAGATGCAGAAGGCGGACATGGAGCGCCGCTTCACCAAGGGCCATCCGGCTTACCAGGCCCTGATGCAGCAGATCGAGCAACTGGAAGCACAGAAGGCGGCCATGGAAAAGCAGGTGAACAACCTGCCCGACACCCAGCGTGACCTGCTGCGCCTGACCGAGGATGTGCAGGTCAGCAACACCACCTATACCGGCCTGCTCAACCAGGCGCAGCAGCTGGAAATTGCCCGCGCGGGCACCGTGGGCAACGTGCGCATCGTGGACAACGCCGCGGTGAACGTGGACAAGCCGGTGAAGCCGAAGAAGGCGCTCGTGGTGATCGGCGGCACGTTCCTGGGTGGCCTGCTGGCAGTGGCTTTTGTATTGCTGCGACAGATGCTCAGGCGTGGCGTGGAGGATCCGGCCGAGATCGAGAAGCTGGGGATGCCGATCTATGCCTCCATCCCGCTCAGCGACCAGGAACGCGCCATCTCGGTACGCGACCCGGGGCGGCATGGCGATGGGCGGCAACACCTGCTGGCCGTCAGTGCGCCCGCCGACCTGGCGACCGAGGCGTTGCGCAGCCTGCGCACCAGCCTGCATTTCGCGCGGCTGCAAGCCCGGAACAACGTGCTGATGATTTCCGGCTCCAGTCCAAGTGCCGGCAAGACCTTTGTCTCGGCGAACCTGGCGACCGTGATAGCGCAAGGCGGGCAAAGCGTGCTGCTGATCGACGCCGACCTGCGCAGGGGCGGCCTGCACCGTGCGCTGGGCGGGCGTGCGGAAGGCGGACTGTCCGAACTGATCGCGGGCCAGCTCGACCTGGCGGCCGCCATCCGCCCGGTGGGCGGCGTCGAGAAACTGCACTTCATCGCGCGAGGCAAGGTGCCCCCGAACCCCTCCGAGCTGCTGATGAACGCCGGGTTCACCGCGCTGCTGGAGCAGGTGATGCCGCTCTATGACCTGGTCATCATCGATACGCCGCCGATCCTGGCCGTGACCGATGCCGCCGTGATCGGCCACCACGCAAGCACCAGCCTGCTGGTGGTGCGCTTCGGGCTGAATCAGGTGCGCGAAATCGCACTGGCCAAGCAACGTTTCGAACAGAACGGCGTCGAGATCAAGGGCGTCATTTTCAATGCGGTGGAGAAGCGCAATGCAGGCTATTACTCGTATGGTTATTACGAATACAAGGACGCCACGTAATCCGTCCGGAGAGCTCTGGTTTTGCCCGTCTCTGATTATGCCCGTCATCCCAGCGAAAGCTGGGATCCAATGCCTGTAGACCATTGAACGCAAAGGCACTGGATTCCTGCTTCCGCAGGAATGACGAGCAAAAAGTCGATTGATCAGGGCATCCCTCGCAGCAGGTTGTTGGAAATGCCCATCCATCGACCTCGCCTCGCGGCAGGCAGGGCGGGTTTCTGATTTTGCCCGTCATCCCAGCGAAAGCTGGGATCCAGTGCCTGTAGATCATTGAACGCGAAGGCTCTGGATTCCTGCTTTCGCAGGAATGACGAGCAAAAAGTCGATTGATCAGGGCATCCCTGGCAGCAGGTTGTTGGAATGCCCATCCATCGACCTCGCCTCGCGGCAGGCAGGGTGGGTTGGACGTATGCCGGCGGCAGTCATCCCGCTCGCCGATGCCGCCCGGCCGGATCAGGCTGCATGCCGCAAATGCCCGTGCACCCAGGCATGGGCCTTCGCCCAATCGGTCCGCGAAAACTTGCGAAGGTCGCCAGCCGTCTCGACCCGGACAAGGCCCTGTTCGATGCATTTGCGCACCTGCCGGCCGATGCGTGGCCGTTGTGTCGCATGCAGTGCGCCCCTCGATGGCACTGCGCCGTTCGTGGGCCGCATTGCAGACGAGATGCGCCTAGATCTTGCGTTGCATCTACGGATCAACGAAGCCGGTGCGATTCGCCCCAGCGACATGAAAATGTGATGGTAGTCACATAACTTGAATCCGTGGGCTATCATGTCCAAGGGGACGCAACGGCCATGCGTGCCGGCAAGTCCGGCGGGGGCGGTGCTGCATGGGCCAATCACGGCTTGCCCGCCGTGACATGGTGATCGCCTGGGCTCGCAAGCATCTCCTCGGGGCGTAGAAGAATTCAATAGCAAGGATGTTGTGATGCTTGTGCTGACACCAGGGGATTTCCGGCACCGCAGTTCGGAAACCATGTTCTTCTCCAAATACGCCGCGCTGCTGCACATCCTGGTACGGGTGGGTGATGTGGCCATCGTGGTGCTGACGGCCTGCCTGGCGCATTGGGCGCGGTTCGGCAGTCCATGGCTGGCCGCAGGCAATCCCTCCGTGGTGCTTCGAGTGGTGCTGCTGGTTCTGCTGCTGTTCCCGATATTCGGCCTCTACCGCAGCTGGCGTGGCGAAAGTCCGGGAAGGGAAATCGCCCGTATGGCGCTGGCATGGAGCACCGTCATGGTGGTCCTGCTGATGTCGGAATGGGCGGTCAAGAGCGTGGAAGACTATTCGAGACTGTGGCTGGGCAGCTGGTTCGTTGGCGCCCTGGTCTTGCTGGGCGTGCACCGCTGGACAGGGCGCCGCCTGCTGGGCGGCATCCGCGCCCGCGGCATCGACGCGCGCAAGGTGGTGCTGGTGGGCGTCACCCAGGCAGGCCGCAAGATCGCGGCTGCCGCCAACCAAAATCCCTGGATGGGTCTGGACGTTGTCGGCTACGTGCGGACTCCGTACGACCAGCCGGCCGGCACCGATGTTCCGTGCGTGGGTGACCTCGACACCTTCATCGCCAACGTGCAACAGCACGCGCCGGACCAGATCTGGGTAGCCCTGCCGATGCGTGCCGAGGCCGAGATCAAGCGCCTGCTGGATGCGACCAGTGATTTGCCCACCACGATCCGCTTGGTGCCGGATCTGTTCGGTTACGAGCTGCTCAATCACCAGGCCGTGCAACTGGCTGGCGTGCCGGTGATCACCTTGCGCGGCAGCCGGATCAACGGTCATGCGCGAATCTTGAAGGCGATCGAGGATCGGGCGCTTGCTGCGTTGATCGTGCTGCTGCTCAGCCCGGTCATGCTGCTGTTGGCTCTGGGTGTGAAGCTCAGCAGCCCCGGCCCTGTGTTCTACCGGCAGAAGCGCCTGGGGCTGGATGGCAAGGAGTTCGAGATGCTCAAGTTCCGTTCCATGCCGGTAGATGTCGAGAAGCATGGTGTGGTCTGGGGCAACGCGGGCAACAAAAGCGCCACCCGCTTCGGCCGGTTCATTCGCGTCACCAGTCTGGACGAACTGCCACAGTTCCTGAATGTGTTGAAAGGCGAACTTTCCATCGTGGGTCCACGCCCCGAGCGGACCATGTTCGTCGAGCAGTTCAAGAAAAAGATTCCCGGCTACATGCACAAGCATCTGGTAAAGGGCGGCATCACGGGATGGGCGCAGATACATGGTTTGCGTGGAGATACGGACCTTGCCAAGCGAATCGAGTTCGACCTGCATTACATCAATCACTGGTCGATCTGGCTTGACCTCAAGATCATCCTGCGTACGCCGCTGGTCCTGCTGAAGCGTACCAATGCATATTGACGATGGACGCTCGCAATCGGGCTCGCTCCTTCAACTAAAGATTTGAGATATGGTCCCTGCGCCATCGTCACGGCGATGATGCAAGGACTTCATGGCAGTAACGCGCAGCAGGTTTTCGTACATTGAACGTTGTCATTTTCGGTACCGGCTACGTCGGTCTGGTTTCCGGTGCCTGCCTCGCCGAGGTCGGTCACGATGTGGTCTGCGTGGATATCGATGCCGCCAAGGTCGAAGGGCTCAATCGCGGGGTGATCCCTATCTATGAGCCGGGCCTGGAGGCCACGGTCGCCGGCTGCCATGCTTCGGGGCACCTCAAGTTCACCACCGATGCCGCCGCAGCCATTGCCCATGGCGAGCTGATATTCATCGCCGTAGGCACGCCACCGGATGAGGATGGCAGTGCCGACCTGCAGTACGTGTTGGCGGTGGCCCGCACCATCGGTCAATGCCTGGACAAGGCCGCTATCGTGGTGAACAAGTCCACCGTGCCGGTGGGCACCGCTGACAAGGTGCGTGATGCCATCGCTGCCGAACTGGCTGCACGTGGCATCGAGCTGCCATTCGACGTGGTCTCCAATCCCGAATTCCTCAAGGAAGGCGACGCCATCAACGATTTCATGCGGCCGGACCGCATCGTGATCGGCGCCGACAGCAGCCTCGCGGTGGAAAAGTTGCGCCACCTCTATGCGCCGTTCAACCGCAACCACGATCGTCTGGTGGTGATGGACGTGCGCTCGGCCGAGCTGACCAAATACGCGGCCAATGCCATGTTGGCCACCAAGATCAGCTTCATGAACGAGATCGCCAACATTGCCGAGCGCGTGGGCGCCGATGTGGAGATGGTGCGCCAGGGCATCGGTTCGGACCCGCGCATCGGCTGGCATTTCATCTACCCAGGTGCCGGCTACGGCGGCTCGTGCTTCCCGAAGGACGTGCAGGCGCTGGCGCGCACCGCACAGCAGATGGGCTACGACGCGCGACTGCTGAACGCAGTCGAAGCAGTCAACGAAAGCCAGAAAGGTCACCTGTTTGAGTTGATCGAACGGCATTACCGCGGGGCACTAGCGGGTAAGACGTTTGCTGTGTGGGGACTGGCATTCAAGCCGAACACCGACGACATGCGAGCCGCCTCCAGTCAGGCTCTGCTGGCGAAGCTGTGGGCTACTGGCGCGAAAGTTCGAGCGTATGACCCAGAAGCAAGGCATGAGGCCCGGCGCATCTTCGGTGAGCGCAGTGATCTAGAGTTGTGCGACTCGGCACAGGCTGCGTTGCAGGGTGCTGATGCCCTGGTTGTGGTGACGGAGTGGAAGCAGTTCCGCAGTCCCGATTTTTTGAATCTGCAAATTGTCTTGGCTGATCGTGTGATTTTCGATGGTCGAAATATCTATCAGCCTCAAGAAATTGAGGCAATGGGTTTTAGCTATTACGGAATTGGTCGTGGGCGTAGTGCGTCGCCGAATCGTTGATCCGGGGATTCTATGCGAAATCAACATATCCCTGATTGGTGCCTTTACGCCATATTCATAGTCAGCCCTCATTAATTACGTTCCACCTGTAGATGGCATCGCTTCTTTTTTATGAATGCATAATTAGACAAAATTTCTGACAGGGGCGTGAGGTTCTTCGTTTAGACAGGGAAGAGTCATTCAGTTAAAGAGACCGTAAGCAATAGAGGGTGTGTAATGGACCTTGAAAACTGGAGCATTTTTCTCGCTGGCAGTTTTGCGACTATGCTCTTCTTCATTGTTGGCGGTATGTCCGGCAATGCCTCAGAGCGCGTCAATGGACGTCGGGTGTTCGACTGGCTGTGCGTCTTGGCGGCTTATATAGTCGGTCTCTACTTCATCGGTTTACGGCCAATTAATGGTGGATCGGATACGCCAAAGTACGTGACAACTTTCATGGCTTTGAGGGATGTGGCAACTGCGCACGCGATTGGGATTCAGTATTTCGGCAACACTGAGGTCCTCTTTTGGCCACTGCAAGCATTATGGCGCCCATTCATCAATTCGGGATCTTTGTGGCTTGTCTTGGTATACACCCTGACATTCGGTCTATCCGGAATCGCATATTCACGGATGTCCAAGGAAAGCGGGGCCCCGGCAGTTATTTTCGTGATGCTTCTGTTTTCATATGAGGCAGTGTATTTCGGAAACATAATTCGGCAGGTGATGTCATATCCAATCGGTATTGTTGGCGTTTATTATTTCCATCGCCGCTCATACACATTGGCTGCGCTATTGGTGGTGCTTGCGATAGGCCTTCATTGGTCATCAATAATATTCTTGCTTCTGCCTGGCATATGGGCTTTGCGGATCAATAGTAAAAGCCGGGCCATTATCTTCTTTGTGGCTTGCGTTGCGCTATCACATCTAATCTTGTTGCTGGCCCAGCGTATGGGAGCGCTCGGGGGCTTGATGTCGATTTCTGACAAGGCCGCATACTACTCTCAAGGTGTTACCAACTTTGGCGAGATCTATCATACTTTCAATTTTGCCTTGTCCGTCTTGTTGATACTTATATTTGTGATCTCCTTCGATCTGGTCGTAGAGTGGCCCGTAGTGTCCGCATGCTTTTTGCTATTCAGCGGAATGGTGTTGGTGGGGGTGAGTGTGCCGACTCTATCTGAGCGATTCATTACCAATCAACTTTTCTTTGCTCCTTTGATGTCTTGGGCTTTCCTACAGCGGTTTGTGCCTCGTGCAGGTATTTTGAAGCGTGTAATTCTGGCTTCGGTCTTTATTGCAATGGGTGTTCTTGTCTTTTCTCAGGAAAGCAGTACGTACACCCTTGGTTTAACTAATCATGCCAAATAACCTTGGGCGACAAATTAATAAGGTCAGAGAGTTGGTGGCGGAGAACATTTGTACAGATGTCATTCGGGTGTTGCATGTCGCGGAGACGTGCAGGGGAGGGGTTGGCTCAGCCATCAGGGACATTGCCAATGGTGGTGACGACACCGTCCTTTTTCACTCGGTATTGCACCCTGAGGAGCATCCAATTTCGGGGTTGAATCAGAGAGTAACCTCAGTGGCCTACAGGCGAAGTGGCCGCAACTTCCAGTCGCTTGTTCGGCTGGCCATCGCGCTTCACGCGCAGATTAAGATATACCGACCTCACGTTGTCCACGCCCACAGTACGTTTGCCGGTATGGTTGTGCGACTTGTTCTCGCCAGGAAGTGGTTGAAGCGTGAAGTGTCGGTGGCTTACACCGCGCACGGGTGGTCGTTCGATAGATCGGGACATGGTTTGGCCAACGCGCTCTATCGAGGCGTAGAGTTTATTCTAAGTAAATTATGCGATCGCGTGGTATGCCTAAGCAAGCATGAGCTTGCTCTGGCCAAGGGGGCCAGAATTTCTGAGCGCAAGATCAGGCTAATCTATAACGCACATCCACGGTTAGACGACGCCGACCATAGACTAAGTGTGCGACCTGGCGAATATAGAGTCCTCTTCGTTGGTCGATTCGATCACCAAAAGGGTTTTGATATTCTGGTCGAGTCGATTGATTTGTTGAAAAATGAAGCCATCCACTTCACTCTGATCGGTGAGGCTGTTAGGAAGCGCAGAGGTGATGCCCCTATTCCGGCGGGCGTCGATGCGCTGGGCTGGCAGCCGCCCGAGGTGGTGTACGAGCACATGCGTAGTGCCACGGTTCTCGTCGTGCCGAGTCGTTGGGAAGGTTTCGCGTTGGCGCCACTCGAAGCCATGTGTTTGGGAACGCCAGTCTTGAGTTCGGGGGCGAGCTCGTTGCCAGAAGCCGTGATCGAAGGTGTTTCCGGTAAGCGATTCGATAGCGGCACGGCGTACGAGCTTGCCTCTATCCTTAAGGCAACTACCGTGGAGGAATGGCAGGCTATTGGCAAAAGAGCCAAGGAGTTCTGCCGAGAGGTGTTTTCTCCGGACGCGATGCTGTCTGCGACGTACAAGCTCTATAAGGAAATCAGCCCGTGAGCGTACGGCCCAATTTGAATTCCAACAAAGCCGTTGTTTTGATCGCGTGCAACAGGGACAGCCCCTCATTGCAGCGTACTCTCGAGAGCGTGAGAGGTGATTCAAGCGAGATCGCAATTGTGATTGTAGATGATGGATCGGCAACGTCACTAGAGCATTATGCAAGCGATCCAAATGTGGAAGTTGTTAGACTCGATTCCAATAAGGGGCTAACACGAGCACTGAATGTCGGGTTGAAGAGGATTCAGGCCCTGGGTTACGGCTTCATTTGCCGTATTGATGCAGGCGATGAAAATATTTCCGGGCGTCTGCAGGAGCAACTAGATTATTTGAGGGATCATCCTGATCTATGGCTCGTCGGTTCGTGGGCAGACTACGTCGATGTGCAGACCGGGCGCAGGCTTTTTCTTTATCAGCCTCCGACAACAATAACCGAAGTGAATCGGTTCCTTCATCGCAATTCATGCATAGCACACCCGGCATGGATGGTTCGTACAGCACTCTTTGCCGAGATTGGTCTCTATGACGAATCCTTCGCTGTCGCCCAAGATTATGAGTTCCTGCGAAGAGCGATTGCTACTGGTCACAGTGTGTGTAACGTTCCAAAAGTTCTTCTCAAATATCAGGTGGACCCAGCGGGAATTTCATTGAGTCGGCGACGCCAGCAATTGCTTGCACGCTTGCGCGTGCAATGGCGATATCGGCACCCGTTAACTCTGAGCAAAATGATTGGCGTTGGAATGACTCTCGCTCTTCTCGCTATACCCTATCGTTTCGTCCATGCGCTGAAGCGGAGGGGGCACGCGTGATCGAAATCTTCGTCAGGGTTCATTATGTTCTCGTTTCGGCGTCGCGATTCGTATTTTACAAGTTGATGTACCGGAGTGCATTCCGTGGCCCTTTACTTGGGCTGGGTCCTCGGGTGTCGGTTCGGCTTCGACGGGGCGGTACCCTTGTTTTCGGGCGTGTGAAGACGCGAGGATGTGGCCAGATCTTTTGTGATGGTGGACATGTCTGGATCGGTTCCGGTGTATTCCTCAATCAAGGTGTATCCATCAATAGTAGAAGCCGCATTTCCATTGGCGCTGATGTCCTTATGGGCGAGGGCGTGAAAATCTATGATCATGATCACGTGATATCGTCGGATTTCCTTGTCGATCATTCGCAGTTTGTGGAGCGTGATGTAGAGATCGGCCAGGGCTGCTGGCTTGGATCGAATGTAGTCGTGCTGAAAGGTACGCAATTGGCTGATAGGTCAATCATCGGGTCGGGCACAACCGTGTCTGTATCCACGCGTGAGGCGGGAGTTTATGTACCCCAAGGTGGTGGCCTGAGGAAGGTTCGCTAACCATGGCAATTTGGTATGACCTGCAGCAGGACGTCCTTGTTAATACTGGCGCAAAGGGCAATGTGGCGGTATTGAAGGCGCTTCTTGTTTCGCACAGCGTCAAAGCAATCTTTCGCTATCGTTTGTCGCGCGCGCTTCTCAACCGCGGCGCAGTGGGACGCTTGGTTAGCAAGTGGCTGTGGTTGCGCAATATTCGTTTGGCTGCGTGTCACATCTCGCCCCGAGCCTGTATTGGCCCAGGCCTCTGTCTGCCTCATGCGGTGGGTATTGTTATCGGCGAGGGTGTGGTGGTTGGCGATAGGGTAACAATCTACCAGCACGTGACGCTTGGGACGTCCCGTAAGGCAGGCCCTCCAGCGTATCCTTGTATTTGTGATGACGTACAGATTTATGCAAACGCCGTGGTATTCGGTGCGATCGTGATCGGTAATCGATCGGTAATTGGCGCAGGCTTGGTAGTTTCGAGGACGATCCCAAGCAATGCGGTTTGCCGAAATGAGCAACAAGCACGCATGGACGTATCCCATGCGTAGCTCTTTTTATCTTCTGCTGGCCATCGCGGCGGCGAATGTTGCCGCGTTGATTATCCAGCTTCTGCTTCCAAGATTGCTAAATCCTGTGCAGTATACCGAGTTTGCTGTGGCACTCGGTTATGCGCAACTTATTGCCTCTCTGTCTTTTGACTGGTTGAGGACTTCTGTGATTCGGTTCACGGGAGAGGGGGCCACTAGTGGCGAATCGACGAAACTACTCAGAGCGGCCTATGGGCTGGTGTCCGTTGCTCTGCTGGCGATCGTATTGATACTTGTTATTGGGAGTTGGTGGCGTTCGGCTTTCATGCTTGCTGCCACAACTCTTCAGTACGCCGTGCTCCAAGGACGGCTCGATGGCGAGCTCGCCTACCATCGAGCCCAGTTTTCCAATGGAAGCTATGCGCGACTTGGGCTGAGTAGGGGGGGGCTGCTTGTAACTTGCGCGTTGTTGGCTGCCGTCACGTTCAGGACGGCTGTTGGTGTCATGGCGGGTATGTCGCTTGCCTTGTGGCTGGCCGCAACAATAGTGGCCAGACGATTTCATGATGCGCTTCAGTTTCGTAGGAAAGAGTTCACGGGTCTCAGCGCGCGAGCCAAGGAGCTTGCTTCCTATGGCGCATTCACTGCCGCATCGAGTGTGTTTACTTTTGCCTTCCCGGCAGTTGCGCGTACTGCAGTGGCTAGAACATTGGCGCCTACCGATTCTGCGGCATTCATTTTTGCTCTAGATCTGGCCCTCAAGGTGTTTGCCATCGCGGGCTTGGCCATAAACGTCCTTTTTCTACAGATTTCTGTCCGGGCATACGACCAGGCCGATGGAGAGGGTGGGCGGGAGGGAGTGTTGAAGACTCATCTTGTCACCGTCGCTTCTCTGATATTCCCTGCCGTTGGCATGGCGTGTGGTGCGCGGGAATTGGCAGCATTACTCGTTCCGGTTAGTCTGGTAGACGGCTTCAGTAGGTGCTATGTCTGGGCGGTTATTGGTGCTGGGCTTTTGGCGTTTCGTCAATTTGGTGTGGATCCGGCGTTCTTTGTTGCTAAGCAACCCAAACGGTCATGTGTCGCTCCGATTTCGACGTTTGTGGCATTTATGTTGTTAGTGGCTGTGCTCAATTTGGTAGGGTCATGGTCTGTTGAATCGGTAGCTGGGATTGTGGTTTTGTCGGTTTTGGTTAGTTGCCTAGTGGCGAAGCTCATGGTGCGACACATCTCCACGAGACTGGTAGCATGGGGGCCTATGCTACGTATCCTGATTTGCAGCACGTGTGCTTATGGATTGACATTACTCGCAATGACTTCCGGATTCTCGACCGCTGGCAAGTTCTTGCTGCTGTGCATGATTGGCGGGGTGTCATATGTGGCTGTTTTCGTGCTCGCGGATGTGCCGATCTTGCGGAAGAAGTGGGTTACGGTTTGAGCTTGGAGTGGCCGAGTGAAAACTACGCATCTTTACACGCGTATTCGGTAATGGTTTTGCGGTTGGATTCAGTGCTTCTAAAGAAGCACTTATGCTTCGAGTGATTGCCGGAAGAATGACTATGATGAGTTCAAAAGTGTCGGGTTGGCTTTGGGATCTCATGGGTGCTCTGGTCATTCTCTTGTGCAGTGTGCCCGCATGTTGCGCCGCTAATGTGGTCATAGGTGTCAACGTCGTTAATGTCAATCATCTTTCGGTGGTGCGGCAGAATGATATGCTCAAGGCGATCAAGTCTGCCGGCGTCACTGTCATCCGTTCCGGCATTCCAGCCACCGATGATGGAGTAGATTTCGCCCGACGGGCCTATGCGATGGGGATCCGGATCGACTGGATCGTCAGCTTCCTAGACGCCTATCAGGTCGGCGCGCCCACTCGGACCTATCAGAAGTCGACGTACTCGAACATGTGGAGCGGGCACCCACTGTCCGCTCTTGACCCCGATCTTTTCAAGGCTAAATTTTCCAGCGTTCTGGCCAAGCTTGATGCAGCTGGGGTGAAGCTTGAGGCCATGGAGATCGGTAACGAGATCAACATGGCCGGGTTCAATCCAGATTTTCCAGTGCCAAGCGAAAGTAGGCAGTTTAGTCTGGAAGACCTTGAGCACGATCCGGGGGCACAACAGATTGCGAAAGGTTATCTTCAGTATCTGAAGATTCTTGCCCAGGTTAAAAATGTTCGCGATCACACTCGGGTGAATCGCACTACACCCATCCTCACCGCCGGATTTGGTGCGTATGAGGGGCCCGAGGGGCCGCTGAGCAAACATACCCCCGGGCTTGTCAGCCTAAACGCTACATTAGACTTCCTGCGTGCACATGGCCTAGATCAATGGGTGGATGGTTATGCCGTTCACGTTTATCCATGGAGCGATCATCCTGGGGATCCTCTCGCGGCGGCAGGACGTCGGCGTCGCCTAGCACAATTTGTGTTGGCTCGTTGCCATCCACCAGGGAGCGAGATCGGCAAGCCGTGTTGGATTACGGAGTGGGGTTTCAAGTTGCAGGATACGATGTGCCCTGTGAACGACAGTGAGCGGGTAACGTTGGTGAGAGAAATGATGGGAGACTTCAAGCCGTACGTTGAGCAGGGAAGACTTAAGGGTCTGATATATTTTGGGTGGAACACGGATCCGTGGGCGAAATCGGTCGACCCATTCAGCCTTTATCAGTGCGGCAGTCTAACGGCGAGTGGACGTTTGGCGCTCGATCCTTCTTTGCTTCAGTAGTGAAAGTGCCCTGAGGTCATCACCTTGGTCATGCACCGGCCGATCTCACCCGCAATATTCGGTTGTTCATTAGAGTAAATGATTAATGAAGATTTTGCTTTGCGGTGGAGCAGGCTATATCGGTAGCCACATGGCGAAGTACCTCGCGAGCTTTGGTCATCGGGTTGTCGTTCTAGACAATCTTTCCACCGGCCATCAGAAGGCAGTGCTGTGGGGCGAGCTGATCGAGGCGGACCTGCTGGACTCGGCCTCGTTGGAACGCGTTTTCAGGGGACAGCACTTCGATGCGGTGATGCACTTCTGTGCACGTTCGCTGGTGGGCGAATCGATGCAGCAGCCCTATGCGTATTACGCCAACAATGTGGTGGGCACGTTGCATCTGTTGGATGCGATGCAGCGACATGGGGTCGAATGTCTGGTGTTCTCCTCGACCGCGGCGGTGTATGGACAGCCGACGTCGGCCCTGATCGACGAGGATCACCCCACGGCGCCGATCAACCCCTACGGCGCCAGCAAGCTGATGGTCGAGCGCATGCTGGCCGATGCAGCCCATGCATACGGGCTGCGCTCGGTGGCGTTGCGTTACTTCAATGCGGCCGGCGCCAGCCCGGATGGCGAGATCGGCGAGGCGCATACGCCGGAAACCCACCTGATCCCGAACGTGTTGCGCGCGGCGCTGGGTACCGGGCCGGCGCTGAAGGTATTCGGTGACGATTACCCCACGCCCGATGGCACCTGCGTGCGCGACTACGTGCACGTGGATGATCTTGCCCAGGCACACGAGCTGGCATTGGCGTACATGGACGCGAACGATGGCGCGCACGTGTTCAACCTGGGCAATGGCTGCGGCTTCTCGGTGCGCGAGGTGATCTCCGCCGCGCAGCAGGTGACTGGCCGCGCGATCCCCCACGAACTGGCGCCACGCCGAGCTGGAGACCCCGCGGTGCTGGTCGCCGCCAGCGCCAAGGCGCGCAATGCCTTGGGCTGGCGGCCGCAGTACACCGAGCTGGCGCCGATCATCGCGAGTGCGTGGCGCTGGCACGGCGATCCGCGCTTCTGATGGGGAGCGCCATGCGCATCGCATCCCGCCAAGGCCGTAGAGGCGCGCCCCCGGCACAAGTCCGGGGCAGGCTCTGTCTGCGATGCTCTCGGGTGGGTTGCAGGGTAGAGTCATCGCGCACGGGGCGCGCTTCTACGAGGGCGTTGGCGTGGCCGGGGGCGTGGTGCTGATCCTGCTGGACCGTTCGACCTGGCTGCACCTCACCGCGCTGGGCGACAGCGCGGTGATCCTTCCCTGCGTTGCGTTGATGGTGGCGTGGTTGCTGGTATCGCGTGCGACCCGTGGCCTCGCGCTGGGTTGGCTGTTGGCCGTATGTGGCGTCGGCGGCGTGGTGGTGGGCAGCAAGCTGCTCTTCATGGTCTGGGGCATCGGTTTGCCGGGCCTGGATTACACGGGGTTGAGCGGGCACAGCGCGATGGCGGCCTTGTCGTGGCCCACCCTGCTGGCGCTGCTGGCGGGCGGTGCCCGCAACGGTGTGCGCCTGCTGGCCGTGGCCGTGGGCATGCTGCTGGCTGCCGCGATTGCCTGGTCGCGGGTGGCGCTGGATGCGCACTCGATCCCGGAGATCGTGTTGGGCTGGTCGCTGGGTGCGCTGGCGAGCGCGGCGTGGCTGGCGTGGTCCTGGCGCGCGTGGAAACTGCCGCTGCGGGCCTGGCCGTTGCTGCTCTCGCTGCTGCTGGCGTTGCCCTGGGTCTACGGGCAGCGCTTCCCGTCGCAACAGTTGTTGACCCGCGTGGCCAGCAGCCTTGCCGCCAACGGGCAGCTGCACCTCCGTGCCCATCTGCATCACTGACCTGCCGCGATGAATCGATGCGATGGGGGCGGGTCAGCCGGCGGCTGGCGCAATATCCGTTTGCCTCAGGCCCGCCAAAGGGACGAACGGCGGCGGCTCAGGAGATCGACTCGCTCCTGCTGAGCGACACGCACAGCCCGGCCACGATGACACCCAGGCAGGCGCCCAAGGAAACTCCAAGTACGAAGACAAGCATGATTCACGCCCCCTGTAGACGCGGACCGCGATGCGGTCGAGTGCGGCCATTCTCCGGGTATGGAATTCCGATGGGTGACCACCACGTCACAGTCTGTATTGATGTGGCGCCGCGGATGCCTGTTCATGTACGCCCGGTGAGGGCCATGGCCCCCTGGCAAAGGCCGTACCGGCGATCGGATGCCGATGTTCCGTGGTGTGCCTGATTCCTTTCGCGGAACGACGATGCTTGCCTGATTGCGCACGCCGACTGGAGTCGAGGTGCCTGTTTGTGAATGGGCTGAATGTCCAGCGTGGGCTGTTGGGCGCAGGTGGAGATGCTGGCAAGCGGCGCGCTTGCGGGGCGGATCGACCATAAAATGTATCTCACAATTGACAAATTGTCGATTTTGTATATTTTGGGAAACACTATTCGAGATGGATACATGCCTCCTGCAGACGCTCATCCCCATGCGGCCCCGGCTCTCGGGAGCGTGATGCTGGGCGCTGCCTTGCGCGCGCGGCGCAAGGCGCTGGGCATCAGCATGGCTGCGGCGGCCGAGGCGGCGCAGGTCTCTCGCATCACGTGGCATCGGCTGGAAAAGGGTGAAGCCACGGTTGCGTTGGGCTCCTTGCTCGCCGCCGCGCGCGTGCTCGGCATGGATCTGCGCCTGCAAGCCAAGGATGCGTCATCGCCGGTTGCGGAATATCCGCTCGACGTCGGGCTGCCACTGCACATCCGGTTGGACGATTACCCGCAGCTCCGGAGCCTTGCATGGCAGGTCGGCGATGCGACCCAAGCCGTGTCTCCGCGCGAGGCGCTCGGTTTGTACCAGCGCAACTGGAGGCATCTGCAGCCGGAGTTGCTGGAGCCGGAGGAGCGTGCTCTGATCGATGCCTTGCGCGAGGTGTACGGTGCGGACGACCTGCGTGTTTGAGCGGCCGCATCATCGGCGCATCGCCCGGATCCTGGACGCGCTCGACGGTGCGAAGTTGCGCGAACTCAAGTGCTGGTTTGGCGGCGGCACGGCCATCGCGCTGCGCCATGGCGAATACCGCGAGTCGGTCGACATCGACTTCCTGGTCTCCGATCCCGATGGCTACCGGCAGTTGCGCCAGCGCCTGGCTGGTGCCGCGAACATCGATGCGCTGTTGCACGCGGATGCGCGGCCGGTCGTGCTTGCCCGAGACATCCGTGCCGACCAGTACGGCATCCGCACGGCGTTGCTGGTGGACGACGTGCGCATCAAATTCGAAATCATCAGGGAGGCGCGGATCGCGCTGGACGAGCCTGCGCGCAGTGATGTCGTATGCGACATTGCCACGCTCACGACGGTCGATCTTGCCGCCAGCAAACTGCTCGCGAATGCCGACCGTTGGCGCGACGACAGCGCTTTTTCACGCGACGCGATCGACCTGGCGATGATGGGCCTGCCGCCGCGCCGCCTGCGCGCTGCGCTGGACAAGGCCGGGCAGGCTTATGGCGATGCCGTCGTCGAAGACATGCGACGCGCGCTCGATGCCTTGCGCGAACGGCCGGCGCACCTCGAACGCTGCATCCGCACCCTGGCGATGGCGATGCCGCCTGCCGTGCTGCAGCAACGCCTGCGCGTGTTGCGTCGACGGCTGGAGCGCGTGGCAGGGGAGTCGCCGACGGCGGATTGAGCCAAGAGCGACCCTGCTGGCCGTCATGTCGGAAAAGACCGGAATCGAATGCCTTCGCGGCGTGGTGAAAGCCGCTGGATCCCGGCCTTCGCCGGGATGACGAGCCTTGAACCCGGAACACTGCCTGCATGCGGGCGCGGGCGTCCGTTGGGGCGTGGCTGGCGGCTCAGCGGAACAGCAGGTTGATCGAGACCAGGGTGACGATCAGCATCGCCAGGGTGAGTGGCGCACCCACGCGCAGGAAATCCCTGCCCTTGTAGCCGCCGGGGCCGGTGACCATCATCAGCGCGGGGTGGCCGGAGCTGAGCAGGAAGGTGTTGGACGAGGACACCGCCACGATCAGCGCGTAGGCCGACGGGTTGCCGCCGGTGGCCACCGCCACCGAGATCGCGATCGGCACCATCATCACGGTGGCGCCCACGTTGGACATCACCTGCGAGAACAGCAGGGTGAGCACGGCCAGCGTGGCCTGCAGCACCCACGGCGAGGCGCTGCCCAGGTAGTGCAGCACGTACTGCGCCAGCCACGCCGCGGTGCCGGTGGAGTCCATCGACCAGCCCAGCGGGATCAGGCAGGCGGTGACGAAGATCGTCTTCCAGTTCACCGCCTTGTAGGCCTCGTCCATGTTCAGCACGCCGCTGAGCAGCATGCCGATCGCGCCGGTCATCATCGCCACCGACAGGTCGAGGTTGGTGAACAGCGCCAGGCACTTGGCCAGCACGAAGAAGCCCACCGCCTGCCAGATCTTGCCGGGACGCTGTTCTTCCTTCGGGATGTCGGTGACGACGACGAGGTCCTTGTCCTCCGCCGCCAGCGAGAGGTCGCGCCAGGTGCTGTGCACCACCACGGTGTCGCCCGCGCGCAGGGTCACCGCGCGCACGTCGTCGCGCAGCACCTGGTCGCCGCGGTTCACCGCCAGCACCGAGATGCCGAAGCGCTTGCGCAGCCGCAGTTCGCCCACGGTGTGCTTGATGAAGCGCGACACCGGCGGAATCACCACTTCGGAAATGCCCGCGCGGGTGGGGTTGAACAGCTCGGCCAGCTGGCGCATGCGGGTGGAGAGCCGGCACAGCTGGTTGTTGGCGAAGCGGTTGAGCTGCTCGCGCGGGCCCAGCACGCCGAGCACCGAGCCCACCCAGATCACGTGGTCGGCCGGCGGCGCCATGCGCGCCTCGTTGCCGCTCTTGATCGCCAGGATCAGCGGCGCGTCGTGCAAGGCCTCGGCCTCGCCGATGCTCATGCCCACCAGCGGGCTCTCGGCGGTGACGGTGAGCTCGGCGGTCTCGCCCACGATGCCGTAGGTGTCGGCGAAGTAGCTCTCGGTGCGGCCGGGCGTCACCTTCAGCCGTTCGTCCTCGTGGCCGGGCAGCAGCTTGCGGCCGAAGAAGTAGAAATACGCCACGCCCACCGCGGCCAGCGCGAGGCCGGCGGGAGTGACGCTGAACAGGCCGAACTTCGGGATCGTGTGCGCGCCCGGCAGCAGGTTCGCGTTCGCGCTGGCGATCAGGTCGTTCAGCACGATCAGCGGCGAGTTCGCGATCAGCGTGGTGTTGGTGGCGGTGAGGATGCAGAACGCCATCGGCAGCAGCAGCCGCGACAGCGGCACGCCGGTGCGCGCGGACAGGCGGCTGGATACCGGGATCATCAGCGCGGCCAGCGCCTGGCTGGGGATCACCGCGCTGAACAGGCTGGCCATGATGTTGATGACCACGCCCAGGCGCGACTCCATGCCCTTGGCCAGCCGCATCACCATGTGCGCGGTGAGGTTGAGCACGCCGGCACGGTCCAGCCCCTCGCCCATGATCATGATCGCGATGATCGCGATCACCGCGTTGCCGGCGAAGCCGTTGAACACGCGGTCGGAGGGAATCACCCCGGTGAGGCCGATCACCACCACCACCAAGAGCGCCACCATGTCGGCGCGGATCCACTCCAGCACCAGCATCAGCATGGTGAAGCCCACCAGCCCGAGCACCAGGATCATTTCGGGGGTGAGCGTAAGCGGCACTAGCGCGCTTCCCGGCAGGGCGTCGGATGTGGATGGATGCGGGGTGGCAGTGGCGAATTCACGCTGCGGCGCTCGTCCCTGGCAGGTTCGCGCAAGTATAAGCGGCGCGATGCAAGGGCTGGTGAACCACGGGCCATGCGCACGATCGCCCCTCTCTCTCTTTTGGGACGCGGGGAAGAGGCCATGGATGCTCCTGTCCTGGGAGCGGGGAAGTGCTGTCCCCTCTCCCCCTCGGGGAGAGGGCAGGGTGAGGGGACAAGGCTTGCGTTGATGGTTGCTTCGAACGGGCACTTTCGCAGCGTGGCCCCTCACCCCAACCCTCTCCCCGCAGGGGAGAGGGAGCCGGGCGGAACCCCGCTTCTTTGGGATGCGGGGAAGGGCCATGGATGCCCCTGTCCTGGGAGCAAGGAAGTGCTGTCCCCTCTCCCCTTCGGGGAGAGGGCAGGGTGAGGGGCCGGGGCTTGCGGTGATGGTTGCTTCGAGCGGGCGCTTCCGCAGCGTGGGGGGGGGGGGCCCCCCTCTCCCCGCAGGGGAGAGGGAGCAAACGAGACGCCGCCCAACGGGCGGCGTGGCTTTCACTTCATTGGAGCACGCCGATACAGCAGGTCCCACACCCCGTGCCCCAGCTTCAAGCCGCGCCGCTCGAAGTGGGTCTCGATGCGCCATGCCGGCTTCCCGGCGTACTGGCCGGGTGCGACGGCGTTGTGCCAGTCGGGCGCGGCTTCCATCGTTGCCAGCATGTGTTCGGCATAGGGCTGCCAGTCGGTGGCCAGGTGCAGCAGGCCGTCGGGCGCCATGCGCGAGGCGAGCAGGGCGACGAAGGCGGGCTGGATGATGCGGCGCTTGTTGTGGCGCTTCTTGTGCCAGGGGTCGGGGAACCAGATGCGCGCCTCGGCCAGCGTGCCGGGCGGGATCTCGTGCTCCAGCACTTCCACCGCGTCATGCTTGTACAGGCGCACGTTGCGCGCGTCGCGCGCGGCCAGCGCGTTCATCAGCCGGCCCACGCCCGGGCCGTGCACCTCCACGCCGAGATAGTCGCGCGCCGGATCGTGCTCGCTGGCCCAGGCCAGCGCCTCGCCGTTGCCGAAGCCGATCTCCAGCACCAGCGGTGCCGACCTGCCGAAGCGCGCGGCATAGTCCTGCGCGGCGCCGCTGTAGTCGATGCCGTAGCGCGCCCAGTGCTCGTCGAAGGCGCGCTGCTGCGCCGGCGTCATGCGGCCTTCGCGCAGCACGAAGCTGCGGACGCGGCGGAGGTGTTCGGTGGGCGAGGTGTCGGTCATGACAGGCGGAAAACTGGCGAGTGAACCCTCTCCCTTCGGGAGAGGGTGCCGACCTGCAGGTGCCGAGGCGCCTGCGGAACAGCGAAGCTGGCCCCGAAGGGGGGGCGCCAAGGATGGCGCGAATCCAGGCGGAAGAGGGTGCGGACGGAGCGAGCGGGTGGAGCCTTGCGCAAGACCCAAACGCAGCGTTCCAGCCGCACCCTCTCCCCCAGCCCCTCTCCCGGAGGGAGAGGGGAGAAGGCAGCGGATCAGCCGATGGTGCCGTCGATCGGGCTGGAGGCCGAGGCGTAGCGCTTGCGCGGGATGCGGCCGGCCTTGAACGCGGCGCGGCCGGCCTCGATCGCCAGCTTCATCGCGTGCGCCATCAGCACCGGGTCCTTCGCGCCGGCGATGGCGGTGTTCATCAGCACGCCGTCGCAGCCCAGCTCCATCGCCACCGCGGCGTCCGAGGCGGTGCCCACACCGGCGTCGACGATGATCGGCACCTTCGCGTTCTCCACGATCTCCAGCAGGTTGTAGCGGTTCTGGATGCCCAGGCCCGAGCCGATCGGCGCGGCCAGCGGCATCACCGCCACGCAGCCGATTTCCTCCAGCCGCTTGGCCAGGATCGGGTCGTCCGAGGTGTAGACCATCACGTCGAAGCCGTCGGCGACCAGGGTCTCGGCGGCCTTCAGCGTTTCCACCACGTCGGGGAACAGCGTGCGCTGGTCGCCCAGCACCTCCAGCTTCACCAGCTTGTGGCCGTCCAGAAGCTCGCGCGCCAGCTTGCAGGTGCGCACCGCGTCCACGGCGTTGTAGCAGCCGGCGGTGTTCGGCAGCAGGGTGAATTCGTCGGGCGGCAGCGCGTCGAGCAGGCTGGGCGCGTTCGCGTCCTGGCCGACGTTCACGCGGCGGATCGCCACGGTGACGATTTCCGCGCCGGCGGCCTGCGAGGCGCGGCGGGTTTCGTCGAAATCCTTGTACTTGCCGGTGCCGGTGAGCAGGCGCGAGGCATAGCTTTTGCCGGCGATGACCAGCGGATCGGCGACGTCGAAGGTCTTGAGGTTCATGGGGATGCCTTGCGAGGGCGGCGTCCGGCGCGAACGTCGCGGGGATGCGGGAACCGGGTGTGCGGACTCACCCGCCGCCGATGGCCTGGACGATCTCGACCTGGTCGCCTTCGGCGAGCGTGCGGCTGGCGTGCTGGCTGCGCGGCACGATCTCGTGGTTCAGCTCCACGGCCACGCGGCGACCGCCGTAGCCGGCCGCTTCCAGCAGCTGGACGATGGTGGTGGCGGGAGCGCAAACGTGCGGCTGGCCGTTGAGCGTGATCTGCATGCGCCCATTGTAGCCGCTGGCGCCATCGGTGCCGAATCGGGGCAGGGTCGCCTTGTCGCCGCGGCGGGCGAGCGACAAGGCGACGATCTCAGTGCTGCTCGTCCTTGCGCGGCGGTGGCGCGCTGTGCTCCGGCGCGGCATGCCCTTGCTGTCCCTGCGCGGCGGGACGCGGAGCCTCGTGGCGAGGCTGGGCGAATTCGCGCGGTGGCTGATAGGACGGCTGGGCGTATTCGCGTTGCGGCTGGTATGCCGGCCGGCTGTATTCACGCTGCGGCTGGTACGCCGGGCGCGGCGGCGTGTAGGCCGGCGCGGGGGCGCGTTCCATCGGCGCAGCCTGTGCAGGTGCGCGTTCGAAGCGTGGCGGTTGCGGCAAGGCGTTGGCCGGGCGCTCGCCGCGGCTTTCCGGCTGCGGGCGCGGTTGCTCCGGCCCTGCGATGTAGCTCACGCCGGGGCGCGGCGCCGCAGCGGGCTCGGCGCGGCGGATCGGTTCGGCCGCGGGCAGGCCGCGCCCGTTGGTGTACGGATGGGCGAAGCGGGCCGAAGGCAGTGCACCTGCCTGCGCCGGTGCGGGTTCCACCCGGCGCACGTCCGGAAGCCCGGCAGGGGCATCCGGGGCGCGCATCGTGCGCGGCTGTGCCGGTGCGACGCGGGCCGATTCGCCTTGCGGCGCAGCGACGGGGCGCGCCGTGCCGCGGTTGTCCAGCACGCGCACGTTGGCGAACGGCGCGGGCATGCGTTGCGGCGTGCGCCCGCCCGCCGGGGCGAAGTTCGCGTGCACCGCGGGCAGCATGGCCGGCGGCGGCGTGTGCGCCACCACGTTGCGGCGGAAATCGGCGGTCGGTGTCCGCGGGCTGCGTGCCGGTGCCGCGCTGCGCAGGTCGGGGCGCACCGTGGCCATGCCGCGAGCCAGCACCGGCGCGGCGGCGAGCCGGTGCGGATCGACGCGCAGCAGGCCGCGCTGCACGCGCTGGCCGCCGGCGAAGGTCGCGCCGGACACCGCGGTGAAGCCGCGTGGCGCGGCGCGGTTCGCGTAGCGCAGGTTCGGCGGTACGCGTCCTTCGCGGTAGTCGTCGTACCGGCTGTCGATATGGTTGATGACCGTGTTGCGGTAGCCGGCGTTTCGCACGTAGATGTTGGTGACGTTGACGCGCCGGTAGTACGCGCGGTCGCAGTGGTACCACGGGTTGTAGATCTCGCCCGGGCCCAGCGGGAACCAGCCCACCGGCGCGCCGCCGATGCCGACCGACACGCCCCAGCCGCCACCGCCCACGAAGGCCACCAGTGCCGGCGCATACACCGGCCGTGCCAGCCGCGGCCCGGGGATCCAGCCCCAGGCGCCGCGGACCCAGGCCCAGCGGCCGTAGTGGTACGGCGCGAAGCCCCATGGCGCGGCATCCACCCAGGTCCAGCCCCACGGCGCGATGTACGCCCAGTGGCCGTCACGGTACGGCGCCCAGTCCACCGGCACCTGGCTGGGATACCAGACCGCGCCGTAGTCCGGCGAGTCCTGCCAGCTGCCGTATTCATCCAGGTCCTGGTAGCCGACCACGTCGGCGGAGACATGGGGATCCGCCGCGGATTGCGCGTAGCGCCGGTCGCGCTCGCTGCACCACGCATCGAAGGCATCGCCGCCGCCGATGTCGCTGACCGCGAGCGCCGCCAGCGAGGCGTCGTCGAACTGGTAGCTGCGGCCCTGGATGACGTCGTGCCGGGCATCGTTCTCGCCGTAGACCGTGGCCTGGCCGTTGAACACGGTGACGCGGGTGCCGCTGCCGTTGTTGTCCACGTCCACGCGGATGGTGCCGGGGCTGCTGACTACCAGTGCCAGCGTCGGCGTATCGATCTCGTAGCTCTGGCCCTGGTCGAGGTGGCGCACGCTGAGGTTCAGCGTGCCCTGGGTCAGCTCCATCTGGGCGAGGTTGTCGTTGAGGTTGAGCAGGCCGAAGTCGCTGCCGCCGGCCATGCGCAGGCTGGCGCCGCCCAGCTCCAGTTCGGCGCGGGCGTCGTCGCCGGTGGAGAGGCGGTCGCCGGTGGTCAGCGGCCGGTTGAGGTCGGCGCCGGCCCAGTCCTGGCTGCCGGCGGGCAGGAAACCGAGATCGCCGGCGATGTAGGACAGCCGCGCCACCCGATCCGGTGGCGCGCTGCCATCGGTGTCGGCGGATTGCGCCTGGGCCAGTCCGGCCACCACGCACAGCAGCAGCACGGCCAGCGGCCGCCAGCCGCGGCGCAACGAAGCAAGCAGAAAAGCAGGCACACGCATCGGAGTCTCCCGGTTCCAGGCGCAACGCGGACCGGCATGGCGCGATTGCCATTCGGCCCCAGGGCACGTTGCGCGACGTGCATTGACGATCCGATTATGCCCATGGAGGGGATTAGGGCCGGCTTAGTTTTCCGCACCGGCCCCATCGATGGTTCAGCCGGCGGATATCCGCCGGCCGGCGGCGATTCATGCGGGAACGCCGGTCGACGATTCCCACCGCGCCATTTCCCGGGTTACCATCCGCGGGCCGACGCGGGTGTAGCTCAATGGTAGAGCTGTAGCTTCCCAAGCTACTGACGAGGGTTCGATTCCCTTCACCCGCTCCATTGCCTTCCGCCGCAATGGCCAGGCGCCGCCCCCATCGCCACCCCAGCGAGTGCGCCGACACCGATGACGGATCCGACCACCCCGTGTCAGATCGTGCCGGGTCCGCTCGTGCTGGGCTGGCGCGAGCGGCTGGCGCTGCCGCAGCTGGGCATCGCCCAGCTCAAGGCCAAGCTCGATACCGGTGCGCGCAGCAGCGCGCTGCACGTGGAGACGCTGGAAAGCTTCCAGCGCGACGGCGCGGTGTGGTTGCGCTTCATCGTGCGCACCGGACGGCACGCATCGGGCGAAGTGCATTGCGAGGCGCCGGCGCTGGACCGGCGCGTGGTCACCGACACCGGCGGCCGCCGCACCGAGCGCTGGTTCATCCGCAGCGAGATCCTGCTGGCGGGGCGACGCTTCGCGGCCGACATCAACCTGACCGATCGGCGCCACCTGCTGTTTCCCATGCTGCTCGGCCGCAGCGCCCTGCACGGGCGCTTCGCGGTCGACCCGGCGCGCGCCTACACCCAGCCCCGGCTGCCGCTGGCGGCCACGGACCGTCCATGAAGATCGCCATCCTCTCGCGCAACACCCGCTTGTACTCGACCCAGCGCCTGGTGGACGCGGCGCGTGCGCGCGGCCACGTGGTGCGCGTGCTTGACCCGTTGCGCTGCTACGTGCGGATCGCGCCGGACAGCGTGGCGATCCGCTACAAGGGCAAGCCGGTGCGCGATCTCGATGCGGCGATCCCGCGCATCGGCACGCAGAGCACGTTCTACGGCACCGCGGTGTTGCGCCAGCTGGAGACGATGGGCGTGTACACGCCGAATTCCTCCGACGCGGTGCTGCGCGCGCGCGACAAGCTGCGCAGCCTGCAGATCCTCGCCGCGCAGGGCATCGCGATGCCGGTCACCGTGTTCGGCGACAACCCCGACGACACCGAGGATCTGCTCGCGATGCTGGGCGAACCGCCGCACGTGATCAAGCTCAACGAGGGCAGCCAGGGCACCGGCGTGGTGCTGGCGGAAAAGCGCAGTGCCTCGCAGAGCGTGATCGAGGCGTTCCGCGGCCTGTACGCGAATTTCCTGGTGCAGGAGTTCATCGCCGAGGCCAAGGGCTGCGACCTGCGCTGCTTCGTGGTCGGCGGCAAGGTGGTGGCGGCGATGCAGCGCGAAGCCAATGCGGGCGACTTCCGCGCCAACCTGCATCGCGGCGGCAGCGCGGCGGCGGTGAAGCTGAGCGCCGCGGAGAGGCGCATCGCGGTGCGTGCCGCTGCCGCGATGGGATTGGGCATCTCCGGCGTCGACCTGCTGCGTTCGGATCGCGGGCCGCTGGTGCTGGAGGTGAACGCTTCGCCCGGACTGGAAGGCATCGAGGCGGCGACCGGCGTGGACGTGGCCGACGCAATCATCGCGTTGCTGGAGACGCAGGTCGGTGGTGCGCGTCGCGGCAGGGCAAATGCGAGATGAACGCCGCGCGGTGGGTTAACCGGGTCGTAACCCGCGAGCTTCTATAAACGATACCGCTGTCGATGTGCCGTAAGCGTGCCGCGAGGTTCGATGACGGTGGATGGCGGTAACGGGACGAGCCTGTGCCCGGATGCGACGGCGACCAGCCGGCACATCCGGGTTTTTTCTTGGTGTATTTGTGCGTTCGGCCGTGAACGCGAAAGTCAAACGGGCGGCCGTCCATGGCCGCACTCCTCAGGAAAAGCCGCTTCGATTCAAGATTCAAGGCTTCACGGTGGGTTGTGCGGCGCAAATGTTAAGCTTGCGGCCGGAGCCGGCCCATGTCGCCGGCGGCATCGCGGAGCGGCGCATGCGCGTACTGGTGATCGAAGACAACAGCGATATCGCGACCAACATCGGCGACTATCTGGAAGATCGTGGCCATGTGGTGGACTTCGCCGGCGACGGCGTCACCGGCCTGCATCTGGCGGTGGTGCACGATTTCGACGTGATCGTGCTCGACCTCACACTGCCCGGCATGGACGGCCTGGAGGTGGCGAAGAAGCTGCGCCACGAGGCGCACAAGCAGACGCCGATCCTGATGCTCACCGCGCGCGACGCGCTGGAGCAGAAGCTCACCGGCTTCGAGTCCGGCGCCGACGACTACATGACCAAGCCGTTCGCGTTGCAGGAGCTGTCCGCGCGGCTGGAAGTGCTGGCGCGCCGCGGCAAGGGTCCGCAGAGCCGCGTGCTCAAGGTGGCCGACCTCACCTACAACCTCGACACGCTCACCGTGAGCCGCGCCGGCAAGGCGATCCAGCTCAACCCGATCGGCCTCAAGCTGCTGCAGGCGCTGATGGAAGCCAGCCCCTCGGTGGTGACGCGGCAGGATCTGGAGCAGAAGGTGTGGGGAGAGGAGCTGCCCGACTCCGATTCGCTGCGCGTGCACATCCATGGCCTGCGCGCGGCGATCGACAAGCCCTTCGACAAGCCGCTGATCCACACGCGGCACGGTATCGGCTACCGGATGGTCGAGCCGGATGCAATCCAGGCGTAAGCTCCGTTTCCGCCTGGTCCTCTCCTTCGCGCTGTTCGGCTTCGGCCTCAGCGTGTTGTTTGCCGTCGCCTCGCTGTACGTGCGCTCCAAGGTCGAGGACCAGCTGGTGGTGTCGGCGTTGCAGCACGACGTCGACCAGGCAGTGGATCAGATCATTGCGCACCCCGACCAGCAGACGCACTCCGAACTGCTGGAGGCTTGGTTCAAGAGCGACCGCACGCTCTACAAGATGCCTTTGGCCTGGCAGGACCTCAGTACGGGAGTGCACGACATCACCGAGGCCGACGCCAACGGCGTGCTGCGGCATTACAAGCTGGCGGTGCGGCGCAAGGATGGCATCATCGGCTTCGTGCGCTACGACGTGAGCCGCGAGGAGCTGGGCAAGCGCCAGTTGGTGACTTCGTTGTTCGCAGTGGTGTTGCTGTTCAGCCTGCTGTCGCTGGCGATCGGCCTGTGGCTGTCGCGCAAGGTGCTCAAGCCGGTCAGCCAGCTCGCGCAGCGCCTGCGCGATTTCCGCAAGGCCGGCAAGGCCGAGCCGCTGGCGCAGCATTTCGCCGACGACGAGGTGGGCGAACTGGCGCACGCGCTGGACGAGTATGCGGCGCGCCTCACCGCGATGGTGGAGCGCGACCGCGAGTTCAACTCCGACGTCAGCCACGAGCTGCGCACGCCGCTGGCGGTGATCGCCAGCACCACCGAGCTGCTGCAGGGCTCGCCCGACCTCACCGACAAGCTGCGCGAGCGCCTGAAGCGCATCGAGCGCGCCTCGCGCCAGGCCACCGAGCTGATCGAGGCGCTGCTGCTGCTGTCGCGTGCCGAGCGGCGCGGCCCCACCCGCGGCGAGACCACCGAGGTGGCCAGGGTCGCTGCCGACGTGATCGAGAGCCAGCGCCCGCAGGTGCGCGGCAAGCCGCTGGAGATCGAGCTGGCGGCGCGCGAGCCGGTCAGCGTCAACGCGCCGGCCTCGGTGCTGTCGGTGGCGCTTACCAACCTGATCGGCAACGCGATCAAGTACACGCTGGAAGGCACGGTGCGGGTGGAAGTGGGCGCAGGCCGCGTCGAGGTGGTCGACACCGGCCCCGGCATCAAGCCGGAGGATGCCGAGAAGCTGTTCCAGCGCGGTGTGCGCGGCGAAGGCGCGGGCGGCAGCGGCGCGGGCCTGGGCCTCGCCATCGTGCGGCGGCTGTGCGAGCTCTACGGCTGGGAAGTGTCGATGCGTCCGCGCACCGACACCAATGGCGCGATCGCCACGATCGTGTTCGGCTGAACCCTGCGCGGGAGCGCACCCCGTGCGCGATGGCTCCGGCGCCTGGTCGAGGCCGGGAGCATTCGCGCACAGGGAGGGCCCTGCAAGCTCAGCGCAGCTTCAACGCCAGCCACGACAGCAGCGCCAGCAGGTTGATGCCGAGGTGCGCGGCGGCGGGACCGCCGACGGCGAGCACGAAAGCCTGGCTGCCGAAGTGCGCGGCCAGCCCCAGGTGCGGCGGCAGATGCAGCGTGGCGAACACGTTGACGTAACCACCGCAGTGCAGCGCCCAGCTGAAGACCGGCGTGGCGATCAGCGGCAGCTGCAGCAGCTGCGCCCAGCCCGACCAGCGCACGCCGCGCTCGCTGTTCTCCAGCAGCAGCACGCCGGCCACCAGCACAAAGGCATACAGCGCCAGCCCGATCAGCGCGAGCACGCTGTCGTGCGCGCGGAACGGCAGCAGGCAGTACAGCATCTGGATCATGCCGTAGCAGCCACCGGCCACTTCGAGGATGCCGATCAGGCGGAACAGCAACAGGCGCATGGTGGACTGGCTCCGGGAAAACGGGGAGGCATTGTAGGCGAGGAGTTCAAGCGAGCGTGTCGGCCAGTTCGTGCAGGTCGGCGATGTGCTCGTCCCACCAGCGCGCCTCCGCGGCGAACGGGAACGCGGCGGGGAAGGCGGGGTCGTGCCAGCGCAGGGCGATCCAGCCGGCGTAGTGCAGCTGGCGCATCGCGCGCAGCGCGGGCACCAGGGCGAGTTCCGCGTGGTCGAAGTCGCGCAGCTGGGTGTAGCCGTCCAGCAGCGCGCGCATCGCCGCGTCGTCGCTGGCGAGCATCCACAAGTCCTGTACCGCGGGACCCGTGCGCGCGTCGTCGAGGTCGACGAAGTGCGGGCCGGCGTCGGTCCACAGGATGTTGCCGGGGTGGCAGTCGCCATGCAGGCGCAGCGTGCGCACCGGACCCGTGGCGTCGAAGCGCGCGACCACCGCCGCGTCGAGCCGCTGCGCGGCGCTGCGGTAGGCGGCCTGCAGATGCACGGGCAGCAGCGACGAGGCCAGCACGGCCTGCATCGGCTGCGCGATCAGCGTGGCGCGGTCGAGCGTGCCGCGATGCGCGAAGGCGCGCCGCGCGCCCACCGCATGCAGGCGCGCGAGCAGGCGGCCCAGCCACTCCAGCTGCTCGCGCGATTCCAGCGTCGGCGCGCGGCCGCCGCGGCGCGGCGCCAGTGCGTAGCGGAAGCCGCCGTGGTGCAGCAGGGTGCGGCCGCCGGATTCGAGCGGCGCCACCATCGGTACTTCGTCCGCGACCAGCTCCTGTGCAAACGCGTGTTCTTCGAGGATGGCCGCATCGCTCCAGCGTCCGGGCCGATAGAACTTCGCGATCACCGGCGCGGCGTCCTCGATGCCCACCTGCCACACGCGGTTCTCGTAGCTGTTGAGCGCGAGCAGGCGGCCGTCCGGCCACAGGCCGCAGGCATTGACGGCATCCAGGACGAGGTCCGGGGTGAGGGTGGCGTAGGGGGCGGCTTCCGCTTCAATCATGTGAAGTTCCATGTTCGAAGGTGCTCAGGCGGCAGGGTACACGGGCATGCGGGCCCGCACGGCGCGTTCGCCTCCTCTCCCTATGGGGAGAGGGAGTAAAACCGTGCGCGTGCCTCACTTGGCCGCCGCCTCGACCGGCACCACCGCCATGGTGATGCGCGACACGCACACCAGCTTCTGCCGCTCATCACTCGATGCGGATCTCCCACAGCTGGGTGCTGCGGCCCAGGTGCAGCGCCTTCGCGGTGCCGGTGACGGTGCCTTCGCGCACGCCGCGCACGTGGTTCGCATTGATCTCCAGGCCCACCGCGCGGAATTTCGCCGGATCGAGCGTGAGCATCGCCGCGGAGCTGCCCAGCGTCTCGGCCAGCGCCACCGAGGCGCCACCGTGCAGCAGGCCGTAGGGCTGGTGGGTGCGGCGGTCCACCGGCATGGTGCCGCGCAGCCAGTCCTCGCCGACGTCGGTGATGCGGATGCCCAACGCCTCCATCAGGGTGTTCGTGCTCCACGCGTTGATGCGCACCAGATCGGTGTCCTGCTGCCAGATGCTCATGCCCGTCCTCGCCTGAAGGCCTCCATTGTCGGCCGACCGCCATCGCGGCGACAATGCGCGCGTGTTCACCGTCACCCTGCAAAGCACCGGCCGCCGTTTCGACGTGGCCGCGGGCGAAACCGTGCTGGAAGCCGCACAACGCGCCGGCATTGCCTTGCCGTACTCGTGTCGCGCCGGCGTCTGCGGCAGTTGCAAGGCCACCCTGCTGGCCGGCCGTTGCGGGTATCCGCGCAACCCGCCGCTGGCGCTGGATGCGGACGAACGTGCCCATCATGCCGTGCTGCTGTGCCAGGCGGTGCCGGCCAGCGACCTGCTGCTGGAGGCGCGCGAGGTGGCCTCGGTGGAGGACATCGCACGCCGCCAGCTCGGCGTGCGCGTGACCGGGAAGCACCTGCTGGCACCGGACGTGACCGGGCTGCACCTGCGGCCCGTCGACGGCGAGCCGCGGCTGCAGTGGCTGCCGGGGCAGTACCTTGACGTGCTGCTGGACGAGGACAGACGCCGGCCGTTCTCGATCGCCAACGGGCCGCAGCCGGATGGCACGATCGAGCTGCACGTGCGCCACGTCGCCGGCGGCGGCTTCACCTCGCGCGTGGCCGATGAGCTCGCCGTGGGCGACACGCTGCGCATCGAGGGGCCGCTGGGCACCTTCGTGGCGCGCGAGGATTCGGAACGGCCGATGATCTTCGTGGCCGGCGGCACCGGCATCGCGCCGGTGAAGGCCATCGTCGAGCACTTCCTCGCGCTGGGCACGCGCCGCGCGATGGACGTGTACTGGGGCGTGCGGCACGCGGAAGACCTGTACCTGCGGACGCAGATCGAAGGCTGGCAAAGGCAGGCGCGTCAGCTGCGTTTCCATGCGGTGCTGTCCGACATGGCGCCGCTCGCCGCCGCACCGCTGCGTACGGGACTGGTGCACGAGGCGGTGCTGTCAGATCATCCCGACCTCTCCGGCCACGACATCTACATGAGCGGCCCGCCCGCGATGATCGACATCGCCCGCCATCGCTTCGTGGCGGCGGGGCTGCCGGAGGACCGGCTGTACTACGACTCGTTCGACTATGCGCCGGACGTGCTGGCGCAGATCATCGCCAGCCGCGCGGGATTCCACGCGTAGGAGCAACTGTCTTCACCCCGGGTTGGGCACTCTCCATTCGGTGCGGTCACGGGCCATGGCGTTGAGGCGGGTGAGGAGGACGCGCATGCAGGCGGTGATGGCGACCTTGGCGCACTT
>NZ_JBFOHL010000007.1:0-223094 GCF_040812275.1 Rhodanobacter geophilus | reverse complement strand
CGGCGGGTAGGCTTCTTCTTGGCGTCGAAACTCAACGAGGCGAACGAACGTTGTTTCATCGGGAATGGGCTTCCTGGGGCTCGCCGCTATGATGCCTCGGATGGGGAATAGATCAGAGCATCCTTAGGTTGCATTGCGACTCTTCATGGCGTCCGAGTAGGCCTTGACCAGCTCTGGCGACATTTGAGTTTTTGGCTCATTGCGAGTGATGAGTGTAGCGATGATTGTCTCGAACGTCGGAGCGCGTCGCGGCTCTGGCAAATGAGCCACGAGCCCAATTGCGTAGAGGGTATCTTGAAGTTTGACGATTTGCTGAGAGAAGACATTGAGCTGCTTTAGATTCTTGCTGTAAAGGTAGAAGAAACCTGCACCAATGAACTGGGTAAGTACACCACTCACAGTCGCAATCTGAGCAGCAACAGAATTGCTCCCACGAAATATTGCGATGACACCAATAACTAGCACGGCAAGGCCGATGGCCAGAGCCCCCAAGCTCGACCAAAACGACCATTGCAAGTGGCTTCGGTTGACGTGGTAATAGTCTTCGAGAGCTTTTTGGTGCGGATTTTCATCCATTTACCTAACCTCTGGGTGCGTCCGCTGGATTGAGTTGTTAGCCGGCTTAGTGGCATACCTCGACCACCAGATTCGCGGTGTCGCGCGGCCGAAAAGAAGCTTCGTATGATCTGAGATCGGCGTGCGGTGAACTACCCATAGTCGGTCCGCAGTTGGATACGTAAACCCTAAACGCGGCTGTTTGGTCTAGGTCTCTAAGCAGCCGGCCGACGGTGGCCCCATCCAGAATTACCGGGTGCTCACGTGCGAGGCGCGCGGAAACGACGTGCTGCAGCTCGGCTATGCGGTACTTAAAGCCCTGCCCGGGCTCAAGGAATAGGTCTGTTTCGATTAACGTAACGTTGAAGTACCAAGCCAAGTACCTACCGAGCGTGGTTTTGCCGGAACCCGGCGCGCCATCAATTGCCACGACCACGGGCGGGAGATCGGTGAGGATGGGCGTGAGCGCGGCAATTGCCGCGTTATACGAATACGAAGAAATTGGCATTTCTAGTGCAGTGGCACGAGTATGAGTACGTTACTGTTCGGATTCTCTTGTCTGATTTTGCCAGGACCATACGAAACGACCTTGCCATCCTGCAAAATGACATAATAATCTGCACGGTCCCACGACCAGCCACTAATGAGTCTATTGGCATATTCTAGTGCCTGGTAGTCCCCACTCTGGCGAAAGCCATCAGGTTGCCCCAATGCCGCAATGACTTGTTGCTTGCTCATCCCGGCGTGAACATCACTTTTCACAATCTGCCCTGTTGCACATGCCGCTAGCAGCGCTGCAAGTAGCAAGATTGACAGTACTCTGCACATCGCGTGGCTCCCCTTTTGACGGCTAACTTAAATTCGGTTGTTGAATGAAGCCTAATCCGGCAGCCTAACCAGGCAAATCAGGCAGCCACCGTCGAAAGCTTCCTTCACAAATCAATGAGTTCCCCTGATCGCGCCGCCTAATCCTGCCGCCTAATTCCGCAACCTTTCCCGACGCGCGGGTCAAGTGACGATACTCCCATCCGAAGTCGGCAGCGGCAAGCGTGGCCCGCCCCCTCGCGCGGACCCTTGTGCCTTCATAGCCGATTCCCCCGCTTGATCGCCAGATACCTCTCGATCAACGCCCCCGACAATTCCGCACACCGCACATCCAGCACATTCACCCCCTCCCGCCGCAACGTCTCATGCACCCGCTCGCGCTCGGCGAGGTAGTGCATCGCCGAAGCACTGCGGATCGCCGTTTCCAGCTCCACGCCGGGTTCGTGGGCGGCATCGTCCAGCGCCTGCTCGCGCAGGCTGGCCAGCACCACCAGGTGCTGGCGGGAAAGCAGGCTCAGGGCCATGCGCAGCTCCTTGTCGTCCTCGTCGCGCACGTTGGTGACCACGATGACCAGTGCGCGCCGGCGCTGCTGCACCTGCAGGGCGTTCGCGGCGGCGAGGTAGTCGGTGGCCAGCGGCTGCGCATGCAGGTCGTAGCCCGCGCCGAGCAGCAGGTCCATGCCGCCGGCGCCCTGCTGTGGCGGCAGCCAGCGCTGCTGCTGGCCGAGGCAGGCCAGCAGGCCCACCGCATCGCCTTCGCGCAGCGCGATGCTGGCCAGCGCCAGCGAGGCGTTGAGCACGTGGTCGAAGTGGGCCAGCGGGCCGTCCTGCGCCAGCATGCGGCGGCCGCAGTCCAGCATCAGGATCACCTGCTGGCTGCGCTCCTCGCGGTACTCGCGCGAGATCAGCCGGTGGCTGCGCGCGGTGGCCTTCCAGTCGATCTTGCGCAGGCTGTCGCCGACGCGGTAGTCGCGCAGTTCCTGGAATTCGGTGCCTTCGCCGCGCCGCCGCTGCAGGCGCGCGCCCACGCTGCGCGAGGCCAGCTCCACGCTGAGCCCGGCCAGTTCGGCCAGCACGGCGAAGTTCGGGTACACGCGGGTGGAGGACGGCTCGCCCAGCACGCGCCGCCCGCGCCACAGCCGCCACGGCGACGGCAGCAGCGCGTGGCAGCCGCCGAAGTGGAACTGGCCGCGCGCGTCGGGCGTGGTGGCGTAGTCCAGCCGCAGCGCGCCGCCGGGCGGCAGGGTCACGCGGCGCGGCATGCCGCGCACCGCCCAGCCGCCGGGATGCAGGTCGTGCAGGCGCAGCGGCTGGCGATGCTTCGTGGGATTGCGCAGGTGCAGCGCCACCGTCGCCTCCGGCCCCAGCGGCAGCACCGGCGCGAGTTCGCGCTGCAGTTCGGGCGAGGCGGTGCGGCGCAGGCGCCAGGCATCGAGCACAGCCAGCACGGCGAGCGCGGCACCGGCGTCCAGCCACGCCGACAGCGGCAGTTGGCCCAGGCTGGCCGCGACGCCGAGCAGCGTCCAGGCCAGCAGCAGCCACAACATGAGCGGAGCGGGCCTCAATCGGCGTGCTCCAGTAAGTGGACTGCGCCACGGCTTTGCTCCTCCCCCTGCATGCAGGGGGAGGTCGGGAGGGGGTGTTTCCGGGGGCACCGGGCAGGCAAGAGCACCCCACCCCAACCCTCCCCTGCAGGCAGGGGAGGGAGCATCGAGGCTCGGCGCCGATCGGACACAGGAATGACGGGCAAAGGGGCGGTAGCTCGGAAGTTCTTCATTGCCGTGGCGCGACCACCTTGTGCAGCAGCGCCGTGAGCACGTCGTCCGCACGCTGGCGCTCCAGCAGCGCCTCCGGCGCCAGCAGCAGGCGATGGCGCAAGGCGGGCGGCACCACCGAGCGCACGTCGTCGGGCGTCACGAAGTCGCGGCCGTCGAGCGCGGCGCGCGCCCGCGCCAGCCGTGCCAGCGCCAGGCCGCCGCGCGGGCCGGCGCCGCCGATCACGCCCGGCCATTCGCGCGTGGCGCGCACGATGCGCACGGCGTAGTCGGTCACCGCGGCGTCCATGCGGATCGCGGCCACGCCGCGCTGCATGGCCAGCAGGCCGGCCTGGTCGACCACCTGTTCCACGCACGACACGTCGAGGTCGGCGGCCAGCTTGCCGCCGACCACTTCCGCCACCATGCGGCGCTCGTCCTCCAGCCCCGGATAGCCGATCAGCAGCTTGACCAGGAAGCGGTCGAGCTGGGCCTCGGGCAGCGCGTAGGTGCCTTCCTGCTCGATCGGGTTCTGCGTGGCGACCACCATGAACGGCGCGGGCAACGACATGCGGCGCCCTTCGATGGTGACCTGCCCTTCCTGCATCGCCTCCAGCAGCGCGGCCTGGGTCTTGGCCGGCGCGCGGTTGATCTCGTCGGCCAGCAGCAGGTTGGCGAACACCGGGCCGCGGCGCAGGCGGAAGCTTTCGGCCTTGGGGTCGTACACCGCGTGGCCGGTGACGTCGGCCGGCATCAGGTCGGGCGTGAACTGGATGCGCCCGAAGCTGCCGCCCACCGCGGCGGCCAGCGCGCGCACCAGCAGGGTCTTGCCCAGCCCGGGCACGCCCTCGACCAGCACGTGGCCGGCGGCGAGCAGGGCCAGCAGCGCCTGCTCGAACACCTCGGGCTGGCCGATGAAGGCCCGCCCCACCTGCTCGCGCAGCGCGCGGGCGCGCTCGCCCAGTTCGGCCATCGGCATCGGCTTCGCGGCATCCGGAGAGGCCGCCGCAGCGACAAGGGTTTCGGTGGTCATGGGCGGCTCCTGAGTCGCGCCAGGGTGATGAGGGATGCGCGGAACGCCTGCGCGTTCGCGGGTGACTGGAAGGCCTGCGCGACCTGCGCGGCGTCCAGCCCGCCGCGTTCGGCGAGGCGCGCGTACAAGGCTTCGCCGTTCAAGCGCGCGCTGGCGGGATCGCGCCGGCGCAACCGCGCCAGCACGGCCTGGCAGGCCAACTGGTGCAGGCTGCGGCCGCCGTCGCGGCGGTAGAGGAATTCGCCCGCGGCCTGCACGTGTTCGAGCAGTGCGCGGCGATGCGGCGCGGGCGCGGGCAGCAGCGGACCGAAGCGCGCACTGCGCATCGCCATCCACGCCGCCAGCAGCAGGGCCAGCGCCAGCAGGGCGGGCCAGCCCCGCGTCGCCAGCAGTTGCAGGAACGGCTGGCCGTCCAGCGCGTAGACCAGGTAGATCTGGCCGCGGCCGCGGTTCGGCGCCAGCAGGCGCCAGGCGAAGCGCTGCGCCTCGACCTGCTTCAGCCGCAGCCGTTCGAGCGGCGCGAAGCTGGCCAGCAGGCTGACGTGGCCACGGCCGAGCGCGGTGCGCGCGAACAGGTAGCCGCCGCCGGCGTCGCCGATCGCCGCGTCCACCGCCTTCGCGGCCGCGGGTTGCAGCCGGAAGCGCGGGCCGCACAGGCTGGTGGCCTTTTGCCCGTCGCCGAGGCGGCTGCAGGCGAAGGTGGCCGGCCTTGGATCGAGCAGGTCCAGCGCGGCGAACACCGGCGCGCGCGCGCCCGCATCGGGCATCAGCAGCAGATGGCCGCCCTGGCGCACCCAGGCGAGCAGCCGCGCGGCGGTTTCCGTATCGATGCGTCCCGCGTCGGCGTCCACCAGCACGGTGTCGCCCGGCCGCAGCGGCATCTGGCGCGGATCGAGCGTGGCGAGCGACGCCGCCGGTTCGCCCACGTCGCGCAGCGCCTGTTCGAGCGCGAACAGCGGGTTGGTCTGCGCCGCGCCGCTGGGCGGGGTCGGTTCCACCACGTCGCGCCGCTGGAAGCTGGCGAAAAACAGGCTGACCAGCAGCGCCGCGCCCAGCAGCACCAACCCGCCGACGAGCAGGCCGCGATGCTTCATGCCATGCCTCCCGCCTGCATCGGCCAGCCGTCCAGCAGTTGCTCGAACGCGGCCTGGTCGGGATAGCGGCCGGCGTAGGCGGCGTACTGCCAGGTGCGCACGATCGCGGCGGCGCGCCGCGTGCGCGCCGGGTCATCCAGCGCGGCGGCGTGGCGCAGCCAGTCCGCCTCGGTGGCATCGGCCGCGACGGGCAGTTGCAGCTGCAGCGCGATGCGCTCCGCGCAGCCGCGATAGAGCAGCGCCAGCGCCTCGCGCCGGCGCTGCGCCTGCCACAGCGCGCGGGCGGCGCCGGCCACGTCCGGCGGCAGGGTTTCGGGTGTCTCGTCCACCGTCGCCGCCAGGTTCGCCGCGGACGGCGGCGACGGCGCCTCGCCGCGCAGCCCGCTGCTCCAGCGCCACGCGAACCAGGCCAGCGCCACCACGACCGCGCCCAGCGCCAGCCACAGCAAGGCATTGAGCAGGCCCGAGAGCATGCCGAGCGGCGCGAAGTCCGCGCTCACTTTCTCCTGCGCTGGCGGGCGGCTGTACTTCAGCTCCCAGCGCCGCACGTGATGCTCGCCGCCGAATCGCGGATCGCGGTACACCTGCGCCGCGGCCGCCGCGAAACGCCGGTCGCCCTCGTCCAGCGGCTGGCGGAAGACCTCCTGCGGCGTGCTCACCACAGGCGCCGATGACGCGGCCGCCGCCGGCGTCGCGGCATGGCCGGCCAGCGGCAAGCCCAGGCACAGCAGCAGGCCGAGCAGCTTGCCCGCGCCCAGCAGGCGCGCGCGCAGGCGGCGGAACGCGAGGTCGATGTCCCAGCCTTCCAGCTGGGTGCGCCGGTTGAGGTACAGCGCGAAACCGCAGGCCACGTACAGCGGTTCGATCACGCTCATCGCGAGATAGGCCACGGCGGCTGCCGCGAACGTCCACGCGGTGCCCGCAGCGTGCACGTCGTGGCGCAGGAAATCGGCTAACGAGGCCGGCCGCCATTCGTTCGGCAGCAGCCACAGCGCCAGCATCCAGGCGCTGAGGAACAGCACCAGCTCGAACTGCAGGCAGCCCCAGGTGAGCAGGCTCGCTTCGCCCACCAGCTTGCGGCGCAACACCTTCCAGCGCGCGGCGCGCTGCTTGCGCGGCGCGCCTTCCAGCAATTCCAGCGGCAGGCGCAGCGCGCGATGGCTGTCCAGGCGCAGCCAGCCCAAGCTGGCGAGGGTCGGCCGCCACGGCAGGCCGCGCTGGCCACGCAGGGTCTCACGCCAGCGCGGCGCATGATCGAACACTGCGCGCGAGAGCACGTACAGCGGCACGCGGTCGAACAGCGGCTTCAGCCACCACGTCAGCAGCAGGCCCAGCCACGGCAGCCGCAGCAGCAGGCCCAGCGCATTGCACAGCAGGAACGCCGGCGCGGTGAAGGCGAACCATGCCGGCCACACGGCGCCGGCGTTCGCGCGCAGCAGCGCGGCGCCCAGGTCGAGCGCTTCGCGCGATTCGCGCGGGCGCAGGGCCACGCTGATCCGCTCAAGCTCCATGCCGCGCCGCCCTGCCGCCGAAACCCAGCCAGCCCAGCACCAGCAGCCACGCCAGCGCGGCCACGCCGAAGCGCAGCGGATCGGGCAGCGAAGCCCCCGACGACCAGTACGCCTCGATGCACGCCGCCGCCACCAGCATCGCGAACGCGCCCAGCGCCAGCTTCGCGCCGATCCAGCCGGCCTCGACCAGCGCCGGCCCGCGCCGCCGCCGGCCGGGCGCGAGCAGGGTCAATCCCAGCTGCAGGCCGGCGCCGCCGGCGATCACCAGCGCGCTCAGCTCGAACGCCGAATGCGTCACCACGAAGCGCCAGAACGGGCCGCCGTAGCCGATCGCGGTGAGGTGGCCGGCCACGCCGCCGACGATGATGCCGTTCGCGCCCAGCACGTAGATCGCGCCCACGCCGAACAGCAGGCCCGAGGCGAAGGTGCGGAAGGCGATGCCGACGTTGTTGAACACGTAGAAGCCGAACATCTGCAGGTTGGTGCCGCTGCTGCGGCCCAGGTGCGGATTGGCGGGGTCGTACATGCGCTCGAACCGGGCCAGTTGCGCGCTGCTGAACAGGGTGTGCGCCAGTTCGGGATGCACCTGCAGCCAGGCCAGCAGCACCAGCGCCGGCACATAGAACAGCGCCGCCGCCAGCGCCATGCAGCGCCACTGCGAGCGCACCAGGCGCGGAAAATCCGCGACCAGGAAGGCCGCCGCGCGATGCCAGCGCGGCGGCGGCGGGCGGTACAGCACGCGATGCCCGTGCTGCACCAGCTGCTGCAGCCGCTCGGTGACCTCGCGGCTGTAGCCGCGCCCGCGTGCCAGCGCGAGGTGGTGGCAGACGCGCCGGTACGCGGCCGGGAATTCCAGCGCCTGCTCGCGGCGCATGCCGCGCTTCGGCTCGCGGCCGAGTTCGCCCAGCCAGGCCTGCAGGCCGTCCCACTCCTTCGCATGCAGGGCCACGAAGCGTTGCTGTTTCATGGACGCCCCAGCAGGCCGTTCGCGTAGCCGAGCAGGCGCGCCACCGCGACGGTGTCGCGGCAGCCGGTCAGCGGCTCCAGCAGGTTCGCCAGTTCCTCCTGGCGCTGCACGGTGAGCTGGTCCGCGCGCTCGGCGAAGTCCACCAGCGCCGCCTGTTCCTCGGGCGCCAGCGGCACCGGCAGCGGCCGTGCCGGCGCCGACGGCACCTGGTGGCCGATCGACAGCTCCTTCGCGTGCACCACCAAGGTGCCGGCCACGATGTCGCCGAGCCGGCGCGCGCAGGGATCGACCAGGGTGCTGGCCAGGCCCACGCCGTACACGCCCGGCAACGCATCCACCACGCGCAGCAGGTTGCGCGTCACCGACGGCAGCCAGGTCACCGGCGTGCCGTCCATGTTCACCACGCGCAAGCCCAGCGCCCGCTTGCCCAGGCTCTGCCCGTCCAGCCACAGCTCGCAGGCCACCCAGTACGCCCACAGCAGCAGGAACATCGCCAGCATGACCAGGCCGCGGCCGCCGGTGCCGAGCAGCGACAGCGGAATCATCGCGAGCATGAGCAGCACGAGGCGGATGACCGTGTCGATCATCCACGCCTGCGCGCGCGGCAGCGGGCCGGCCGCGCGCAGGCGCAGCGAGATGCCTTCGGGCGTCTCGATCTCGCGGACCGAGTCCAGCATCAAGCGTCGACGACGATGGTGTCGGCGATCAGGTCATGCAGGCAGCGCCGCTCCTTGCCGAAGATCAGCAGCGGATCGACCAGGCCGATGAAACGCCCCACCAGCGGAATCATGCCGAGCAGCCACATCGGCACCACGCGCAGGAAGATGTAGCGGAGCAGCGTGATCGGGCTGCCGTCGCTGCGCACCACGGCGATGTCCAGCGCGCGCTTGCCGATGGTCTGGCCACTGCGATGCAGCATCACGCAGTTGACCACGAGCAGGCCGAGCATCAGCAGGATGCCGAGGAAGATCAGCATGCCGGCGGTCTGCGGCCTCGGCAGCTGTTCCCGGGCCGCACTGGCGTACATCACGTACGCCCCCACGAACAGGCCGACCCAGGGCAGGCTGGTCAGGCCATCGATGAGCGCCGCGCCGAGGCGCTTGCCGCGGCCGGCCTTGCGGCTTTCCAGATCGTCGGCGTAAGGCCCGCCCATGTCTTCCACGACCGCGGCTGGCGCCGCGTACGGATTGCTTTCCATACCTTGTCCCCGGTTGCTGTCCATGGCCGCCCGTCCCCCCGACGCGCGTGTCCGCGGAGTATAGGGGGGCTTTTTGCCGGCTGGCTAGGCACCGGAACGGCGGGAATCTTCGCCGCGGGAAGCGGTGGCGCCGGTGCGGAAACCGGCGCCCGCCGGGGCTGGCTCAGCGCTTGGACTTGAGCAGCGTGCCGGTGCAGTTCGGCGCGCCGCACAGGCACTTCCACAGCTTCTTCAGGCGCGCGGTGTGCGGCACCTCGAGGATGATGCCGTAGTCGTAGGTGAGCTCCTCGCCGGGCTTGATCGCGCGGATCGCCTCGATCAGCACCCTGTCGTGGCGCGGGTTGCCGTCGGCGGCTTCCTCCACCACCGCACGGCAGTTCGGCGCGCAGCTGTGGTTGATCCAGCGCGCGCTGTTGCCCTTGCGGTTGGCGTCGATGATGTAGTCGTCGTTGAGCGTGAACAGGAAGGTGTGGCCGGTCTCGCCGCCGTCGCCGTACATGTCGTCGGCCTCGGCATGGGTCATCAGCGTGCCCTTGTACTCGATGATTTCCTCGCCCTTGCGGATCGGGGCGGCGGCGAACACGCCATTGCCGTGGATGGGGGAGCGGCGGGCGGCGATGCGACGGGTCATGGCACTCGATATTGGCGGGGAACGCACCATGATGCCTGCAGTCCATGTCGGTGGAAACCGTCCGGAAACTCCGGGCGGCGGAAACCATCCAGGCCCCCGGCATTGACGCATGCGTCGGCTCCGGGTCAAGATTCAAACAATCGTTTGAGGAGTGGCCACAATGCGATTGCTCCGCTGTCTCGTGCTGCTTGCCCTCGCCGCCGGACTTGCCGCCTGCGGCCCGCAACGCAAGAGCGTGTTCCCGCCCTCGCTCACCGTGCAGCAGATGCAGGTACTGCCGAACGGCGTGTGGCGGCTCACCGTGCGCATCCAGAACAACAGCTACGGCGGCATGGATTTCAACGCCATCGAGGGCACGCTGCAGGTGGCCAACGGCATGCCGGTGCGCCTGCACACCACGTTCGACCTCGACATCCCCTCCTTCGCCGGCGACGTGACCACGGTGGACGTGCTGCCCACGCCGGCGATGGCCACCGCGCTCGCCGCCGTGGCCGCGAAAGGCAGCGCCGGTTCGCTGGCCTATGCCATCAACGGCACGATCCACGCCCAGCCGGACCTGGCCGACCACCCGGATAACAAGAACGCACAGGACTTCCCGTTCCGGCACGACGATTTCCTGTCGCCGGTGCCGGGCATAACCAACACCTACCGCTGATTCCCACTTCCCGAGAAAACGACCATGACCATCTACCAGGCACCGCTGGCTGACCAACGCTTCGCCCTGTTCGACCTGCTGGGCGCCGAGGCCATCCTCACCAGGCTGCAGGGCGGCGCGGAACACGGCCGCGACCTGCTCGACGCGGTGCTGGAGGAAGCGGGCCGGCTCGCCGAACAGGTGCTGGCGCCCACCAATGCGCCGGGCGACGCGGAGGGCTGCCACTACGACAAGGCCACGCAGACGGTGACCACGCCGAGGGGCTTCAAGGAGGCGTTCAAGGCCTACGCCGACGGCGGCTGGGCCGGACTCACCGCGAAGGAAGCGTTCGGCGGCCAGGCGCTGCCGGGCGTGCTCGGCATCGCCACCACCGAGCTGTTCCAGTCCGGCAACCTGGCGTGGAGCCTGTACCCGCTGCTGTCGGAAGGCGCCTGCCACGCGATGGAGCTGCACGGCACCGAGGCCCAGCAGCACACCTACATGAAGCCCATCGTGGAAGGCCGCTGGACCGGCACGATGTGCCTCACCGAGCCGCAGGCCGGCTCCGACCTCGGCCTGCTGAAGACGCGCGCCGAACCGAACGCCGACGGCAGCTACGCGATCAGCGGCACCAAGATCTTCATCAGCGCGGGCGAGCACGACCTCGCCGAGAACATCGTGCACCTGGTGCTGGCGCGCCTGCCCGACGCGCCGGCCGGCAGCCGCGGCATCTCGATGTTCATCGTGCCGAAGTTCAAGGTGAACGCGGACGGCTCGCCCGGTGCGCGCAATGCCGCCTTCGCCGGCGCCATCGAGCACAAGATGGGCATCAAGGGCTCGGCCACCTGCGTGATGAACTTCGACGGCGCCGAGGGCTATCTGATCGGCCAGCCGCACAAGGGCCTGGCCGCGATGTTCACCATGATGAATGCCGCGCGCCTGTCGGTGGGCGTGCAGGGCCTGGCGCTGGCCGAACGCGCGTGGCAGAACAGCCTGAACTACGCGCGCGAGCGCCTGCAGGGCCGCGCGCTGTCCGGCGCGAAGTTCCCCGACAAGCCGGCCGACAGCCTGCTGGTGCAGCCCGACGTGCGCCGCATGCTGCTCACCCAGCGCGCCTTCGTGGAAGGTTCGCGCGCCCTGCTCTACTACACCGCGCTGCAGACCGACATCGAGTCGCGCGGCGAGAGCGAGGCCGAGCGCAAGCAGGCCGGCGAGTTGGTGGCCTTCCTCATCCCGATCGCCAAGGGCGTGGTCACCGAACTCGCGCAGGAATGCACCAAGGAAGCGCTGCAGGTGTACGGCGGCCACGGCTACATCGGCGAGAACGGCATGGAGCAGTTCGTGCGCGACGCGCGCATCATCACGCTGTACGAAGGCACCACCGGCATCCAGGCCGCCGACCTGCTGGGCCGCAAGATCCTCCAGCTGCAGGGCGCGGGCTTCAGGCACTTCGCCGCCGAGATCGGCGCGTTCTGCAAGGCGCACGCGGGCGACGCGAAGCTCGCGGCCTTCGTGGCGCCGCTGGGCGCCGCGGTGAAGCAGTGGGGCGAGCTCACGCTGCAGCTCGCGCAGCGCGTGCAGGCCAACCCGGAGGAACTGGGCGCCGCCGCCGTGGATTACCTGTGGTACGCGGGCTACGTCACCCTCGCCTACTTCTGGGCGCGCAGCGTGGCCGCCGCCGAGGCCAGCCAGCAGTCCGCTGCGTTCAAGCAGGCCAAGCGCGACACCGCCGCGTTCTATTTCGCGCGCATCCTGCCGCGCACGCTGACGCACAAGGCGGCGATCGAGGCCGGCGTGGCGACGCTGCCCGACATCGCCTGAGCACGCTCCGCAGCGGCGTCGAAGCGAAGCCCGGCACTCGCCGGGCTTCGCGTTTTCGCGTCACGCCTGCATGCGGCGCCCTGCCGCCGTCGCAACGGGAAACTGAAAAAACTGAACGCAACCGTAGCGGTGGATCATCGACATGCGCGCTTTCGCACCGACATGGGTTAGGTTCGAAAAGGCAGCACACAACCGGGGGAATCCATGAACGGCCGGCGCCGTCGCTGTCGCTCGCGATGCCGGCACGCACACCAGGAGACCTCGATGAACATCCGAACCCCGCGAATCGCCGTACTGGCAGCGAGCCTCATGGCCGTCGGCCTGGCGGGCTGCTCGCAGTACGTGAAGAAGGACGAGCTCAATGCCGCCGTCCAGCAGCTCCAGCAGAAGCAGCAGGACCAGCAGCAGCAGATCGACGCCATCAAGCAGCAGATGCAGTCGCAGTTCTCCAAGTACGACTCGCAGATCACCGCGATGCAGGGCCGCGTCAGCGTGGACACCGTGGCGCACTTCGCCTTCAACAGCGCCGAGCTCAGCGACCAGGACAAGCCGGCGCTGCAGAACTTCGCCGAGACCATCAGCAAGTACCACCCGAACGTGCTGATCACCGTGGAAGGCTTCGCCGACCCGGCCGGCTCGCGCGCCTACAACCGCAAGCTAGGCATGAGGCGCGCCAAGGCCGTGCGCGATTTCCTGGTCTCCAGCGGCATCAACGCCGACCAGATCCGCGCAGTGAGCTACGGCAAGGATGCGAACCGCCAGGTGGTGAAGGGCGCCAGCCGCGACCGCGGCGCCGACAACCGCCGCGTCTCGCTGACGGTGGATTCCACCGGCGCCGGTGCGACGGCCTCGGCGGCGTCCTGACGCGGCTCCCGCCGGATACCGTCCCCACGGAAACGCCCGGGCCGCCCCGGGCGTTTCCGTTCATGGCGGCGCGCCGTCGCCCGGTTCCCGCCGCAGGTGCAGCCGCAGGATGCGGCGCAGTTCCAGGATCGCCGCCGGCGTCTCCTGCACGCTGTGCCAGGACGGGATCACCACCTCGGATGCCACGCCGGCCAGGTGCGCGCTGGCGTAGGGCACCACGCCGTCGCTGCTCTGCGCCAGCGGCCCGTGCGGCTTGTACAGGCCGATGATCGAGTGGTAGCGCACCGCGGGCGAGATCGGCAGGTTCCCGGTGGCGACGATGAAGGGGTCGGTGTCGCTGAGGTTGCCCACGCTGTTGGAGACGTGCAGCGGCGCACCCTTGCCGCCCTCGTCGCCGAGCAGGTCGGAGATGCTGGCCACTTCCTTGAGCACGCCTAGCGGCAGGCGGATCAGTTCGGCCACCCAGCGGGCCAGGGTGTGCCGCGCCGTCGGCGTGCCGCGATGCGGCGCGGCGAGGAACACCGCCTCATCCACCTGCGGCATCGGCGAGAACTGCAGGTAGGGCGCCAGCTGCCGACGCAGCCGCGCACGCTTCGCGGCGGACAGATTCCTGCCCTCCGGCACCAGGCTCCACAGCCTGTCGCCGCTGGACGACACCAGCAGGCGCGCGATCACCCCGCCCATGCTGTGTCCCACCAGCATCATGCCGCGCGTGGCCCGCGCGGTGCCGGCGGGGTCGAAGTGGCGGATGGTGGCATCCAGCGCGCGGCGGATCTGCACCAGGTTCACCGCGATCGGCGCGTTGGTGGGGTAGTAGACCTGCCACACCTGGTAGTTGTGGCGCAGCTGCTCGTCGCCCAGCAGCTCGTTCGCCACGTTCACCCAGGCTTCGGGGCTGCTGGCCAGGCCGTGCAGCATCACCACGGTGAGGCGGCCGGGATCGTATGGCTGCATCAGCAGCACGCGCGGCTCCTCGATACCGCCCTCGCGTCCCAGCAGCGAGCGGATCGACTGCATCGCGAAGCCCGAGCGGGCCAGCCACAGGCCGTAGGGTGCGGTGAAGTTCGCCCCCAGCGGCACGCTGCGGCCGGCGATGGTGACGCTTGCATCGCGGTAGGGATCGCGCGCCAGCAGCTGCACCTGCCGCGTGTCCAGCACCTCGTCCAGCGTGTGCCCGCCGAACACCAGCACGCCGGTCATCGCCACGTAGCGCGGCTCGCGCCATGGCACGGCCGGCGCATCCGCCGCGGCCGGCGGCGCCACGGCCACGAAGTCCGAGCCGAAGCCGTCGCGCCGGTAGACGTTGCGCAGGCCCTTGAAGCGCAGCGTCGAGGCGGAAATCAGTTCCGCGGTGGGGGCGCGCGTGCGCAGGTCGGTATCCGGCCGCAGCACGGTCCAGCCCGCCAGCCCGGTTTGCGTCCAGCCGGTGCCGAGCCTGGGCAGTTCCTGGAACCAGCGCCCCACCACGCGTTCCACCGCGTAGTCGTAGAACGCGATCACCTTGGCCTGGCGCTGGTCGAACACGCGCTCGGCCGGCGTGCGCCTCGTGTAGAACAGGTAGGCATAGGCGTAGCGCGCGCACTGCAGGTAGGCGTCCAGCGTGGCGTCGTCCATCGCCGGTCCGCGGTCGCCGCGCAAAGCCCGCTCCAGCCACAGCTCGGACAGCGCGGAGAGCCGCCGCTCCTCGTCGAGCCCGCTGGCGTGCTCGACGATCCCCGCGCAGCTGCCGAAGGACTTCGCGCACTGCTTCGCGCTCAGCGCCAGCACGTTCAGCGTCTGCACCGTGCTGTCGCTGAGCTGCCTGCTTCCGATCACGTCGGCGCGCTGCTCGCTCACCACGTCGCCGGGTTTCAACCGGCTCACGCCCACCATGGCGCAGGCGTTGAGGCACAGCAGCAGTACCGACACGAGAAAGCGCGCCAGCCAGCCGTGCCCGATCGGATCGCCCTGCATGCCCCGGCCGCCTCCGCCATGAGACCAGGCGCGATTGTAGTCACAGCCGCCGGTGCCCCGTTGTCTTCCCGCACGCATCGCGGCAGGCTGTCGGCATGGACCCTGGCATGGCGAACTTCCTGCGCGCGACGGGGCGCGGCCTGGCGTTGCTGCTGGGCGCGCTGGCCGCCTTCGTTTCCGGTGCCTGGGGCGCGCTGGCGCTGTGGTACCAGCTGCCCGGCGGCGGCGCGGTGCGCACGCTGGGCGCCATGCTGTGGGCCGTGCTGGTGCTGGCGCTGTTCGCCATCGCGATCCTGCGCCGCACGTGGTGGCCGCTGGGCGGCTACGCACTGGCCTACGCGCTGCTGCTGGCGTGGTGGTCCACCATCGCGCCGAGCAACGACCGCAGCTGGGCCGACGACGTCGCGCGCCTGCTCACCGGGGAAGTGCACGGCAACGTGGTCACCCTGCACAACGTGCGCGATTTCACCTGGCGCAGCGACGACGACTACGACGCGCGCTGGGAAACGCAGCGCTACGACCTCGGCCACCTGGTCTCCGCCGACGCGGTGCTGTCGCACTGGGGCAGCCGGGCGATCGCCCACGCGATGATCTCGTTCGGCTTCGACGATGGCCGCCACCTGGCGTTCTCGGTGGAGATCCGCAAGCGGCGCGGCCAGCAGTTCTCCTCGATCGGCGGCTTCTTCAAGGACTTCGAGACGACCCTGATCGCCGCGCCGGAGAGCGACCTGATCCGCGTGCGCACCAACGTGCGCGGCGAGGACGATTACCTCTACCCGCTGGCGATCGACCGCGAGGCGATGCGCGCGTTGTTCCTGTCCTACGTGCGCGCCGCCAACCGGCTCGCCGGCGCGCCCGCGTTCTACAACACCTTCACCTCGAACTGCGCCACGGTGGTGTACCGCATGGCGCGCCAGCTCGACCCGGGCCTGCCGCTGGACGCGCGCCTGCTGCTCACCGGCTACCTGCCCGGCTACCTCTACAAGATCGGCGCACTCGACCATCGCCGCACTCTGGACGAGTGGAACGCGCATGCGCGCATCACCGATCAGGCGCGCGCGAGCCGGCCGGGCGAGGACTTCTCGCGGGCGATCCGGGCGCCGCGAGCGGGCTGAGCGCGCTCAGCCCGCCAGCTCGAAGCGCACCATCCGCTTCACCGGGTCCGCCGCGGCCAGCCGCACCGTCACCTCCTGCCCCAGCGGCAACGGCGTCGCGGAAGTGACGCGCGCCTCGATCGCCGGATCGTGCAGCATCACCACGCCGCCGTGCGCGGCAGCGTTGCCGTGGCCATTGCCGCGCCCGCGTTCCGCGCCGTTCGCCTCCACGATCGCGCCCCGGAAGGTCTCGCCCACGCGCGGCGCCAGCAGCACGGCCTCGACCAGGTCGATCACCTGGCGCTCGTAATGCTTGGCGCGGCGGTCCGCTTCGGCCATCAGCTCGGGCAAGGCCGGCAGCGCGGCGCGCGCCCAGTCCGGCACCGGCTGGTTCGCGCACAGCGCCACGCAGACCTCGCCCACGTAGCGATCCACCAGCCGACGCAACGGCGCAGTGGCATGGGCGTATTCCGCCGCCACCGCGGACTGCATGGGCTGCGCCGGCAGCTCGCCGTCGAAGGCCACGTAGGCGGCACCACGCAGCACGGTGGTGCAGGCGGTGAGCATCGCGACATGGGTGTCCTTCGACGGATCGAGCGCGCGGATGAAATCGGGGTAGCTCTGCCCGTCCGGCCAGGCGATCGCCAGTGCCTGCGCCGTGCGCTTGAGCCGCGCGATGTCCTGCGGTTGCGGCGGCGGCAGCGTGCGCAGGATGCCTATCTTGCCTTTCACCATCAGCTGCGCCGCCGCCATGCCGGTGAGCAGCGAGACCTGCGCGTTCCAGTCCTCGTCCGGGTGGTTGGCGCGGTACGCCAGCTGCCACTGGCCGTCCACCACGCTGATCTCCTGCTCGGGCAGCGCGAGGCTGATGCCGCCGCGCGCCCGCTCGCGCTGCTGGCGCAACTCGCCCACTTCGCGCAGCAAGGTCCACAGCGGATCGGCCGTGCCGGCATCGAGCTGTTGCTGCACGCCGGCGTAGTCGAGCCGCGCGCGGCTCTTCACGCGGGCACGGCGCACGTCGACGGCGGCGATCTCGCCGCCGGCATCGAGATCGATCGTCCACAGCAGCGCAGGCCGCAACTGGCCCGGCAGCAGCGAGGCCGCGCCCTCGGACAGCACCGGCGGATGCAGCGGGATGCGCGACTCGGCGCCGTACAGCGTCTCGCCGCGACGATGCGCCTCCGCATCCAGCGCACCGCCCGGCGCCACGAACGCGGCCACGTCGGCGATGGCGTAATGCACGCGGTAGCCGCCGCCGTCGCGCCGCTCGAAGTGCAGCGCCTGGTCCAGGTCCATCGAACCGGGCGGATCGATGGTGACCAGCGGGATGTCGGTGCGGTCCAGCTCCGGCAGGCGCGGCTGCGCGGCCGCCTGGCCCGCCTCGGCCTCGACCGCGGGCGGGAACGCCAGCGGCAGCTTCATTTCGTCCTGGATCGCGGCGATGCCCTGCGCAAGCGTGGTGTCGTCGCCGGTCTGCAGGCGGATGCGGGTGGCGGGCATGGAGCGCTCCTCGGCGAAGACACGAATGCCGCACTATAGCCTTGCCGGGTACACTTTCGCCGCGTGTCGCCCGGGTGTAGAACCGGCGCAGGTTTCCGCATACACGACGACCATGAGCAACCCGTCCCTGCTGATCCGTCTGGCCGAAGACGACGACGACTTCATCCTGGCCCTGGTGCCGCGTTTCGCGGATTTCCCGCTGCCGGCCTGGCGGCGCCGGCACGAATGCATCGAGGGTATCCGCGACGAGCTGCTGCGCCACCTGGAAGACCAGCCGGCGAACAGCCACCTGTTCGTGGCCGAGGACGCCGACGGCACGCGGGTGGGCTTCATCCACCTGCAGCGCACCGAGGACTTCTTCACCGGGCGCAGCAACTGCCACATCTCCGACCTCGCTGTGGCGCCGGCGCACGAGGGCCGCGGCGTGGGCCAGGCGCTGCTGGCGCACGCCGAGCAATGGGCACGCGACCACCAGTGCCAGCTGGTGACGCTGGCGGTGTTCCCCGGCAACGAGCGAGCGCGCAAGGTGTACGAGGCCGCCGGTTTCGGTACGGACCTGCTGCGGCTGGCGAAGCCGCTGCGCTGAACAAGCTCCGGGTTCAGCGACTGCGGCCGTCGAACGGCACGCGCCTGAGTGCGTCCAGCGCCACGTCATCGAGGCAGCGCACGTTGATCGCCGCCATGGCCTTGCCGTCCGGGCCGGTGCCGATGCCGAACGGTGCGCAGCCGCAATGCGGGCAGAAGCGATGGTCGATCGCGTGCTTGTTGAAGCGATAGCTCGCCATGTCCGCTTCCGGCGTGCTCACGCGCAGGTGCTCGCGCGGCACGAACCACAGCAGATAGCCTTTGCGACTGCAGTGCGAGCAGTTGCACTCCATCGCGGCATCGAACTCGCCTTCGACATCGAACCCGATGCGCCCGCAGTGGCAGCTGCCGTGATGGGACATGGCGAAGACCTCGCAGTGACAGTGTCCGGAGTATTTCACGAGGCGGCATGCCTTGCATCGTTGCTTCGGCGGAAGTCGCCAAAGGGCCCCCTCTCTCCCAACCCTCTCCCGCCAGCGGGAGAGGGGGCGAGCGTGCCGGCGGGTTCGCAACCCTCAGCGATCGGCCACGCGCAGCGATCCGGCTTCGTGTGGCGGCGGGTTCTTTGGTGATCTACGCAGGACTGCGTAGATCACGGGCATCACCAGCAGCACCAGCGGCACCTGCACCAGCAGGCCGGCGATGATCGCCACCGCCAGCGGCTGCTGCATCTGCGAACCCCGGCCGAGCGCCAGGGCCAGCGGCAGCAGGGTGAGGATCGCGGCGAGGGTGGACATCAGGATCGGCCGCATGCGGTGGTGGCCGGCATGGAGAAGCGCCTCGCGCAGCGGCATGCGCCGCTCGGCGTCGGCCATCTCGGTGAAGTAGAAGATCGCGATCTCGGTGACGATGCCCACGATCATCGTCATGCCCATCATCGCCGAGATGTTGAGCTCGATGCCGGTGACCCACAGCCCCACGAACACCGCTGCCATCGCCAGCAGCGGCGCCGCCATGATCGCCAGCGCCACGCGGAAACTCTCGTAGAGGAACAGCAGCAGGGTGAACACCAGCGCGATCGCCGCCAGCATCACGACGCTGAGGTCGTGGAACGCGGTCTGCTGCTGCGCGTACAGGCCACCCAGCTCGTGGTACATGCCAGCCGGCAGCAGGCCGGGCGTGGCCAGCACCTGTTTCACGTCGGCCACGGTGGAGCCGAGGTCACGGCCCACGATGCGCGCGGTCACCGCCACCATGCGCTTGAGGTTGTCGCGGTCGATCTCCGGCTGGCCCTGCACCGCGCGGATCGTGGCGAGTGCGGACAGCGGCACCACGTGGCCATCGGCAGCGCGTATCGGCAGCGTGGCGAGTTGCTCCACCTGCGCGCGCGAAGCCGGCGGCAGCCACACGCGCACGGCCATCATCTTCGGCCCCTGCGGCAGCTGCGCGGCCACGTTGCCGGCCACCGCATCGGACACCTGCTGCGCCACCGCCACCGGATCGAGCCCCAGCAGGCCGGCCTTCACCGGGTCGACGCGCACGTCCAGCGCGTCGCCGGCGGGATTGATGCCGTTGCGCACCTCGGCCACGCCGTCGACCTTGGCGATCGCCGCGGCGACCTTCTTCGCGGTGGCGTCGAGTTGCGTCTCGTCGTCGCCGTACAGCTTGATCTCGATCGGTTGCGGCACCTCGGTGAGGTCGCCGATCAGGTCTTCCATCAGCTGCGCCACGTCCACGTCCAGCCCCGGCACCTGGGCCGCGATCTGCTCGCGGATCTGCTCCATCACGTCGGAGGTGGGGGGGCGTGCGCCGTCCTTCAGACGCACGAAGAAGTCGCCGGTGTTGGGCTCGGTGAGGCCGCCACCCAGCTGCAGGCCGGTACGCCGCGAATAGGTGTCCACGTACGGATTGGCGCGGATGATCTTTTCGACCTGCTGCAGCAGGCGATCGGTCTCGTCCAGCGAGGTGCCGGGCGGCGACAGGTAATCCAGCGTGAAGCCGCCCTCGTCCATCTGCGGCATGAAGCCGCTGCCCACCTGCCGGTACGCCAGCACGCCCACCAGCAGCAGCGGAACCACGCCGGCCAGCACCAGCACGGGTCGCTGCAGCAGTCGCCCCAGCGTGCGTTCGTAGCCGGCCAGCAGGCGCTGCGAGAAGCGGCCGGGCGGATGCTCCGCGGCATGGCGCTCGTCGATCAGCCATTCGGCCAGCAGCGGCACCGCCACCCAGGTCAGCAGGTACGAGATCACCAGCGCGCTGGCCATGGTCAGCGACAGCGCCTTGAAGAACGCGCCGGTGACGCCGCTGAGGAAGGCCAGCGGCAGGAAGATCACCACCGTGGCCGCGCTGGAGCCGGTGAGCGGACGGGTGAACTCCCAGGCCGCCCCGGCGATGCGCTCCCGCACCGGCCCGGAGCCGTCGCGCAGCCGGCGCATGATGTGCTCCAGCATCACGATCACGTCGTCTATCAAGAGGCCGACCGCGGCGGCCATGCCGCCCAGCGTCATCATGTTGAAGCTCATGTGCAGCAGGGCCAGCAGCAGCACGGTGATCGCCAGCGTGGCCGGCACCACGATCAGCGCCACCAGGATCACGCGCGCATTGCGCAGGAACACGAACAGCACCAGCCCCGCCAGCACGATGCCGATCAGGATCGCGTCGCGCACGCTGCCGGCCGCGCCCAGCACCAGCTGGGTCTGGTCGTACCAGTTGGCGATGTGCAGGCCCTGCGGCGCCTGCTGCTGGTAGTCGGCGAGGCGTTGCTTGACGTCGCGGGCGATCTGCACGCTGTTGCCGTCGGGTTGCTGGAACACCTGCATCAGCACCGCATCGTGGCCGTCGGCGGTGGTGCGCACCCATTGCGGCTGGTGGCTCATGCCCACGTTCGCCACGTCGCGCAGACGCAGCACGCCGTGCGCGCCGGCGCGCAGCACGATGTCGCCCAGCGCCGCCGCGGTGGCCGGCTGGTTGTCCGCCAGCAGCAGGTAGAGCTTGTAGTGGTCCTGCAGCCGGCCCATGGCCTGGATGGTGGCGGCGCTGGCCACCGCGTGATCGAGGTCGGCGAGCGTCAGGCCCTGCGCGCGCAGCTTCGCCGCGTCCACGTCCACGTGGAACTCCGCCACGTCGCCGCCCTGCACGTCCACCTGGGCCACGCCGGTGACGCCGGACAGCAGCGGGCGCAGCTGGAACTCGGCGATGTCGTGCAGCTGGGTGGGCGTGAGCGTGTCGGAACGCAGGCTGTAGGCGAGTATCGGGAATACCGTGGGGTCGAGCCGGATCGCTTCCACGTTCAGGCCGGGCGGCAGGTTCGGCAGCGCCTCGCCGATCGCGGCATCGACGTCGAGCAGGGCGCGCCCCATGTCCGCGCCCCAGTCGAAGCCGATGTTGATCTCGGCGCTGCCGCGGCTGGTGGTGGAACGCACCTCGCGCACGCCGCGCACGCGGCGGATCGCCTCCTCCACCGGTCGGGTGACGCTCACCACCATCTGGTCGGCGGGCTGGTCGCCGGCGTCCAGCGTCACCCGCACGCGCGGGAACGAGACGTTGGGGAACAGCGAGACCGGCAGGTTGAACGCGCCGGCGATGCCGCCGATGGCGAGGATGAGGGCGAGGAACAGCAGCGAACGCCGGTGCCGGTGCATCCACTGCGTGATCGTCGTCGGCGCGACCGTCACGGCTTGCTCTCGCGCACGCTGTCGCCGTCGCCCACTTCGTAGGCGCCCTGCACGATCACCGGCAGCTTCGCGTCGAGCTTGCCCAGTACGCCCACGGTGTCGCCGGCCGGCTGGCGCAATTGCACGTCCACGCGGCGCGCCTTGCCGTGGTCTAGCTGGTACAGGTAATCGCCCTGCCCGTCGTGCAGCACGGCGGCGCGCGGCACCGCCCACGCGGTGTAGTCGTCGCTCCGGATGCTGGCCTGCAATGCTGCGCCGGCCACCATCACGGCGTCGGCGGCAGCGGGGATCTCGGCCTGCACCGGCAGCAGATGGTCTTGCGGATCGATCGCGCGCCCCACCATGCCGAGCTTGCTCTCGAAGGCCTTGCCGTCACCGTACACGCCATGCAACTGCACGGGCATGCCGACGCGCAGCTGCGTGGCGGCGTCGGGCTGGACGCCCAACTCGGCGATCAGCGCATGGGCGGGCATGAAGCCCAGCAGCGGGGCGTTCGCGGCGAAGCGGTCGCCCAGCCCCGCCGACAGCGTGGTGACCACCCCGTCATCCGGCGCGGCCACGGTCTCCTGCGCCATGCCGCCGCCAAGCTCGCGTTGCGCCGCCAGCACGGCCCGTGCGTCGGCCAGCGCCTTGCGCGCCGTGGCGAGTTGCGACTGCGTGGCCAGGTGCTGCGCGGCCATCTGATCGGTGCGCTGCAGTTCGCTGCTGGCCAGGGCCAGCGCGGTCTGCGCCTGCCGGTACGCGCTGCGCGCCGCCGGATCGGGCGCGATCGTCAGCAGCGGCTGGCCACGCTTCACGGTCTGTCCCGCGCTCACCTTCAGCGCGATCACCTGGCCGCCGTGCGCGAGGCTGATCGTCCGCGCGCGATGCGGATCGGCTGCTGCACTGCCCCAGGCCATCACGCTGTCGTGGAAGCTGCGCTTCACCGGCATCGCCGTAGTGACCGACGCCACGCCCCTGGCGTCGTCGGAGGCGTCGTCGTCGCCGCCGCCCTTGCCGCAGGCGGCCAGCAGCAAGGCCGTGACGGCCAGCGCGGCGCAGCGCGCGAGCAAGACTCTTTTCATCGTTTGGACGTCCGTTGCATGACGAAATCCGTGCGGCCCAGCAAGGCCTCCAGCGCGATCGCGGCGGTGGACCGCGCCTGCTGCAGCGCGAGCAGGTCCGTGTCGGCGGCCAGCGCGTTGCCGCGGATCGAGAGATAGGTCGGCCAGTCGAGCAGGCCCTTCTGCCAGGCCCGCTCGGCGGCATCGCGTGCCGCATCGAGGCGCTGCGCGTGCGCGGCCTGCGTCGTCTGGCGGACATCCAGTGTCCGCAGGTCGGCCACAAGGCGCTGCATGTCGCTGCGCGTGGCCAGCAGGCGCGCCTCGTAATCGTCCTTCAGCTGCTGGCGGGTGGCCGTCTCGATCGCGATGTTGCCGCGATTGCGGTCGAACAGCGGCAGGCTGATGCCGATGGTGAAACCGTTGGACTTGATGCCGGTGTTGTCGCGCGCGTGGTCGAGGCCCAGGGTGATCGCGGGAAACTGGGCGAGGATGGCGCCGCGCAGCTTCGCCTCCTGCGCGCGGTAGCCCGCCTGCAGGGCCAGCAGGTCGGGCCGCCGCCGCGGCAGGTCGGCCAGCGCGGCCTGCAGCTGCGCGGCGCCGGGAGCGGTCTGGTAGGGCGCGCCCACCAGATCCAGCGGCGCGCCGGGGGCAAGGCCCAGCAGCTGGCGCAGGTCGCTTTCGGCCTGATGCAATGCCATGGCGTTGTCGGCCGCGCGCTGGCGTGCATCGGCCATCGCGTTGAGCCCTGCGCTGGCCCCGTCGTAGTCGAGATTGCCCGCGGCCAGCGCCGCCTGCACCGCCTTGTCCACCGGCGCCAGCGCCTGCTGCTCGGCGTCGAGTTCGACCTGCCGGGCGCGCAGGCTTCGCACCTGGTCGAACAGCAGGCGCGCCTGCGCGACGGTCTGCCATTCCGCCCACAGCAGGTCGAGGTTCACCTGTTCGGCCTGTGCGTTTGCCTCGTGCCGACGCGAAGAGCGCAGCAGCAAGGCGCTCACGTCTTCGCTGATGCCGAAGTTGTAGGCCGTGGTGGCACCCTCGCCGGAACCCTGCGGGAAGTCCTCGCCGAAACCCAGCTGCGGATCGGGCAGCAGGCCCGCGGCGAACGCCTGCGCGCGGGCGACGCCCAGCGCATCGCGCTGCACCTTGAGGTCGGGACTGTTCGCCACGGCCAGCATCGCCACCTCGGTGACGTCCAGGCCATCGGCGGGGTCGAAGCGATGCGCGGCCAGTTCCGGCAACGGCATCGTGCCGGCAGGCACGCTGAGCTGCGTGGCGCTGGCGGTGCCTTCGCCCTTGCCCAGCGGCAGGGGATGATACGTGGCGCAGCCGCACAGCCATGTCGCCGCGGCGAGCAGCATGACTCGGATGGATGAGCGCAAGCACGCGTCGAAGATCATCGGTACAGCTTGCCGAGGGGGGCTTAGGTCTTTCTTATCATGCTGCCCGTTGCCTTGTCGCAGTAAGCTGGGCCGGCCACTCCTCCAGGGGAATCCATCGCCATGACGTCACGCCGTATCGTCGCGGGACTGAAGCCCGCGCTGTTCGCCTTCCTGCTTGCTGCCAGCGGCGCCCTGCCGGCCACGGATGCGCAGGTCGCCAAGTACCCCGCCTACCCCAGCGAGACGCCGGCCAGCTTCAAGCCGGCCACCGCCAGCTTCGACTACGTCGAGCGCGACGTGATGATCCCGATGCGCGACGGCGTGAAGCTCAATACCGTGATCCTGGTGCCCCGGGGCGCGCAGCACGCCGGCATCGTGCTCACGCGCACGCCCTACGACGCCCACCAGCTCACCCACAACTTCATGAGCGGCCATCTCGAACCGCTGCTGGAGGGCTACGACAACGCCGCCGACGTGATCGCCGAGGACGGCTACATCCGCGTGATCCAGGACATCCGCGGCAAGTACGGCTCCGAGGGCGACTACGTGATGAACCGCCCGGTGCACGGCCCGCTCAACCCCACACCGGTGGACGACGCCACCGACACCTGGGACACCATAGACTGGCTGGTGAAGCACATCCCCGAGACGAACGGGCGCGTCGCCACCATCGGCATCTCCTACGACGGCTTCGAGCCGCTGATGTCGCTGGTGCATCCGCATCCCGCGCTGAAGGCGGCGGTGCCGATGAACCCGATGGTGGACGGCTGGATGGGCGACGACTGGTTCCACCACGGCGCCTTCCGCCAGCAGAACATGAGCTACATCTACGAGCAGGAGGCCAGCCGCGGCAACACGTACAAGTGGTGGACCGACTACCACGACGAGTACGACCTGTTCATGCACTACGGCTCCGCCGGCGCGCTGGGCGAGGCCTACGGCATGCGGCAGCTCGGCTTCTGGAACAAGATCCTGGCCCATCCCGCCTACGACGCGTTCTGGCAGCAGCAGGCGGTGGACAAGCTGCTCGCCGCGCAGCCGCTCACCGTGCCGGTGATGCTGGTGCACAGCCTGTGGGACCAGGAGGACATCTACGGCGCGCTGGCCGTGTATCGCGCGATCAAGCCGAAGGACACCACCGGCCGGATGGTGAAGCTGGTGATGGGCCCGTGGCACCACGGCCAGGAGATCGAGGAAGGCAGCTCGCTGGGTGCGATCCGCTTCGGCAGCGACACCGCGAAGTATTTCCGCGAGCACATCCTGCGGCCGTTCCTCGCGCAGTACCTCAAGGACGGTGCGCCGAAGGCGGACCTCGCCCCGGTCACCGCCTTCCAGACCGGCACCGACCGCTGGCAGCGGCTGCAGCGCTGGCCGCTGTCGTGCGGCAGCGGCTGCCCCGGCACGGACCGCGCGCTGTACCTGGAGTCCGGCATGCAGCTCGGCTTTGCCGCACCCGCGGACGGCAAGGCCTACGACGAGTACGTCTCCGATCCCGCCCACCCGGTACCGTTCCGCGCGCGCCCGATCCAGCCGATCGGCTACGACCACGGCCTCACCTGGTCGCAATGGCTGGTGGACGACCAGCGCGAGGCCTCCGGCCGCACCGACGTGCTCAGCTACGAGACCGCGCCGCTCACCGCGCCGCTGGCCATCGCCGGCGTGCCGGTGGTGCACCTGGTCGCCTCCACCAGCGGCACCGACAGCGACTGGGTGGTGAAACTGATCGACGTCTATCCCGACCAGGTGGCCGAACAGCCCGACATGGGCGGCTACCAGCTCGCGGTGGCGATGGACATCTTCCGCGGACGCTACCGCAACGGCTGGGACAAGTCCGCGGCGCTGACGCCGGACAAGCCGCTGGCTTACCGCTTCGACCTGCCCGCCGCCAACCACGTGTTCCTGCCCGGCCACCGCATCATGGTGCAGGTGCAGTCGAGCTGGTTCCCGCTGTACGACCGCAACCCGCAGACCTTCGTGCCCAGCATCTTCGAGGCCCGGCCGGCGGACTACGTGAAGGCCACCCAGCGCGTCTACCACGCGCCGGGCGAGGCCAGCTACATCGCGTTGCCGGTGGTGGCGCACTGATCCCGGCAGGCAGGTCGCGCTGCCGGCGACTGGAAAGTGCGGCCATGGATGGCCGCCCGCCTGGCCCTCGTGTTCAAGGGCGATCGCAAAAGCAGACGCCGCGACAGTCACCTGTCGCGGCGCTTTTTTCCAGGCGCGCAAGGCGCCCGGGCAGCCTCAGTTCCTGGAAGCGCCCGCCTCGCTGTCCTCGCGCTCGCCCAGGCGCTGGCCCAGGCGGTCGATGTTGTTCATCGACATCAGGTGCGCGTAGATCCAGCCGAGCACGCCCTCGCGCAGGAACTCCTGGGCGGTCTTCTCGTCGAGCTGGCGCAGTTTTTCCTCGTTGACCACGAACAGGCCGTTGAGGTTGATCACGTTGCCGTTCGGGTTGTCCGGCGCGCCCTTGCGCAGGCTCACGTTGCGCGGCTCCAGCAGGTTGTGCTTGCGCAGCTGCTCCACGAACCAGCGGGTGCGCGCCACATGCTGCTGGAACTCGCCGAGGAAGCCCACGGCACGGGTCAGCATCTCGGTGTCGCTGCCGTCCTCGTTGAACAGGCGGTCGCCTTCGGCGGTGTTGAAACCCTCGTAGCCTTCGTCGAGGAACACGGCGAAGTCATCGCCTTCCTGTCCGGCCGGCTTCTCCGCCAGCACGAACGGGTAGCGGCGCACGAAGGCGGGGACGTAGACGTTCGGCGCCCACTGGCCCTCGGCGTCCACGAACAGGTTCTCGTTCTGGCGCAGGCCCAGCAGCGCCACCGGACCGACGTCGCTGATGTCGTTGCCGGCGAACACGATCGGCAGGTCGCGCGCGGCCAGGCCGAACTCCACGCCGGTGAGCGGCACCGAATGGGCGCTCAGCGCGAACTTCATGTTCGGGATCGGCTTCAGGCGCAGATCCTTGTGGTCGTTGCGGTTGAGCGGCACCGGGCGCTCGTAGAAAAGAACTTCAGCCACGTCATTTACCTCTGCCCCGCCGTGCCGGGGTTGCCACCATCGGCTTCCCCTCCCAAACCCGGCGTCGGGTCTACAGATGAACGATCACTATATCAGCGCCCGGGCCGCTCCGCGAACCCCCGGCCCCTGGGCCTATCTGCTTGACCGCAAAGAGATACCGGTACTTTTGCGATCGTCCCTGATCGCGAGGATCACACGGGCGGCCATCCATGGCCGCACTTTCAGATACCTTTGCGATCGTCCCGGATCGCAAGAATCAAACGGGCGGCCATCCACGGCCACACTTTCAAATACCCTTGCGATCGTCCCGGATCGCGAAAATCAAATGAGCGGCCATCCATGGCCGCACTTTTCAATTTATTGGTCTATGCTGCGGTGCATCCGAGCACCGTTGCATGGTCGCAGCGCTCTTTCTGATGAGGAAGGACGAACCGCATGCTGATGGAAGTCACGAACCGGGCCGATCTCTGTTCGACCCGCGTGCTGTCGCTGGACGCCGCCGGCCGCATCCTGGACTGGATCAGCTGGCAGGACGCCGTGTGCCTCTATGTGCGCGGCGCGGTGGCCTGGACGCTGGGCGATCCCTGCCTCACCGTGCACGGCGGCCACAACCGTGCGCTCGGCGCGCAGAGCCTGCTTGAGCTGCATCCCATCGTGGCCAGCACCGGCCACTGCCACGAGCATGCGATCGACCCCGCCCCCGCGCTCACCAACAGCGCCCTGTTCGCCCGCGACCGCCACCTGTGCCTGTACTGCGGCGAGCATTTCAACCGCGGCGAACTGACCCGCGACCACGTGCAGCCGGTGTCGAAGGGCGGCCGCGACGAGTGGGAGAACGTGGTCAGCGCCTGCCTCGCCTGCAACCTCAGGAAAGGCAGCCGCACCCCGCAGCAGGCGCACATGCCGCTGCTGGCCGTGCCCTACCGGCCGAGCTGGGTGGAGCACCTGATCCTGTCCAACCGCAACATCCTCGCCGACCAGATGGAGTTCCTGGTCAGCCACCTGCCGCGCGACCGGCGGAACATGCTCAGCTAGGCAAGGCGGCCCCGGCCCCGGGCAGCCCGCCTTTCCCCAGCTGCTCCAGTTCGCGGTCGATTTCCTTCGCTTCCTCGCAGGCTTCCTCGGCTTCGTCCCCGCGATCGCTGCCGACACCCCCGTCCGGCTCGCTCGCCGCCTCGTCCTGGCGCCGGTGGGCCAGCTTGCGGTAGGCGCCGCGGATGCGCTCCAGCGTCTCCTCGTCGGCGTTCTCCAGGTCGAGCAGGCTGTTGCGCGCCTCGGTGGCGCGGATCAGCTCGTTCAGCTTGATCTGCAGCGCCGCGCTGTCGCGGTTCTGCGCGTTCTGGATCAGGAACACCATCAGGAAGGTGACGATGGTGGTGCCGGTGTTGATCACCAGCTGCCAGGTGTCGCCGTAGTGGAACAGCGGACCGGACAGGGCCCACGCAACCACGACCGCCACGGCCAGCAGGAAGGCGGCCGGCCGGCCGGTGCAGCGGGAGGTGGCCTCGGCGAAGCGGCGGAACAGCGATGGCTGGGCGCTCATGGCGGCTACTCGGCAAGGGCAGAAGCCGGGTTGGTGGTGGAAGCGTCGTCCGCGGCACGTGTGCGCCGCGTGCAGGCGATGCCGAAGCCGTCCGCCACCTGGCCTGGATGAGGCAAGCGGCCGTCCTTCCTGGGGTTTTTCACCGCGCCTGCTTGCCCCGCCCGCCCGCTGGACCAACAATACGCGGATGACCGACCTTTCCCGCTACCCCCACCTGGCGCAGATCGACGCCCCCGCCGACCTGCGCCGCCTGCCCGACGAGGAGCTGCCCGCCGTTGCCGACGAGCTGCGCCAGTACCTGATCGAGTCCGTGGCCAGTTCCGGCGGCCACTTCGGCGCCGGGCTGGGCGTGGTGGAGCTCACCGTGGCGCTGCACCACGTGTTCGACACGCCGGACGACCGCCTGGTGTGGGACGTCGGCCACCAGTGCTACCCGCACAAGATCCTCACCGGCCGTCGCGACCGCATCACCACGATCAAGAAGAAGGACGGCCTCGCCCCGTTCCCGCGTCGCGAGGAGAGCGAGTACGACACCTTCGGCGTCGGCCACTCCTCCACCTCGATCTCGGCCGCGCTGGGCATGGCGATCGCCGCGCAGCGCAAGGGCGACCCGCGCAAGGTGGTGGCGGTGATCGGCGACGGCGCGATGACCGCCGGCATGGCGTTCGAGGCGCTGAACCACGGTGGCGACGTCGAGCCTGACATGCTGGTGGTGTTCAACGACAACGGCATGTCGATCAGCGAGAACGTGGGGGCGATGACCCGCATGATGTCGCGCGCACTGGCCAGCCGCCGCCTGAACGCGGTGCGCGAGCGCGCCAAGCGGGCGATCCCCAAGCAGTCCTTCGCCGGCCGCTTCTTCAAGCGCTGGGAGGAACACGCCAAGGGCATGTTCGTGCCCTCCACGCTGTTCGAGGAGCTGGGCTTCCACTACACCGGCCCGATCGACGGCCACAACATCCCGCAGCTGCTGGCCGCGCTGCGCACGGTGAAGAACCTGCCCGGCCCGCAGCTGCTGCACGTGATCACCACCAAGGGCAAGGGCTACGCCCCGGCCGAACAGGCGCAGATCGAGTACCACGCGGTAGGCCCGTTCGACCCCGAGGCCGGCCTGGCGAAGAAGAACGCGCCTGCCAAGCCCAGCTACACCGACATCTTCAGCGACTGGCTGTGCGACCAGGCCGCCGCCGACGAACGCCTGCTCGGCATCACGCCCGCGATGCGCGAGGGCTCCGGCCTGGTGCGCTTCTCCAAGGAATACCCCGAGCGCTACTTCGACGTGGCGATCGCCGAGCAGCACGCGGTGACCCTGGCCGCGGGCATGGCCTGCGAGGGCGCCAAGCCGGTGGTGGCGATCTACTCCACCTTCCTGCAGCGCGCCTACGACCAGGCGATCCACGACGTGGCGCTGCAGAACCTCGACGTCACCTTCGCGATCGACCGCGCCGGCGTGGTCGGCCCGGACGGCGCCACCCACGCGGGCAGCTTCGACCTCAGCTTCCTGCGCTGCCTGCCGAACATGGTCATCATGGCGCCCGCCGACGAGAACGAATGCCGGATGATGCTGAGCACCGGCTTCCGGCATGCCGGCCCCGCCGCGATCCGCTACCCGCGCGGCACCGGCCCCGGCATCGCCATCCGTCCCGAACTCGACACCCTGCCGATCGGCAAGGCCGAGCTGCGCCGCCGTGGCCGCGGCGTGGCCCTGCTCAGCTTCGGCGCGATGCTGCCGCCCGCCGCGGTGATCGCCGGCGAGCTGGATGCCACCCTGGTCAACATGCGCTTCGTGAAGCCGCTGGACGAGGCGCTGATCGTGGACCTCGCGAAGACCCACGACGCCTTCGTCACCCTGGAAGACAACGCCATCGCCGGCGGCGCCGGCAGCGCCGTGGCCGAATGCCTCGCCGCGCACGGCATCGTCAAGCCCATCCTCCACCTCGGCCTGCCGGACGCGTATCTCGAACACGGCAGCCGCGAGGAAGTGCTGAGCATGGCCGGGCTCGACCTGCCCGGCATCCGCCGCGCGATCCACGCGCGCTTTCCGCAGCTGTCCGGCGGCAGCCTCGCCAACGCGGGCTAGAGTCCGGCAAGTCGCGACGCAGTGGTCCCGACTGCCGGCGCTTCGCCGGTGCCGAAACGTGGCGTAGCCGCGGCCAGGCCCGGCTGGCAAACGCGTGCGACCCGATGTGCAGGCAACGCCGCACGGGCCACTGCCGCGACCGTGCCGATGCGCGCAATTGCACGGCAACGAGCTGCGGCAGCGGGCCGCATTCCAGCCGCCATGCGCGCCCGGCATCGATCCCGATGAGCCTTTCGCGCATGAATGCTGCTTGATCCATTCGACGAACCATTCACCCCCGCCTAACTCCCCGCCCTCTATCACTGCAACCGTCCGGTTTCGCTGCGCACGCGAATCGGTCGCGAAACAAGGCATGCGCAAGGATCCCTCCGATGCCTCCGGCATCGCATCGCCAACGGCCCATGCCGCTGCTTCACGCGCCGTCGGAAAAATCCACTTTCGAGATGGGAGGTCATCATGAAAGCCTCAGTCATCCTGTCAGTCGTGGCTTTTGCAGTCGCCACCGCCATGGGCTCGTTCGCCGGCATGGCACAAGCGCAAGACAGGCCGGCCAGCGACCACTCCACCAGTCTGGGCCAGGCTGGCAGCGATACCTGGATCACCACCAAGGTGAAAACCGAGCTGGCAACCACCAAGGGAGTCGCCAGCAGCGAAGTTTCCGTCAACACCGTCGATGGTGTGGTCACCCTCACCGGCGTGCTTCCCACCCGGATCGCAGTGAACAAGGCGGTGGCCGCGGCCAAAAGCGTCAAGGGCGTGAAGAGCGTCGATGCCTCGGGTCTGAAAGTGAAGTGACCCGCTTCCCAACGTGGAGAACCTCTGATGAACGAAGACAAGCTGAAGGGCCAGTGGAAACAGCTCCATGGCAAGCTCAAATCCCGCTGGAGCAAGCTGACCGACGACGACATCGGCGTGGCCGACGGCAATGCCGAGTATCTCGTCGGAAAACTGCAGGAGCGCTACGGCATTGCCAGGGACGAAGCGATGAGGCAGCTGCGGGACTTCGATTCCGGCCTGTGAAGGACATCCGCTTCGGGATGCCGGAGAGAAAGGAGGCCCTCAGCCACCCACCACGAAGTCTCTCGCATTGTCGGCATGGACGGGCACGAACCCGCGATTACGACACCGGAATCCACCTGATGGGCCACGGGAGAAAACCATGCTCTATTACGCCATTGTCTTTCTGATCATCGCGCTGATTGCCGGCTTCTTCGGATTTTTCGGCATCGCCGGCCTCGCCGCGAGCATCGCCAAGATCCTGTTCGTCGTCTTCCTCATCCTGTTCATCGTGTCGCTGATCTTCGGGCGCCGCCGGCCACTCTGAGGAAGGCCGCACGGCTTGCGATTCGCCGCCCCGGGAATCGCGGAAAGCCGCCGTCCCCCGCCACGCGTGGGGACGGCGGCTTTCTCATGGCGCAATCCTGGCGCTGAAAATGCCGGCAGTCTGGATCGCCCGCCCGTTTCCGCGCTGCCTGCGCGCGATCGACGTCGGCCACGCAGGGGAGAGGCGGCGGCACCGAAGAACCATGCCGCGCTGGCCCGGGATCAACCGCCGACTTTTCTTCCGCCGCTGGCCCGGTCGCGTGCTTCCAGATCCTGCGCGGTGAACACCTGCGCATAGCCAGCCGCGCGCAACAACGCGCGGGCGGCGTCGCCCTGATTCCAGCCGTGTTCGAACAACAGCCAGCCGCCAGCCTCGAGATGCGCGGGTGCACCGGAGACGATGCGGCGGATGTCGTCCAGGCCGTCCGCACCCGAGGCCAGCGCCGTGACCGGCTCGTAGCGCAGATCGCCCCGCGCGAGATGCGGATCGGTGGCTTCGATGTACGGCGGGTTGGAAACGATCAGCGCGAAGCGTTCCCCCGCCAGCGGCGCCAGCCAGTCGCCCCCGGCAAAGCGCACGTTGTGGATGCCGAGGCGCTGCGCGTTGCGCCGCGCCACCGCCAGTGCCTCCGCGCTTGCGTCCGTGGCCAGCACCTGCGCGCGTTGGCGCTCGCTGGCGATCGCCAGCGCGATCGCGCCGCTGCCGGTGCCGAGATCGGCCGCGCGGATCGCCGCGTCGTGCGGCAGGCGCTCCAGCGCCAGCTCCACCAGCAGCTCGGTCTCCGGGCGCGGGATCAGCGTGGCCGGCGTCACCTCCAGCTCCAGCGTCCAGAAGCCGCGTCGCCCGGTGAGGTAGGCCACCGGCTCGCCGGCCGCGCGGCGCGCGACCAGCACCTCAAAAGCCGTCTGGGCGTCCATGTCCAGCGGGTCGGCGGCGTGCGCGAACAGCCAGCTGCGCGGCTGCCGCAAGACATGCAGCAGCAGGGCCTCGGCATCGGCGCGTTCGCCCAGCCTTGCCGTGGATTTGTTGAGCGACTGGCGCACCGTGGTCATCGGCGCAGTCTACGCGATGCCCCCGGCACCGCGATTTACGGAATCCGCCGGGCTCACTCCGAAACCGCCAGCACGCACTCGTCCGCGCCGCAACTGCGGCAGCAGACGGGAAAGATCGACAAGCCGCCTGGCGCGATGGCCGGACCGACCAGGCCCTCCAGCAAGCCGCTGAAGAAGCTGCAGCCCGAGCGGCCGTCTTCGGTGCACAGCGGGCTGTGCCGGATATGCAGCTGCCTCCCCTGCAGGTGGATCTCGGCGAACGCGTGCAGAGCAGGCACGCCGATGGCAGCGAGCGCCGCATCCAGCTCCATCCCGGTGTCCAGCGCGTACCCGCGCGCGAACAGCCACGCGCCCACGCGCTGCCCCGCCAGTTGCAGCGAGGATTCGCGCGCACCGGCGGCGACGGCGCGATCCAGTGCCAGCAGGCGCGGCAGGATGCGCGGGTAGTCGTGTTCCAGCGCGGCCAGCGCCTGTTCGACCGCCGGCGCATCCGCTTCCAGCATCGCCACTTCGACGAACGGCGCGGGCGCCGGCTCGGAGACGGGCGGCGGCGTGCGCGGCTGGACCGGAACGAAATCCTCGAATGATTCCGGCGATGGCTTCTCCGCCGCCGTTTCGGCAGGTGGCGTCGCCGCATCGGCACCCGCTTCCACCACGCACTCGGCGACGGCTTCCCCCGTCGGCGCCGCGACCGGCGCGGGCGGCGGCGCCGGCGGCGGCAGGTAGCCGCTGGTGACCTTGTGCGTGGCGGCGAAATGCGGACGCGACTCGCCGTCCGTCGCGGGCAGCAGCTCGAAACTGACCAGGCGGTCGCAAGCCTCCAGCGCGCTGCGCAGGGCCCGCTTCTTGAACCACGAACCACGCACCACCATGGCCAGCAGGATGCCGTGCGGGTCCTGCACCAGGCGTTGCCGCAACAGGGCGAAGCCGCAGCCGGCGGCCAGCCGGCCGACCTCGATGAGCAGGCCCTCGCGTTGCAGCGCGAGCGCCTGGATTTCCAGCTCGACCATCAGTCCCCCTGTGTGCGATGCCGGTGCGTCGAATTGTGCGCCCATGCTACGACAGAGCGACCCATGCCTGAAAACGACCAGCCCCGCCGAGGCGGGGCTGGTCGGGCCGGCTGACGGGAAGGTCAGCGCAGGATCGAGGCCGGGTCCTGCTTCGCACGCAGCGCCGCACACAACTCGATCGACTCGCTGGTCTGCGCCAGGCCACGCGAGATGCCGGCGGCGTCGTTGAGGCGCGGCTTGAAGAACGCCTGCACGCGCTGCGCCTCGGCGGTGGAGCAGCCACCGCCCGCGGCCAGCATCGGCAGGTAGCCGCCGGCGAAGCTGCCGGTACGCTTGAGGATCTGCGGGTAGTGGCCGGTGAACCAGGTCCACATCGCATTGCGCCGGGCTTCGGTGTCGCGGCCGGCACGCAGCAGCGAGGCCATCTCGCCCACCTTGACCGGCTTGCTCAGCGCGAAGTCGCGCACCTGGTCGGTGAGCGCCGGGTCCTCGACGTTGGCCAGGCCGCCGAGCATGCCGTTGCGCAGCGCCGGATCGCTGGTCTGCGGCAACTCGGCGATCAATGCATCCACCGCAGGCTTGCCTTGCGTCTGCACCGCCACGCCCAGCGCGTCGCCGAGCAGGTCGGGGTTGGCGGCGGCGAGGTCGAGGTGACCGGAGGCGTTCTTCTTCAGCGCCGCCTCGCCCTGTTCCAGCAGGGCCGCGCGCACTTCAGGCAGCTTGTAGTCGAAGGCCAGCGCCGCGGCGAGCGTGCTGCGCAGCAGGGAATCGTCCTCCGACTCGCCAGGCTTGCGCTGGTAGCCCAGCGATTCGAGCTTCGGCAGGTAGGCGGCCTTCACCCAGTCCGTGATGCGCGCGCGCTGGGCGTCGGTCTTCGCCACGTGGTGGTAGATCCAGTTCAACTGCCCCAGCGGCGCGGTGAACACCTGGCTCGTCCTGGACTCGGTGAGCGGCTTCAGCGCGGCGAGCACCTGGCCGGCGTCGAGGTCGCCGTGCTGGAAGCTGGCGTTGATCGCGTCGGCGTAGGCCAACTGCTCGGTGTCGCTGAGCTTGGCGACTTCCTTCACCAGCGCGGCGAGCTCGCTCTTGTCGAGGCTGAAGCGGTAGTAGCCGGCGGCGTTCGCGTTCGGCATCACCCAGGTCGGATTGCTGGCGCCGGCAAGCACCATCGAGCCGGCGGCCTTGTCCAGCATGTCGCAAGCCACCTTGCTGCCGTCGGCGGTGCCGTAGCGCACGCACACCGGCACGCCCCAGATGCGCTGGCTGTCGCCGCGGCTGCCCAGCGGCAGGTAGCGGCTCTGCTTCAGCTCCAGCACGGTCTGGCCATTCGCGTGCTCCAGCTTCGTCTGCACGTAGGGCACGCCGGACTGGTCGAGGAAGCTCTTGAACGCCTGCTTGAACGCATCGCCCTTGCCGGCGGCGGTGGCGATCGCGTTCACGAGATCGTCCGCATCCGCGTTGGCGAACTTGTGCGCCTGGATGTAGGCGCGCATGCCCTTCTGGAAGGTCTGCTCGCCCACGTAGTTCTCGAACATGCCGATGACGGCGGCACCCTTCTGGTAGGTGATGCCGTCGAACGCGGTCTCGATGTCGCCGTTGCCGGTGATCGGCTGGCGGATCTTGCGCGCGCTGACCAGGCTGTCGTTGCCCATCGCGCCCTGCGCGCCGCGCACGCGGTCGAGGTCGGCGCGGTATTCCGGATGCACCTCCTCGGTGACTTTTTCCTGCATCCAGGTGGCGAAGGCCTCGTTGAGCCAGATGTCGTTCCACCAGGCCAGCGTCACGGTGTCGCCGGTCCACTGGTGGGCGAGCTCGTGCGCGGTGACGTTGAACGAGCCGCGCACGTTGCGCGCCGGTGAATCCTTGTCGAGCAGCAGCAGCCAGTCGCGGAAGGTGACCAGGCCCGCGTTCTCCATCGCGCCGGCGGCGAAGTCCGGTGCGGCGAGCACGTCGAGCTTGTCCCACGGGTAGCCGAAGCCGTAGTAGTTCTCCAGCGCGTGGATGATGCTCGGCGTCTCGGAGATCACGTGGCTCATGCGATGCGCCTCGCCGGCGGCGGCGATGCCGCGCAACGGCAGCGGCTTGCTGCGGTAGGCGTCGGGCGAGATTTCCGCGGTCGGCGTGATGTCCCAGGGGCCGACGCCGAAGGCCACCAGGTAGGTGGGCAGCGGCAGGGTCCGCGCGAAGCTCACCGTCTTCCAGCCCTTGCCGGCGGGCTTTTCGCTCACCTGCTGGGTGTTCGCCACCGCCACGTCGCTGTCGGGCAGGGTGATCGAGATGTCGAACGGCGTCTTGAAGCCGGGCTCGTCGAAGCTCGGGAAGGCGAAGCGCGCGCTGATCGGCTCCATCTGCGTCATCGCATAGGGCTGGCCCTTGGCGCTGACCTTGTAGAGGCCCTGCAGCTGCGCGTTGAGCGGCGCGCTGTACTCGAACTTCAGCGTGATCTCGCCGGCCGGCAGCGTGCTGCCGAAGTCCACGCGCACCACGCCGGCCTTGGGGTCGGCTTCCACATACTTCGCGTCGTGCGCCTTGCCCGCGGCGTCGGTGACCGTCGCCTTCGACACCTTCAGTTCGGCGCCGTCCAGCCACACGTGGTCGGAGGCCTTGGCCAGTTTCACCTTGATCGTGGTGGTGCCGGAGAAATCGGTTTGCGCCGGATCCACCTTGAACGCGATCTGGTAGGACTGCGGCACCGCCCAGCCCGGCAGGCGGCCCTTGGGCGCCTGCTCGGCACCGGCGGCGAGGGCCACGCCGCAGCTTGCGGCCAGCGCGGTGAACAGGAGAGGACGGACGTGACGACGCATGGCAGGTTCCCCATGGAGTGGAAGGCAGACCGCAAGCTAGGCCCGGCATGACTTTCCACACAGTGCCATAAGGCATGTCGACGCCGGCGAAGCAGGCCCGCTTGCGTCAGGCGGATCAATCGCTAATATGGGCTTTCATAGTCCACATCTATGGTGAGGCTCGCCATGAACCTGCGCGACCTGCACTACCTGGTGGCCCTCGCCGAGCAGCGCCATTTCGGCCGCGCGGCGGAAGCCTGCTTCGTCAGCCAGCCCACGCTGTCCACCCAGATCAAGAAGCTGGAGGATGAGCTGGGCGTGGCGCTGGTGGAGCGCACGCCGCGCAAGGTCCTGCTCACCGACGTGGGCCGCGAGATCGTGGCGCGCGCACGCGACGTGCTGAACGAGGTGGAGCAGATCAAGGGCATCGCGCGGCGCACGCTGGACCCCGAATCCGGCACGGTGCGGCTGGGCATCTTCCCCACGCTGGGACCTTACCTGTTGCCGCACGTGGTGCCGCAGCTGCGCCAGCGCTTCCCGCGGCTGGAGCTGCTGCTGGTGGAGGAGAAGACCGAGGAAGTGCTGCGCCGCCTGCGCGAAGGCCGGCTCGACGCCGGCATCCTCGCCCTGCCGGTCCACGACGACAGCCTGCACGCGGAATCCCTGTTCGAGGAGCCGTTCGTGCTGGCGGTGCCGCAGTCGCATCCGCTGGCGCGGCGCCCTTCGCTGAAGCTGGCCGACCTCGGCGACCAGAGCCTGCTGCTGCTGGAGGACGGCCACTGCCTGCGCGACCAGGCGCTGGAGGTCTGCCACCTCGCCGGTGCCGGCGAGAAAACCGGCTTCCGCGCCACCAGCCTGGAGACGCTGCGGCAGATGGTGGCTGCCGACGTGGGCATCACCCTGCTGCCCACGCTCGCCGTGAAGCCGCCGGTGGCGCAGGCACCGAACGTGCAGCTGGTCGAATTCCGCGGCAGCCATCCGCCGAGCCGGCGCATCGCCATGCTGTGGCGCAAGAGTTCGGCGATGGGCGGCTTCCTCAGGCAGCTCGCCGGGGTGTTCCGCGAACTGCCGAAGGGCCTGCTCGACCCGCGTGGCGTGGCGGTGCCGCCGCCCGCGGCAAACGCGCGCGGCAAGCCGCGCGGCGATAGCCGGCAACAATCGTCCTGATAAGCACAATCAATTTCAACGAAACCCGCCGCGGCGCTAGGCTCGGTGGGTCGCGACCGCCAGGCCGCTCCCGCATTGCCCTCCCAGCCCGACGCCACGAGGTGATGTCATGAGCAAGCTGAAAGGCTCGAAGACCGAGCAGAGTCTGAAAGACGCGTTTGCCGGCGAATCCATGGCCAACCGCCGTTACCTCTACTTCGCCGCCAAGGCGGACGTGGAGGGTTACAACGACGTCTCCGCCGTGTTCCGCTCCACCGCCGAAGGCGAGACCGGCCACGCCCACGGCCATCTGGAATACCTCGAACAGTGCGGCGACCCGGCCACCGGCCTGCCGTTCGGCGAGACCCACGCCAACCTGAAGAGCGCGATCGCCGGCGAGACCCACGAGTACACCGACATGTACCCCGGCATGGCCAAGACCGCGCGCGAGGAAGGCTTCGAGGAAGTGGCCGACTGGTTCGAGACCCTGGCCAAGGCCGAGCGTTCGCACGCGAACCGCTTCACCAGGTCGCTGAACGAACTGGGCTGAGCCACCTGCCGGCAACCCGCGGGTTGCCGGCACGGTCCTCGCAACGCCATGGGGCGCCGCGCCGCGGCGTCCACGGAGACGCCCATGTCGGAACCGGTCGACAGCAGCCGCGAAGGCAACCTCGAAGCGCCCACCCGGCACCCGCTGGGCCAGGACGATCCCGCATTCTGGAACCGGGCCGCGCTCGACGCGGAACTGGAGCGCGTGTTCAACATCTGCCACGGCTGCCGCCGCTGCGTGAGCCTGTGCCATGCCTTCCCCACCCTGTTCGACCTCATCGACGAATCGAAGACGATGGAGATCGACGGCGTGGACAAGGCCGACTACCCCAAGGTGGTCGAGCAGTGCTACCTGTGCGATCTCTGCTACCAGACCAAGTGCCCGTACACGCCGCCGCATCCATGGAACGTGGACTTCCCGCACCTGATGCTGCGCGCCAAGGCGGTCGAATTCCGCGAGCACGGCGCGCCGCTGTCGGCGAAGATCCTTTCCAACACCCGCGCGGTGGGCAAGCTCGCCTCGATCCCGGTGGTGGTGCAGACCATCAACGCCGCCAACCGCAACAAGACCGCGCGCAAGCTGCTCGAGAAGACCATGGGCGTGGACGCAGCAGCACGCGTGCCCGAATACCACGTACCCACCGCGCGCAAGCGCCTGAAGAAGCTCGACGGCGCGGGCAATGCACAAGCGACCGGCCGCACCCGCGGCAGGCTGGCGATCTTCGCCACCTGCTACTGCGACCATTCCGAGCCGGGCGTGGTGGAGGACCTCGCCGCGGTGCTCGCGCACAACGCCATCCCCAGCCGGCTGGTGGAGCAGGAAAGCTGCTGCGGCATGCCCAAGCTGGAACTGGGCGACCTAGCCACCGTGCGCAAGTACAAGGAGCGCAACATCCCGGTGCTGGCGAAGATGGCGCACGAGGGCTGGGACTTCACCGCGGCGATCCCCTCCTGCGTGCTGATGTTCAAGCAGGAGCTGCCGCTGATGTTTCCCGACGACGCCGACGTGGCGCTGGTGCGCGAACGCTTCTTCGATCCGTTCGAGTATCTCGCCGAGCGCCACAAGGCCGGCTTGCTCAGGACCGGCTTCAAGACCTCGCTGGGCAAGGTCGCGTGGCAGGTGCCCTGCCACCAGCGCGTGCAGAAGATCGGGCCGAAGACGCGCGAGATCCTGCAGCTGGTGCCCGGCACCGAGGTCGTCACCATCGAGCGCTGCTCCGGCCACGACGGCACCTACGGCGTGAAGCACAAGACCTACGCGTTGTCGCGCAAGCTGGCCAAACCGGTGGAGAATCGCGTGGCGCAGGCCGAGCCCGCGCACTTCACCAGCGACTGCCCGATGGCCGGCGGCCACATCGCGCACGGCCTGGGCGACCAGCCGCAGGCCGAGCACCCGCTCAGCCTGCTGCGCAAGGCCTACGGGATTTGAGAGCCTGTTCATGATCTCCAAGCACTCCGCGTTGTCATCGAGTGGCCGTCAGGTGGTAGGGCGTGGCGCCGGCCTGACTGGCCGTCAGGCCAAGCCGCGCGCTGCCGCATGGCGGCCACTCGATGGCAACCCTTCCTCGCTCCTCAAAGCCGAGTCCATCCATGGACTCTCCCCGCGTGCGGGCCGGGTCTGTTTGCCCACAGTCCTGCGTCATCACTCGGTCGTGGACGGACGTCCACTCCTCGCTCCTCAAAACCGAGTCCATCCATGGACTCTCCCCGCGTGCCCTCCTTCTTCCTTGGCCTGCGCGCAAACAGCTTCCGGCGCGGAGCGCTTGGAGACCATGAACAGGCTCTAACCATGGACAAGCTCGAACGCGGCGACCTGCTCGGCCTCGAGAACTACGCACTGGAGCGCGCCGAATTCCGCGCCCGCGTGATGGCGCACAAGAGGCGGCGCACCGTGCACCTGGGCGGCCACCTCACGCTGATCTTCGAGGACCGGCTGAGCATCCAGTACCAGGTGCAGGAGATGCTGCGCATCGAACGCATCTTCGAGGCCGCCGGCATCCAGGACGAGCTGGACGCCTACAACCCGCTGATCCCCGACGGCGACAACCTCAAGGCCACGCTGCTGATCGAGTACGACGACGTGGAGGAACGCAAGCGCGAGCTGGTGCGCCTGCGCGGCATCGAACACGCGATCACGCTGACCGTGCACGGCCACGCGCCAGCCATCGCGGTGGCCGACGAGGACATGGAGCGCAGCAACGCGGAGAAGACCGCCGCGGTGCACTTCCTGCGCTTCCCGCTCGGCGCCGCGCGCATCGCCGCATGGAAGGCCGGCGTGCCGGTGACCCTCGCCTGCAGCCTGCCGGCGATGCCGGTCGAAGTGGCGCTTGCGCCCGAGCAGCGCGACACGCTGGCCGCGGACTTCGACTGAATGCGTCGCCCCTGGCTGGTCGTGGCCGCCCTGCTGGCGCTGTGGGGTGGCTGGTCGTGGTGGCACGCGCGGCCGCTGCATCCGCCACCGGGCGTGCTCGCGCCGGACGATCCCGTGCAGACGCCGCTGGACACGCCGATGGCGACGATCCGCGTGGGCGACTTCACGCTCACTCCGCGCGCACGGTTCGACCTCACCGCGCGCGTGCTGTCCACCGAGCGCTACCGTTTCGACGCCGGTGCCGCGCTGGTGCCCGAGGACTTCGCGCTGGGCTGGGAGCGCATGTCCGACAGCAGCGTGCTCAAGGACATCGACATCTCGCAGTCGGGACGCTTCTATCACTGGAGCGTACGGCGGTTCCCGATCCCTCGCCGCGAGATCGAGACGCACAGCGCGAACATGCACCTGATTCCCGCCGACGCGAACGTGCGCCGTGCGCTGGGCCGCGTACGGGTGGGCCAGCTGGTGACGCTGGACGGCTACCTGGTCGACGCCGACCGCGCCGACGGCTGGCGCTGGCGTACCTCGCTGACCCGCGACGATACCGGCGACGGCGCCTGCGAACTGTTCTACGTGACGTCGGCCGACGTACCCGCCGGGCAGGTGCCGTCCAGCCTGCCATAGCCGCCCGGATACCGGGATGATCCGTCGCCGGCATGTCCGCCGGCGGCCTGGCGATCAGTAACGCAACAGCGCGTGCAGCGGTGGGCCGTCGAGCCAGCGCGTACGCCCGCGCAACGCCTCCAGCTCGATGACGACGGCGGCGCCGGCGAGTTCGGCGCCGAAGCGCCCGACCAGCGCCTGCGCCGCGGCGAGGGTACCGCCGGTGGCCAGCACGTCGTCCACCAGCAGCACGCGTTCGCCGCGCTTCAGCGCGTCGCTGCGTGCCTCCAGCCGGTCGACGCCGTACTCCAGCTGGTAGTCCACCGCCAGCACCGGGGGTGGCAGCTTGCCCGGCTTGCGCAACGGCACGAAGCCCGCGCCCAGCGCCTGCGCCAGTGCGGCACCGAAGATGAAACCGCGCGCCTCGATGCCGCATACCGCCTGCACGCCGGCGTCCCGCCATGGCGCGGCCAGTGCGGCGATGCAATCGGCAAAACCGTCGGCATCGGCCAGCAGCGGGGTGATGTCGCGAAACAGCACACCGGGCTTGGGGAAGTCCGGCACGGTGCGGATCAGGTCGCCGAATGCATGCATCGCGTTCTCCATGATGAGCGTTCGCGGCGCGGCCCGCCGGCACGGGCGCGTCGACGCGGAAGCGGGTAACGGCATTGCTCAGCAGGGCGCAGCCAACGGACCGTCCGGCACGTCGCCATCACCCAGCTCGCGCATCGCCTCGCGCGCCTCGGCCAGCCGTGCCTCGACCTCGCGCACGATGCCCTCGGCGATCGCCACGCTGGAGTCCGGCACCATCACGGCGAGATAGTCCAGCGCCGGCAGCTGCCCCACTCCGCCGGTGAGGTACTCACCGGCGATGAAGGCGGGAATCTGCACATGTTCCAGCGCATCCTTGACCAGGTGCGCGTCGAACAGGTTTTCGGCGTGATAGACGGTATGCATGCCGGCAAGCTAGCCCCGCCGCGCGCCGACGGCAAGCCCCGTCAAAGGGCGGCCCCGCCAGTAGCGGGGCGACGGCCATCTGCTCTATCGTCGCGCCTGCGGTGCCGGTAGCACCGCAGGGCGACACGGGGGTGGTCATCCGATGGGCAAGCGCGACGAAGGCCTGAGGTTCGTGCGCGTGGCCCATCGCCTGCGCACGCTGGGGCTGGGGCTGGGCATGTTGCCGGTGGCGGCCGTGCTGCACCAGCAGCACGCGCCGGCATGGCTGTGGTCGCTGCTGTTCGCCAACGGCCTGCTGTGGCCGCACCTGGCCTGGCTGCATGCCGCGCGCGCCAACCGGCCGGTGCAGCACGAGCAATTCAACCTGATGGCCGATTCAGCCATGCTGGGGGCGTGGCTTGCGCTGATGCGCTTCAACCTGCTGCCCTGCGTGATGCTGGCCTCGATGATGGCGATGGATCGCATCAGTGCCGGCGGCTGGCGGGTGCTGGTCCGCGCGCTGCTGCTGCAGATCGCGGCCTGTGCCCTGGTTGCGTGGCTGACGGGCTTTGCCTGGCAACCGACCAGCAACATGTTCGATATCGTCGCCTGCCTCCCGATGATGGCGATCTACCCGGTCTGGCTGAGCACGGTGAACTACGGGTTCGGCCGCCGCATCCGCCAGCAGAACCGCCTGCTGGAACAGCTCAACCGCACCGACACGCTCACCGGCCTCGCCAACCGCGCGCACTGGCTGGAAACGGCCGCGCACGAGATGCAGCGCTACCTGCGCAACCAGCGGCCGGCCACCCTGATCCTGCTCGACATCGACGGCTTCAAGCAGGTCAACGACCGCCATGGCCATGCCGCCGGCGACGTCCTGCTGCAGGAACTGGCCGCGGTGCTGCGCGAGAGCCTGCGCAGCGTGGACATGCCCGGCCGCCTCGGCGGCGACGAATTCGGCGTGGTGCTGCCGGAAACCGGCCTCGAACGCGCCCGCGAGGTGGCCGAACGGATCCGCCAGCGGGTCGAGCGGATCGGCCGCGGCGACGGTTCGCCCGTGCTGCCGTGCACGCTCAGCCTGGGCGTGGCGGAAGTCGGGCCGCGCCACGTCAACGTGGAAGCCTGGATCAAGCAGGCCGACATCGCGCTGTATCTGGCCAAGGAACGGGGCCGCAACCAGGTCTGCGCCAATCCGGCGCAAGTCGCGGCGCGCTGAGGCACGGCGCCGGCGCCTGCGGTCGCTGTCTCCGACAAGGTAAACTTCGCGGATTCTTTCGCCCTTTCCGCGAGTCGTTCCCGATGTCGAGCCCGTCCAGCCCCGCCGAGTCCGCCGCCGCCGTCGCAACGGCCGACGGCCCGCGCGACTTCATCCGCCAGATCGTCCGCGAGGACCTGGCCGCGGGCAAGCACGTCGCGATCCACACCCGCTTCCCGCCCGAGCCGAACGGCTACCTGCACATCGGCCACGCCAAGGCGATCTGCCTCTCTTTCGGCATCGCCCGCGAGTTCAACGGCTGGTGCAACCTGCGCCTGGACGACACCAACCCCGGCAAGGAAGACCCGGAGTTCGTGCAGGGCATCAAGGACGACGTGCGCTGGCTGGGCTACGACTGGCACAACCTGCGCCACGCCTCGGACTACTTCGACGTGTTCTACCGCGCCGCACTCAAGCTGATCGGGGACGGCCTGGCCTACGTGGACGACCTCAGCGCCGAGGAGATGCGCGCATACCGCGGCACGCTCACCGAGCCGGGCCGCAACTCGCCGCACCGCGGACGCAGCATCGAGGAGAACCTCGACCTGTTCCGGCGCATGCGCGCGGGCGAGTTCGCCGATGGCAGCCGCACCCTGCGCGCGAAGATCGACATGGCCGCGGGCAACATCAACCTGCGCGACCCGGCGCTGTACCGCATCCGCAAGGTCACCCACCAGAACACCGGCGACGCCTGGCCGATCTACCCGATGTACGACTTCGCGCATGCGCTCTCCGACGCGATGGAGGGCATCACGCATTCGCTGTGCACGCTGGAGTTCGAGGACCACCGCCCGCTGTACGACTGGTGCGTGGACAAGGTCGACCTGCCGAGCCATCCCGAGCTGTGGCAGTCGGTGGTCGCTGCCGGGCTGGAAGCGAAGCCGGCCAAGCCGCGCCAGATCGAGTTCTCGCGCCTCAACCTCAGCTACTGCATCACCAGCAAGCGCAAGCTCGCGCAGCTGGTTAACGAGGGTTTCGTGGACGGCTGGGACGACCCGCGCATGAACACCCTGCGCGGCCTGCGCCGGCGCGGCTTCACCGCGGCCGGCATCCGCCTGCTGATCGAGCGCGTGGGCGTGTCCAAGCAGAACAGCGTGATCGATTATGCGATCTTCGAGAACTGCGTGCGCGAGGATCTCGACGCCACCGCGCCACGCCGCATGGCCGTGCTCGATCCGCTGAAGCTGGTCATCACCAACCTGCCGGAAGGCCATGCGGAAACGCTGGTCTTCGCCAACCATCCCAAGGACGAGGGCTTCGGCACACGCGAAGTGCCGTTCGCACGCGAGCTGTGGATCGAGCGCGAGGACTTCGCCGAGGTGCCGCCCAAGGGCTGGAAGCGCCTGGTGCCCGGCGGCGAAGTGCGCCTGCGTGGCGTGGGCATCGTGAAGTGCGACAAGGTGCTGAAGGACGCCGACGGCAACGTCGCCGGGCTGCACTGCACGCTGGACCCCGAATCGCGTGCCGGTCTGCCCGGCGCCGACCGCAAGGTGAAGGGCACCATCCACTGGGTCAGCGCGGCGCACGCGGTGGCCGCCGAGGTGCGCCTCTACGACCGCCTGTTCAACGTGCCCGCGCCGGACGCCGAGGCCGACGGCCGGCCGTGGACCGCCCACATCAACCCGGACGCCAAGCGCGTGGTGCAGGGCTGGATCGAACCCGCCGCGGCGCAGGCGGAACCGGAGCAACGCTGCCAGTTCGAGCGGCTGGGCTATTTCGTGGCCGACCGTGTCGACCATCGCGTGGACGCGCCGGTGTTCAACCGCGTGGTGACCCTGCGCGACACCTGGGCCGCGAAGGCCTGAGCGCCATGTTCCTGCCGATGCAAATCCACCTCACCCTGCCGCCCTGGGTCGAGGAGCTGGTCGACGACAGCCGCCGCTACGTCAGCGACGAGGAGCGTGTGGGCCTCGCCATCGCGCTGTCCCGCCGCAACATCGAGCACGGTCCGGGTGGCCCGTTCGGCGCCGCGGTGTTCAACGCGGAGGGCCGTGTGGTCTCGGTGGGCGTGAACCGCGTGGTGCCGCAGACCTGCTCGGTGGCGCACGCCGAGATGATGGCCTACATGAGCGCGCAGCAGCGCCTCGCCAGTTTCCGCCTCAACGCCGGCGGCGGCCGCTACGTGCTGGCCACCAGCGCCCAGCCCTGCTGCCAGTGCTACGGCGCCACGGTGTGGGCCGGCGTGGACGAACTGCTGATCGGCGCGCGCGCCGAGGACGTCGAGGAGCTCACCGAGTTCGACGAAGGCCCGTTGCCCGCCGACTGGATCGGCGAGCTCGCGCGCCGCGGCACCGCGGTGCGCCGCGACATCCTGCGCGACGAGGCACGCAGCGTCCTCGCCGCCTACGGCACCCGCGGTGCATCGTATTGAAACGCCTGCGCGCCACCCTGCCGCTGATCCTGCTGCTGCTTGCCGGGATCGTGCTGTATGCCTCCGGTGCGCTGGACCGGCTGAGCCCGCAGCACCTGGTCGCCCATCAGCGCGAGTTGCACGCGCACATCGCCGAACACCCCTGGCTGAGCCGGCTGGCCTACATCGGCCTGCTCACGCTGGCGATGTCCACCGGCATCCCGGGCACCATCGTGATCATCCTCGCAGGTGGCTTCGCGTTCGGCGTGGTGGACGGCACGCTGTGCTCCTCGGCAAGCCTGACCCTGGGCTCGCTGATCCTGTACCTGGCCAGCCGCTATGCCTTCGGCGCGGGCACGCGTCCGCCGCCGCCGTTCGCGGCCCGCCTGCACCACGGCTTCGAGCGTCACCCGGTGAGCTACACGCTGTTCCTGCGCTTCGTGCCGGTGATGCCGTTCGGCGCGGTCACCGTGGGGCTGGCCTGGCTGCGCTGCCCGCTGTGGCTTTTCCTGGGCGCCAGCTGGCTGGGCGGCACCGTGTCGCTGGTGTTCGAGTGCTCGATCGGCGCAGGGCTGGGCGAGGTGCTGGGCCGCGACAGCACGCTCGGCATCGGGCTCTTTCTGCATCCCGCCGTGCTGCTGCCGATGGGCGCGCTGGCCCTGCTGGCACTGCTGCCGCTGCTCATCGAACGCCTTACCCGACGCTGGCGGCAGGCCCCGCCGCCAGGCCAGCGGGACTGAACGGGCACAGCGTTTGCTAATCATCCGGCGCGCATGCTTGGCGGACCCGTGCCACCCATCCCGCTGGAGTCCGCCATGAAGTCTCTCGCCTCGCTGCTCTTCCTCGCCGTCGGCAGTGCCGCTGCCGCATCGGCCTTCGCCGCCACGCCGGATTACGCCGTGCTGCAGCGCCATCCGCTGGGTGGCAGCGGCGGATGGGATTACCTCACCATCGACCCGGCCGCGCACCATCTGCTGATCGCCCGCAATGACCGCGTGATGGTGGTGGACACCCGCGACGGCAAGCTGGCCGGCGAGATTCCCGGCATGCAGCACATCCACGGCATTGCGCTGGTGCAGAAGCTGCGGCGCGGCTACGTGAGCGACGGCGCCGCCAACAGCGTCCACGTGATCGACCTGGACAGCCTGAAGAACCTGCGTGACATCCCGATCGAGGGCCAGGGCCCCGACGCCATCGTGTTCGATCCGGCCAGCGGCCACGTGCTGACCATGAACGGCCACAGCGGCAACGCCAGCGTGATCGACCCGGCCAGCGACAAGGCCATCGCCGACATTGCCCTGCCCGGCCGGCCCGAGTTCGCGGTCAGCGACGGCCATGGCCACGTGTACGCCAACCTCGAGGACAAGAGCGAACTGGCGCGCATCGACACGAAGACCGACAAGGTCGATGCCGTGTGGAAGCTCGCGCCCTGCGATTCGCCCAGCGGCCTGGCCATCGATACGAAGTCCCGCCGCCTGTTCTCGGTCTGCGACAACCGGCTGATGGTGGTCACCGACGCCGACGACGGCCACCAGGTCGCCACCGTGGCGATCGGCAACGGACCGGACGCAGCCCGCTTCGATCCCGCCACCCGGCTGGTCTACAGCTCGAACCACGATGGCACGCTGACCATCGTGCACGAGGACGATGCCAGCCATTACCACGTGGTGGCGAACGTGCCCACCCAGGTCGGCGCGCGCACCATGGCGCTGGACCAGGCCACCCATCGCATCTGGCTGGTCGCCGCCGCGCCCGCGCCGCGTCGTGCCCCGGTGAAGGACTTCACTGCGCTGGTGGTGGGCGCGCGTTGAAGATGCCGCAAACCAAAGGAGCGCCCATGGGCGCTCCGAATTTCATTGTGTCTTGCCGTTCTGACCCAAGCCAGCGAGGGAGCGAAGAAGTTCGCTCCCTCGAGCTTAAGCGACGAGTGTGAAAATTTTCACGCGACCGCAAGTCAGAAAAATCCGCCGTATCCAATGTGAGTGGCGACACCGAGTGAACCTGCCACGTAACCTGCATGAATGCCGGTACACATGGTGCTCAGGCCCGGGCCAGTACCCCTGCCGATCAGGGGCTGATTCCGACCCGATGCGAATATAACCCACTGCTCCCACTGAGCTTTTTGCTGGTGCGGACGGCAACACTGATGGTGATTGAATGCCGGGTACAAGCCGGTGCCGTGCTCAGCTCGCCCTGATGAACGCCAAAAGGTCAGCATTGATCAGGTCGGCGTGCGTCGTTGGCATGCCATGCGGCAACCCTGGGTAGGACTTCAACGTCCCATGTTTGAGGAGCTTCCAGGAGACCGCACCCGTGGTCGAGAACGGACAAATCTGGTCGTCCTCGCCATGCATGACCTGCACGGGAACATCGATCACCGCGAGGTCATCGTAAAACTCAGTTTCGGACAAAACACGCACACACTCGGTATGGGCCAAGATGCTCCCCATCATGCCCTGGCGCCACCAGTTCTCCCGAACGCCTTCGGAAACGTCGGCGCCCGGTCGGTTGTAACCGTAAAATGGAATGGTGATGTCCTTATAAAACTGTGCGCGGTGCTTAGCCGTTCCATCACGAATGCTATCCACGACCTCCTGGGGAACACCGTTCGGGTTTTTCTCGGTCTTCCTGAAAAGAGGTGGTACCGCGCTGATGAGCACCGCCTTTTTCACGCGCCCCTTTCCATGGCGAGCAACGTACCGCGTCACCTCGCCACCTCCGGTGGAGTGCCCGATGTGCACGGCATTTTTGAGGTCAAGCGCTTCCACCACTGCCGCCACATCAGCCGCATAGGTGTCCATGTCGTGCCCCTTGTCTGTCTGCGTTGAACGCCCATGCCCTCGGCGGTCATGTGCAATGACGCGGTAGCCTTCTTTCAGGAAAAACATCATCTGAGCGTCCCAGTCATCCGCGCTCAAAGGCCAGCCGTGGTGGAAGAAGAGTGGCTGGCCGCTGCCCCAGTCTTTGTAAAAGATCTGGGTCCCGTCACTGACTGTAACGAACGAACTGCCTGTACCCGTGGCATCGCCAAACTGCTGATTCATGTCATCACCCATCGTGGACAGTGGAGGAATGGGACGGTTGATTTGGGCGGCATGGAGAGGGACGTCCCGACTTTCGGTGCTCCATCCTTTTTGCATATGCCCCGAGTAGCTCGTGCATCGGGAAGATCGCTCCGAGGACTTACCGGGGGATCCGACACCCGAGCAAGAACGACTGCGCCATCGTGGTCCAGGCGGCCCCGATATTCCCGGCGAGCGCGAGCAGCAGGTGGACCGGGCGGGTAGCGAGGAATCTGAGCCACTCGGCTGCCCCGAGCGTATTCTCGGATAGCGCGTCGCTACAACGGACAAATCGGACAAAGATCATGGCAAAAACGGCAACATTCCTTGCCCCGGATCTGGAGATCGGGCTGGTCTGCGACGCTGGTACATCGCTTGCCGGCGTCCATGGCTTGACCGACCTCTTTACCTACGCTGCAGAGATGTCGGCGAAGCTGCGAGGGAACGGCGGCTCGACGTCTATCCGCATCGTCCATTGGCTCGCCCGTGATGGCGAAAGCAACGTCATCAGCGCCACCGATAGTCACCCCTGGCTGCCGCATGCGCCGAATGTGCTCATCCTTCCCGGCAATCTTCGCGCTACCCAGCAGAGCCTGGCGTCGAGTGCTCTCATTCCATGGCTTCGCCAGCACCACGCAGCCGGCGTGGTCATGGCTGCGGTCTGCGGCGGGGTATTCCTGTTGGCGGAGACGGGGCTCTTGACCGGGCGCCAGGCGACGACACATTGGGCGCTTGCCGACCACTTCGCCGCCCGGTTTCCGGACGTGCTGGTGGAGAGCGATCGGATGGTGATTGATTATGGCGACGTGATGACTGCGGGGGGTGTACTTGCATGGGCCGATCTTGGCCTACGCCTGACGGAGCGATTCCTCGGCCTCACCGTGATGCTGGAAACCGCCCGCTACATGCTCGTCGACCCACCGGGGCGAGAGCAACGGTTCTACAGCGACTTCAACCCCAAGACCAAACACGGCGACGCGGCCATCCTAAAGGTCCAACAGTGGCTATGGACGCAACGCGAGTGCTCACTGTCCGTTGCCGACATCGCCGACTACGCCTGTCTTCAGCCAAGAACCCTATTGCGCCGCTTCACCAGCGCAACCGGCATGCGGCCAAGCGAATACCAGCAGAGGCTGCGTGTCACGCGGGCAAGGGAAATGCTGGAATTTTCCCGAAGAAGTATCGACGACATAGCCGAAAGCATTGGATACGACGATACCGGCAGCTTTCGCCGCGTGTTTCACAAAATCATGGGCCTGACGCCGTCGGACTATCGACGTCGCTTTTCGCGCGTCGAAACCACCAAATTCAAAGCCATCGCTGAGCATCGGTGATCGATGGCAGCTTCCGGGCTTCGTCACGCCTGCCGCGCGCGTCGGCCAGGCCGAGGTCGGGGTAGATGCCCAGCGCTAACCGCTTTTCCTTGCCGTTGATCTGCTACTTCCAGCGCCCTCGTCTGGGGGCAGATTGCAACGGATGCCGTTGGACGGTATCGGACAAGAAAAGGGCCAGAACCCTTACTGTTGCCAGGGTTTCCGGCCTTCGTCGAGTGCCGTTGGACGGCTATTTGGTGGGTCGTCCGGGACTCGAACCCGGGACCAATGGATTAAAAGTCCAGTGCTCTACCAGCTGAGCTAACGACCCGACATGCAAGTGGATTGGCGATTTTAGGGATTGCGCCGCATGCGCACAAGCAACGGATGCCTCAGACGTAGCGCGTAGGGTCGGGCAGCCCCGCCTCGCGAAAGCCCTGCGCGCGCAGGCGGCAGGCGTCGCAGTGGCCGCAGGCGCGGCCCTGGGGGTCGGCCTGGTAGCAGCTCACGGTGACGGAAAAGTCCACGCCCAGCCGCGCGCCTTCGCGCGCGATGTCCGCCTTGCTCATGCGCATCAGCGGCGCATGGATGCGGATGCCCGCGCCTTCCACGCCGGCCTTGGTGGCCACGTTGGCCAGCCGCTCGAAGGCCTCGACGAAGGCGGGGCGACAATCCGGGTAGCCGGAATAGTCCACCGCGTTGACGCCGCACCAGATGTCGCTGGAGCCCAGCACCTCGGCCCAGCCCAGCGCGATCGACAGCATGATGGTGTTGCGCGCCGGCACGTAGGTCACCGGGATGTGGCCGTCGCCGTCGTGCGCGCCGTCGTCCAGCGGCACGTCGATGTCGGCGGTGAGCGCCGAGCCGCCGATGCTGCGCAGGTCGACCTGCACGGTCTTGTGCTCGGCCGCGCCGAGCATCTTCGACACGCGCCCGGAGGCTTCCAGTTCGGAACCGTGGCGCTGGCCGTAGGCCACGCTCAACGCGTGCACCTGGTAGCCCTGTTCGCGCGCGATGGCGATGGTGACGGCCGAGTCCATGCCGCCGGAGACGAGCACGACGGCCTTGCGCTGGAATGTCTCAGACATGGGGTTCATCCACTGAAGTACGGCCGGTCACCGGCCGGAAAAACGCCACCGGCAACACAGGCCGAAGCGCACTACTTTCCCCTGGCGTCGTTCCACAGCAGCTTGTGCATCTGCAGCTGGAAACGCACCGGAAGCTTGTCGGCGATGATCCATTCGGCCAGTTCGCGCGGTTCGACCTTGCCCCAGACCGGCGAGAACAGCACCATGCAGCGCCGCTCCAGCGCATGTTCGGCCACCACGCCGCGCGCCCATTCGTAGTCGGCGCGGCTGGCGATCACGATCTTCACCTGGTCGTGTGGCAGCAGGTGATCGAGGTTGGGCCACAGGTTGCGCGCGCTTTCGCCGGAATCCGGTGCCTTCAGGTCCATCACCTTGCGCACGCGCGGATCGACCGCGGCCACGTCCAGCGCGCCGGAGGTTTCCAGCGACACCTCGTGGCCGGCATCGCACAGGCGTTGCAGCAGGATCAGGCAGCGCTTCTGCGCCAGCGGTTCGCCGCCAGTGACGCAGACATGCCGCGCGCCATGGCTGGCGACCTCGGCCAGGATGTCGTCGATGGCGCGCCACTCGCCGCCATGGAACGAGTACTCGGTGTCGCACCACACGCAGCGCAGCGGGCAGCCGGTGAGGCGCACGAACACCGTGCGCCAGCCGATCGCGTCGGCCTCGCCCTGGATCGAGTGGAAGATCTCGGTGATACGCAACCGCCCGGCGACGGCCGGGGGCACGGCGTCGACCGCGCTGGTGCTGGTCTCGCTCACCACATGGCCCTCAACCAGCCGTGGTCTGGATGCGGCTCAGCCGCTCCTTCGCCAGGCTCGCGGCCTTGGAGCTGGGGTATTTGCTGACCACGGACTCGAGCGTGGCCTTGGCGGCCGGTACCTGCTTCAGCTCGTACTGGCAGTAGCCGACCTTGAGCAGCGCATCGGGCGCCTTCTCGCTCTGCGGGAACTGGCTCAGCAGGTGCTGGAAGGCCTGCAGCGCCACCTGGTAGTTGGTGGTGACGTAGTACGACTCGCCCAGCCAGTAGAACGCGTTCGGGGTGAGCGGGTGATCCGGGTACTGCTCGATGAACTTGCGGAAATCGCGCGAGGCGCCGACGTAGTCGCCGCCGCGCAGGGTCTTGAAGGCGGCGTCATAGGCCGCCTGTGCCGCGGCGTTGTCCGCGGCGGAAAGCGGCTTGCCGTTCCCGGCAGGCGGTGCCTTGGCGGCCGGGGCGGCCGCGCTGCCTGCCGCGGCGGCGGCTGTGGCGGCTGCGCCCGGAGCGGTGGCGCTTCCCGCGGTGGCCGGTGCGCTGCTGCCGGAAGCCGGCGCCGCGCCCGTCTTGCTGGCGGCCTCGAGGCGTCCCACGCGGGAGTCGAGGTCGATGTACTGGTCCTTGCTCTTGTCCTGGAGCTGCTGCAGCTGGTGCTGCAATTCCTCGATCTGGCCCTGCATCTGCTGCAGTTGCGATTGCATCTGCTGCAGCTGGTTGACCATCGCAACGCCGCTCTGGTCCTTGTTCTGCGCCCGCTGCTCAAGCAGGGAGACGCGATCGGCGAGGCTCAGGCGCGAGTCCTGCGCGAACACCGGCAGCACGAAAAGCATGGCGGACGCGATTGCGCCCGCCATGCCGATCCTGGCTGCAAGTTTGCCGGCCAGTGGTTTCATCGCTTACTCGGCCGTGTAGACGATCTCGACGCGGCGGTTCTTGCTCCAGCAGTCCTCATTGTGCTCGCGGCACACCGGCTTCTCCTTGCCGTAGCTGATCACGCTGATCTGGCTGGCGGAACCGCCATTGGCCTGCAGCGCGCTGGAGACCGCGTTCGCACGACGCTCGCCCAGGCCCAGGTTGTATTCCTTGGAGCCGCGCTCGTCGGTGTTGCCTTCGAGGCGCATCTGGGCCATCGGACGGTCCTGCAGGTACTTGGCGTGGCAAGCCATGATCTGCTGGAACTCCGGCTTGATCTCGGACTTGTCGAAGTCGAAGTACACGACGCGCTGGCGCAGGCAGGCATCGGTGTTGAGGTCGGCCGGCGTGTACTTGCCGCTGGTCTCGGCCGGCTGGGTCTGGGCGACAGGCTCGCTGGCCGGAGCCTGCGGCTTGACTTCCTGCTTCTTGGAACAGGCGGCCGCGCCAACGCAAAGCAGGGCGACCAGGGCGACGCGAACGGTCTTATTCATGGTGACGTTCCTTCAAACGTGTTGAGTTCCGGCATACAGTGACGGACTGGTTACGGGACGAAATCGCCGGTGGACCGGCTGTTGTTTATTCTGGTCTTGCAAGATCAACGGCGTGTGATGCGCGCCTTCAATGGCTGACCCTGGCGCGCGAAGGCGCTGCGGCCGGCAAAACATGCCGGGCGCGCCCCTTGCGGGCCGCCCCCGGCGGCATCGGCCGACGCATGCGAATGCGGCGGCACGAAAACTCATTCATTGCTGTCGATACGGCCCCCAAGCGGGATCGCTCACGCTGCCATTGGCAAGCGCGAGACGCTGGCGCACCATGCCATCGGCCGACGTAGCATACAGCACACCGCGCGGACCTTCAGTAGCGCCGTACAGCAGCATGCTGGCGTTCGGCGCCCAGCTGGGGCCGAAATCCAGAGACCCCGGCGAGAGGTAATGCACCTGCCCGCCCAGTCCCAGGTCCATCACCGCGATGCGGAACACGTTGCCGTTGCTCTGCACCATGGCGAGTTGCTTGCCATCGTAGCTGATGTCGGCGTTGGAGTTGGACTGGCCCTGGAAGCTGACGCGCTCGCCGGTACCGCCGCTGGCCGGGATCTTGTAGATCTGGGCACGGCCGGAGCGGTCGGAGGTGAAATAGATGGACTGGCCGTCCGGCGCCCACACCGGCTCGGTGTCGATCGCGAGGTTGTGGGTCAGCCGGGTCTCCTGGCGGCTGGCCAGGTCGAGCACGAACAGCTCGAGGTTGCCCACGTAGGAAAGCGCCACCGCCAGCTTCCTGCCATCGGGCGACCACGCCGGCGCGCCGTTGATGCCCTTGGCATGCGACTCCACCAGCTGGCGGGCGCCGGTGGTGAGGTCCTGCACGTAGATCTGCGAGTTGCCGCTCTCGAAGGAAACGTAGGCGATCTTCTTGCCGTCGGGCGACCACGCCGGTGACATCAGCGACTCGTGCGAGCGCGCCACCACCTGCGGGTTGTAGCCGTCCGAGTCGGCCACCACCAGCGAATAGCTGGTGTTGTTGCCCAGGCCGACCTGGGTGATGTAGGCGATGCGGGTCCAGAACGCGCCGCGCACGCCGGTGATCTTCTGGTAGATCGCGTCGGCGATCTGGTGCGCCACGCCGCGCAGGTCACCGGCCGGCGCGGTGTAGGACGCCGCCAGCAGGTTCTGCTGCTTGTTCACGTCCCACAGCTCGTAGTTGATCTTCAGCATGCCGCCGCCGGCGTCGCTGACGCTGCCCACCGTGATGAAGTCCTGCTTGAGCAGGCGCCAGGTGGCGAACTTGATGTCCGCGCCCTTGGCGGGGAACTCCACGATGTCGCTCTTGGCCAGCGAGCGGAACTTGCCGCTGCGATTGAGATCGTTGCGGATCACGTCGGCCACGTCGGTGGGCAGCGGCGCCACCCCGGGCTGGGCGAACGGCACCACCGCGATCGGGGTGGCGGTCTTCACGCCGCCGACGATCTGGATGTCGAGTCCGGAGGACTGGGCGGCCGCCGGTCCGGCGAACAGTGCCGTCGCGAGCAGCAGGATGAGGACGTACAACGGATTCGGTTTGCGCATCGGGCTCATCATTGCGGCGTGAATGTGAAGGTCAGGTTGCGCTGGAACACGCTCTCGAAACCCTTGTACGGCAAGGTCCTGGTGCGCAGGATAGCGTTCTCCACCGAACGTCGGCCCGCATCGTCGTACGGGCAGCTGGGATCGACGGTGGCGCTCATCACGTCGCCGCCCGGCAGCTGCACGATATGAACCTTGCACGGGGCATTCGGCATGTTATCCGGCCTTAACCAATTCGGCGTGACCGCATTCTGAATGGCTGCTGCATATTCGTCGGCAAGGTTGCTGTTCTGGGCATTGTTGCCGGTCTGCCGCTGCGCGGCATTGGGCAGGTCGGCCTGGCCGTTGTCCTGGGCATTCTTGAGGTCGGCCAGCTGCTGCTTGGCCTGCTTCGCCTTGCTGTCGGCGCGCTTGGTCTGTGCCGAGGCCGCGTCCATCTTCGCGAACAGGTCGTCGATCTTCTTCAGCTCTTCCTGCTTCTTCTTGGCGGCGGCCTGCGCGTCCAGTTCGGCCTGGCGCTGGCGCTGCTTCTCCTCCTGCACCTGCTTTTCCTCGGCCTGCTGCAGGCCCTGCTGGACCACGCGCTCCTGGTCCTTGATGTCCGGATGCTCTGGCGGCGGCGGCAGCGGCGCCACCTTGGGCTTCACTTCCGGTGGCGGCGGGGGCGGCGGCACCGCCGGCGGGGGCGGCACGGTGTTCGGGATCGGCTTGGTCTTTACTGCCTTCGGCGGCGGGCTGCCGGTGGGGCCGATCAGGGTGGCCTCGATCACCGGCCCCTTGAGTTCCAGGGGGCGCGAGCAGGTGATCGGGTTCATCCACGCCGGCAGGTGCAGCGCGCTGAAAAACGCCTCGTAGCTGGCGCACGGCAGCACCGCGAGGAACAGGAACGCCACGATGCCCAGGTGCAGCAGGGCGGACAGCACCACCGCCCGCGGGGTCGCCTTACGGTCGTCCATGGGACCCCTGACCCTGGCCGGAACCGTCGCCAGGCGTGCTCATCAGGCCGACCTTGTCCACCCCTGCCTGCTGCAGGTCCGCCAGCACCTTGTACACGCCGCCGTAGTTGCCGCCGGTATCGCCGGCCACCAGCACGCTGAGTTGCGGGTTGGCGTCCATGAAGGCCTTGACCTTGGTCTGGAGATCGGCCTCCTCCAGCGGCTGCGGCTTGCCGTTGCCTATGACAAGGGCCAGGCTGCCGTCCTTCGCCACCTGCACGACCAGCGAATCCTTCTTGCCTTGCAGCGCCTTGGCATTCGCCTGCGGCAGGTTCACGTCGACGTTGGAGTTCAGCATGGGCGTGGTGACCATGAAGATGATCAGCAGCACCAGCATCACGTCGATGTAGGGAACGACGTTGATCTCGGATTTCAGCTTGTAGCGCCGGTGGCGCTTCGCATTGCGCATGGCAGGCTCCGCTCAGGCCGCGTCGTCGGACTGGATCTGCCGCTGCAGCACGGAGGAAAACTCCTCCTGGAACACGTCGTAGCGCGAGGCGATGCGCTCCACCTTGGTGGCGTAGCGGTTGTAGGCCCACTGCGCGGGGATCGCCGCGAACAGGCCCATCGCGGTGGCGATCAGCGCCTCGGAGATGTGCGGCGCGACCACGGCGATGGTGACGTCCTTCATGTCGCCCAGGCCCTGGAACGCGCCCATGATGCCCCACACCGTGCCGAACAGGCCCACGTAGGGGCTGATCGAGCCGACGTTGGCGAGGAACTCCAGGCTGCGCTCCAGCACGCCGATCTCGCGGGTGCTGGCCACCTGCATCGCGCGCTCGGCGCCCTCGATCACGCCGCGCGCATCGTGCGTCTTGCGCTGGCGCTGGCGGGCGAATTCGCGGAAGCCCGACTCGAAGATGGTTTCCATGCCGCCCTCGGCGCCGCGGTGGCTCACCTCGCGGAACAGCTGGGCCAGGTCGCCGCCGGACCAGAAGCGCTCCTCGAAGCCCTCCGCATTCTCCATCGCGGCCTTGGTCTGGCCGTACTTGCGGATGATGATGACCCACGACAGGAAGGAGAACACCAGCAGGATCAGCAGCACGCCCTGCACCGGCAGGCTGGAATTGGCGATCAGTTCGAAAACGTTGAGTCCGCCGTTCATGGGCTTGGGGTACTCCGCACAGGCAGGGTGGTCAGGGGGAAGGTTCGGGGATCAGGTCGGCGGGTATCGCCACGGCGCGCATGCGCCGGGTGTCCACGCAGGCCACGCGCACGTTGGCGCGGACCAGGCAGGCACCGTCGGCGCGGGCGATCGTCTGGCCGAAAAGGATACTGGCTGCGCGCCGTTCCTTGACAGCCACCGTCACCGTCAGTTCATCGTCCAGCAGGGCGGCGCGCAGGAAATCCAGCTGCATCTCGCGCACCAGGAAGGCCAGCCCGGTGGTCTCCTTGAACGCCATCTGGCCGATGCCCAGCGCGCGCAGCCATTCGGTGCGGGCCCGCTCCAGGAAGCGCAGGTAGCTGGCGTGGTAGACCACGCCGCCGGCGTCGGTGTCCTCCCAGTACACCCGCACCGGCCAGCGGAAGGGCTCGCGCTCAGCCATCGAGGGCATCCCCCGCGAACAGGTCGGCCGGCTGCGGCTGGCGCGGCGGCGGGGCGAGGCCGAGATGGCGCCAGGCCCGTGCGCTGGCCATGCGGCCGCGCGCGGTGCGCACCAGGAAGCCCTGCTGGATCAGGTAGGGCTCGACCACGTCCTCCAGCGTGCCGCGGTCCTCGCTGAGCGCGGCGGCCAGCGATTCCACGCCCACCGGGCCGCCGTCGAAATTCTCGATGATGGTGCCCAGCAGGCGGCGGTCCAGCTCGTCGAGGCCGTCCGGATCGATCTTCAGCATGTCCAGCGCGGCCTGCGCCGCGGCCAGGGTGATCTGGCCGCCCGCGCGCACCTCGGCGTAGTCGCGCACCCGGCGCAGCAGGCGGTTGGCGATGCGCGGCGTGCCGCGCGCGCGGCGGGCGATCTCCTGCGCGCCGTCGATCTCGCAGGGGATGCCGAGGATCTTCGCCGCGCGGCGCACGATCGCGGTCAATTCATCGACGGTGTAGAACTCCAGCCGCTGCACGATGCCGAAGCGGTCGCGCAATGGTGCCGTAAGCATCCCGGCCCGCGTGGTGGCGCCGATCAGGGTGAACGGCGGCAGGTCGAGCTTGATCGAGCGCGCGGCCGGGCCCTCGCCGATCATGATGTCGATCTGGAAATCCTCCATCGCCGGATAGAGCACCTCCTCCACCGCGGGCGACAGCCGGTGGATCTCGTCCACGAACAGCACGTCGTTCGGCTGCAGGTTGGTGAGCAGCGCGGCGAGGTCGCCGGCGCGTTCCAGCACCGGGCCGGAGGTGGAGCGCAGGCTCACGCCCAGCTCGTTGGCGATGACATGGCTCAGCGTGGTCTTGCCGAGACCGGGCGGTCCGAAGATCAGCACGTGGTCCAGCGCGCCGCCACGCCTGCGCGCCGCCTCGATGTAGATCTCCAGTTGTTCGCGCACCGCCTGCTGGCCGAGGTATTCGGCGAAGCGCCGCGGACGGATCGTCGCCTCCAGCGCCTCGTCGTCGAGCTGGGAGACGGGGGTGATGAGACGGGGGTCGGTCATGGCGCCATTATGGCGGCACTGGCTCCGAAAAAGGAGCGAAAAGCAAGAGCAAGAGCGCCGTTCCTATGAGCCCAGGAAGGGCTTTCCTGCCCTTCCTGGGCTCGCCCCGGCCGGACTACGCCCGATCGGGGCTCCGCATGCCGACCGCAGCGCGGTCGGCATGCGGGCGGTCCATCCATGGACCGCGGGGCGCGGGCGGAAATCTGATCCGTGTGCGGATCAGATTTCCACCTGCGCCCCCAGCTCTATGAGGCGGTTGCCGGGAATCTGGAAGTATGCGGTGGCCGGCAGCGCGTTGCGCGCCATGAAGGCGAACAGCTTGTCGCGCCACAGCGCCATGCCGGGCCGGCGCTTGTCGGCCACGATGTTCTCGCGTGACAGGAAGAAGGTGGTATCCATCATGTCGAAGCCGAGGCCGGCGCGCGCGCATTGCGACAGCGACAGCGGCACGTTCGGGTCTTCGGCGAAGCCGAAACGCAGCGCGATGCCGTAGAACTCGTCGCCCAGCGCGTCGATGTGGATGCGCTCCTCGGCGTCCGCCACCGGCGTCTCCAGCATCTCCACCGTCAGCAGCACGTTGCGCTCGTGCAGCACCTTGTTGTGCTTGAGGTTGTGCAGCAGCGCATGCGGCACCGCGTCCTGGTTCGCGGTAAGGAACACCGCCGTGCCCGGCACGCGCAGCGGCGAATGCTCGCGCATCGCCTCGATGAACGGCGCCAGCGCCAGGCCGCCCTGCTTGATCTCGCGCACCACCAGCTCGCGGCCGCGGCGCCAGGTGGTCATCCAGGTGAATACCGCCAGGCCCAGCACCAGCGGGAACCAGCCGCCGTACTCGACCTTGATCAGGTTCGCGCCGAAGAAAGACAGGTCGATCACCAGGAACAGCACGCCCGCCGCAAACACCACCGGCAGCTTCCAGCCCCACTGCCGGCGCGCCACGATCAGCGCCAGCACCGTGGTGATGCTCATGGTGCCGGTCACCGCGATGCCGTAGGCCGCGCTCAGGCGCTCGGAACTGCCGAAATGCAGCACCGCGAACAGCACCATCAACAGCAGGAAGTTGTTGACCCAGGGCACGAAGATCTGCCCGGACATCTCGCGCGAGGTGTGCACGATCGGCATGCGCATCGAATAGCCCAGCGACATCGCCTCGCGGGTCATCGAAAACGCGCCCGAGATCACCGACTGCGAGGCGATCACTGCCGCGGCGGTGGCCAGCCCGATCATCGGGTACAGCAATACCTGCGGCACCAGCTTGAAGAACGGGCTGTCGATCGCCTCCGGGTGCATCAGCAGCAGCGCGCCCTGGCCGAAGTAGTTCAGCACCAGCGCCGGCAGCACGAAGCTGAACCAGGCCACGCGGATGGGCTTCTTGCCGAAATGCCCCATGTCCGCGTACAGCGCCTCGGCCCCGGTCAGCGCCAGCACCACGCCGCCCAGCGCGATGAAGGCCTGCAGGCCATGGGTGAAGAAGAACCTCACTCCGTACCAGGGGTTGATCGCCAGCAGCACCTGCGGGTGGCGCACGATCATGTTGACGCCCAGCAACGCGATCACCATGAACCAGACCATCATCACCGGGCCGAACAGCTTGCCTACCCGCTCGGTGCCGTGCCGCTGCAGCAGGAACAGCAGGATCAGCACCACCACGGTGATCGGCACCACCCATTTGCCCAGCCCCGGCGCGATCACCTTCACGCCCTCGACCGCGCCCAGCGTGGTGATCGCCGGCGTGATCACGCCGTCGCCGTAGAACAGCGCCGCGCCGAAGATGCCGAGGATCACCAGTACCCAGCGCAGCCGGGGCTGCTCGCGCACGCAGCGCTGGGCCAGCGCCATCAGCGCCATGATGCCGCCCTCGCCCTTGTTGTCGGCGCGCATGATGAACACCACGTACTTCAGCGACACCACCAGGATCTGCGCCCAGAAGATCAGCGACAGCACGCCGTAGACGCTGGCCGGCGAGGGATGCAGGCCGTCGTGGCTCAGCGTGGTCTGCAGGGTGTACAGCGGACTGGTGCCGATGTCGCCGTAGACCACGCCGATGGCGCCCACGGCCAGCGCGGCAAGGCGCCGCTTGGTTTCGGCAGCGGCATCGCCGCTGGCAACGGTATGGCTCACTTGACTCAACTCCCCAGCGCGGCGCGCAGCGCCTTGCGGATGATGGCTTCGGCGTCGTCGCCATCGGCGGCGGCCTTCTGCACCAGCCGCGCCACCTCGGCGGGCTTGTAGCCCAGTTGCTGCAGCGCCACCGTGGCCTCGCCGGCCGCATCCAGCGGCGCACCCGCCGCCGCGGCGCCCGGCAGGCTGGTGGCCATGCCGTCCACGCGGTCGCGCAGTTCCACCACGATGCGTTCGGCGGTCTTCTTGCCGATGCCGGGGATCTTGGTCAGCGCCACCACGTCGCCGGCATGCACCAGGCGCGCGAAATCGTTCGTCGACACGCCGGACAGCACCGCCAGCGCGATCTTCGCGCCGATGCCCGAGACCTTCTGCAGGTTGCGGAACAGCGCGCGCTCGGCCTCCTGCAGGAAGCCGTACAGCGCCACGCTGTCTTCCTTCTGCGCGTAGTGGGTGAGCAGGGTCACTTCCTTGCCCAGCCCGGGCAGGTCGTAGATGGTGGACATCGGCGCCTCCAGCTCGTAGCCGACGCCGCCCACTTCCACCAGCAGCCACGGCGGCTGCTTCGCCACCAGCGTCCCGCGCAGGCGACCGATCATCGCCGCCGCCTCCAGGCCGTGCGCGGAATGCCCACGCGTTCCAGGCTGGCGCGCGTGTGCGCATGCGCCACCGCGATCGCCAGCGCATCGGCGGCGTCGGCCTGCATGGGGCCTTTCAATCCCAGCAGCACGCCGACCATGTGCTGCACCTGGGCCTTGTCGCCGCGACCGCTGCCGACCACCGCCTGCTTCACTTCCGTCGCTGCATATTCGTGCACCGCGATTCCCCGGCTCACCACCGCGCAGATCGCGGCGCCCCTCGCCTGCCCCAGCTTCAGGGCCGAATCGGCATTGCGCGCCATGAACACGCGCTCGATGCCGCACTCGTCCGGGCGATGGGCGGCGATGATGTCATTCAATTCGTCAAAAATGCGTTTCAGGCGCAGCGGGAAGCTGGCCTCGCCCGCCACCGCCAGGGCGCCGTGGAACACATGCGTGAGCTTGCCGGCAGCATCGACGTCGATGATGCCCACGCCGGTACGCTGGCTGCCCGGGTCGATGCCGAGGATGCGGGTCATCACGGAGTGCCGGCGACCGCGACGCGTGGCCGCTTACGCACCTGCCTCGGCCGGCAGCAAGGCGTTGTGGTAGACCTCGCTCACGTCGTCCAGCCCGTCGAGCTTGTCGAGCATGGCGGTGAGCGCTTCCAGTGCCTCGCCGCTCACCGCAGTGCGGTTGTTGGGACGCATGCCCACGCCGGCGTGCTCGGATTCCAGCCCGGCCGCGGCCAGCGCCTGCTGCACCGCCTCGAAATGCTCCGGCGCGCACAGCACGGTGCTCTCGCCATGCTCGTTGACCACGTCGTCGGCACCGGCTTCCAGCGCCGCCTCCAGCACCCGCTCCTCCTTCGCCGCGTCGCCGCCGGTGGCGAACACCAGCTCGCCGCAGCGGGTGAACTGGAAGGCCACCGAACCCGAGGTGCCGAGGTTGCCGCCATGCTTGGTCAGCGCGTGGCGCACATCGGCCACGGTGCGTACGGGGTTGTCGGTGAAGCAGTCGATGATCAGCGCGATGCCGCCCGGGCCGTAGCCCTCGTAGCGCATCTCCTCGCCGGCGCCGTCGGCGCCCGAGCCACGCTTGATCGCGCGCTCGATGGTGTCCTTGGTCATGTTCGCCGCCAGCGCCTTGTCCACCGCGGCGCGCAGGCGCGGATTGCTCGCCGGATCGGCCACGCCGGCGCGGGTGGCGACGGTGATCTCGCGGATCAGCTTGGTGAACACCTTGGCGCGCTTGGCGTCCTCGGCATTCTTGCGGCCTTCGATGGACGGACCTCTACCCATGGCGGTTCCCGGACTCGGTTCAAAAAGGACAAGCGGGCGATTTTACCGCAAGTCGCGGCAGCAACCGCCAGTCCGCCGGTCAAATCGCCGCGGAATCGAACCGCCCCTGGCGCAGGAACGCGGTCGTCAACCGCGCCACTTCCTGCGAAAACAGCAGGCCGGTGTGGTTGGCCTCGACCACGCAGTGGCCGGCCACGCCGGGCAAGCGGGTTTCCTCCACCGCCACGGTGCCGTCGTGCTCGCCATCCAGCTGGCCCAGCATCGCGCCCAGGCCCAGCGGCAGGCGGCCGGCGATCACGCCGACCTCGCGCGGACCGTCCCAGCGCTCGAAACCCTGCTCCAGCAGGGTGCGATTGTGTCCCAGCAGCACCTCGCTGCCACGCCCCCAGGCGGCGAAGGCGCGCGCCGCCGCACTGCCCTTGAGCGGCGAACCGAGGCAGACCACGCGCCCCGGCGGCAGTGTCGCCGCATCGAGGCAGGCGCGCAGCGCCAGCAGGCCGCCCAGGCTGTGACCCACCAGGTGCACCGCATCGGGCGCGCATTCGCCCATCCGCGCCTGCAGCCGCGCGAGGATGCGCTGCTGCGACGAAGCCACGCTGAGGTAGTCGAAGCGATGCACGCGGAAGCCGTCGGCGATCAGCCGACGGTGCAGCAGGCCCAGCGCGAAGCCGCGCATCCACAGGCCGTGCAGCAGGATCACGTGTTCGGTCATGAGCTTCCCGGGTCACTCCCTCTCCCCTTTGGGGAGAGGGCGGGGTGAGGGGCCAATCTTGCGTCGAGGCCAGCCTCGCCCCTCATCCGGCCCTTCGGGTCACCTTCCTCGCTCCTCAAGGCCGGCGCCATCCATGGCGCCTCCCCGCGTACTCCCCAGCGGGGAGAAGGAAACATAGTCAGGCTTTCGTGGCCACCACCGCCACGTGCAGTTCCTTCAGCTGCGCCGCCGACACTACCGACGGCGCATCGGTCATCAGGTCCTGTGCGCTGGTGGTCTTGGGGAAGGCGATCACGTCGCGGATCGACTCGGTGCCCGCCATCAGCGCGGCGATGCGGTCGATGCCGAAGGCCAGGCCGCCGTGCGGCGGCGCGCCGAACTTCAGCGCCTTGAGCAGGAAGCCGAACTTGGCCTCGGCTTCTTCCGCGCCGATGCCGAGCAGCTCGAACACCGCGCTCTGCATCTCCGGGCGATGGATGCGGATCGAGCCGCCGCCGATCTCGTTGCCGTTGAGCACCATGTCGTAGCCGCGGCTCACCGCGGTGGCGGCGTGGCTCTTGAGGTCGGCGATGTCGTCGATCTTCGGCGCGGTGAACGGGTGGTGCAGGGCCACGTAGCGCCGCTCGTCCTCGTCGTACTCGAACATCGGGAAGTCGGTGACCCACAGCGGCTTCCAGCCGTCCTCGACCAGGCCACGATCCCTGCCCACCTTGAGCCGCAACGCGCCCATGAAGTCGGTGACCGCCTTCCACTTGCCCGCGCCCACGAACACGATGTCGCCGGACTCGGCGCCCGTGGCCTTGAGCACGGCGTCCAGCGCCGCATCGTCGAGGAACTTCGCCACCGGCGAGTTCACGCCCTCGCGGCCCTTGGCGAGGTCTTCCACCTTGATCCAGGCCAGGCCCTTGGCGCCGTACCTGGCGACGAACTCGGCGAGGCCATCGATCTCCTTGCGCGACAGCGCTGCGCCACCGGGCACGCGCAGCGCGGCCACGCGTCCGGCCGGATCGTTGGCCGGATCGGCGAACACCTTGAACTCGAGGTGCTTCAGCGCCTCGGCCACGTCCGCCAGCTCCAGTGCGATGCGCAGGTCCGGCTTGTCCGAACCGTAGCGGCGCATCGCCTCGGCCCAGCTCATGCGCGGGAACGTCGCGTCCAGTTCCACGCCCTGCACTTCCTTGAACACGTGGCGGATCAGCTCCTCCACGAAATCCTGCACGTCCTTTTCCTCGACGAAGGCGAACTCGAGGTCGAGCTGGGTGAACTCGGGCTGGCGGTCGGCGCGCAGGTCCTCGTCGCGGAAGCAGCGCGCGATCTGGTAGTAGCGGTCGAAGCCCGCCATCATCAGGATCTGCTTGAACAGCTGCGGCGACTGCGGCAGCGCGTAGAACTGGCCCGCATGCACGCGGCTGGGCACCAGGTAGTCGCGCGCACCCTCCGGCGTGGCCTTGGTGAGGATCGGCGTCTCGATGTCCTGGAAGCCGCGCTCGTCGAGATAACGGCGCAGCGCCTGCACCAGCCTGATGCGCTTGCGCATCATCGCCTGCATCTCGGGACGGCGCAGGTCGAGGTAGCGGTAGGTCATCCGCATGTCCTCGTTGGGATTCTCGTGCAGCGCGAACGGCAGGTCCTTCGCGGCGTTGAGGATCTCCACCTTGTCCGCCAGCACCTCCACCGTGCCGGTGCGCAGCTTGTCGTTCACCGAGACGCGCTTGCGCAGCGTGCCGGTGACGCGCACGCAGTATTCGTAGCCCAGCTCGCCGGCCACCGCGAACGCATCGGCGTTGTCGCGCTCCACCACCACCTGCGCCAGGCCCTCGTGGTCGCGCAGGTCGACGAAGGCGACATGGGCCTGCAGGCGGATCTTGTTGACCCAGCCGCACAGGGTGACGGTCTGGCCGAGCAGCGACTCGTCGATGAGGCCACAGTAATGCGTGCGCATGCGCTTGAAGCTCCGGGCCACGGCCCTTGGGGAAACGGGAGGAAAGACCCGGAATATTAGCATCCCGGCCGCAGCGGCCGGCAGCGGCGCGGCTACCGGCGCGGCCGGTCGCCGCGGGCATCGCGGAACTGGGCCCGGCAGCCACCCTTCACCCACACGCTGTAGGAGTCACTGCCCCAGGTGCGCCCCTCGATGCAGGCCGCGTCGGACATCTGCCGCGACAGCACCGAGTAACGCCACGGCATCTTGCAGCGCGTGCCGCGGCTGTCGTTGCTGGCGCAATAGACTTCCCGGCTGTCGCGGTCATGCCGGCCGTAGCCTCTCGCATCGCTGAAGTTGCCGCGGCAACCGCCCTTGACCCACACGCTGTGGGGATCGCTGCCCCAGGTGCGGCCCTGGACGCAGGCCGCCTTGGACATCTGCTGGGCGAGCACCGAATCGCGCCACGGCACCTGGCAACGCGTGCCGCGGCTGTCGTTGCTGGCGCAATAGACCTGCTGCCCCGGGCCACGACTGCCGTAGCCCTGGGCCAGCGCGTCGCGCGGGGCGACGCCCGCGCCGATCAGCAGCATGCCGCCGGCCAGCACGATCTTGAGCTTGGTGTGCATGACAGCCCTCCATGACGGTGATGGTGCCGCCACGATAACCGAGCCGCCAGCCCGCAGGTACCACGGAACACACGCCGCGGCATGCGGCGATTCAGCCTGCAGGGTCAGTCGCCCGGACTGGGTGCGGGCGCCGGCGCGGGTGCCGGGGCGGGTGCCGCAGAAGGTGCGGGCGCCGGCGCGGCGGCGCCGTCGCCAGCCAGGTTGCGCTTCTTGTCGCCGTCCTTCTTGAAGTCGGTCTCGTACCAGCCGCCGCCGGCCAGCCGGAACGCGGGGGCGCTCACGCGCCGACGCACCTGCGGCGCACCGCACGCGGGGCAATCGGCGGGATCGGCATCGGACAGTTTCTGCAGGCGGTCGAAGCGATGACCACACTGGCTGCATTCGAATTCGTAGATGGGCATGGGCACTCCGGAACTGCCGGGTCGCCGCGCCCGGGCCGGGCAGGCGACGCTGCAGCATCCCATTATTCGGGCCATGCCCCCGCTTTTCAATGCGCCACATGGCGCATGGACAGGCGGGTCCGGATCGCGGCAGGCTGGCCAGCAGGGGACTCCGGACCGTCACGCGACACGCACAGACACGCAAGCTGCTTCATTTGGACGTCTATACGGCTATTGACTGGCAACGGCCGTACCACTAGCCTGCGGTTGTTGCAACGCAGCAAACATCTGCCCGGGGAGACACCATGAACAAGCCGCACCGCATCCTGCTTCCCACCACGCTGGCCGCTTCCGTGCTGCTGGCACTGGTCGCCATGCCTGCCGCCGCCCAGGACAACGCCACCAGCAACTCCACCACGCCCGCCAAGGCCAAGCAGCTGCAGACGGTGATCGTCACCGGCACCCGCTCCGCCAGCCGCACCGAAAGCAGCGCGCTGACGCCGATCGACGTGGTCTCCGCCCAGGTGCTGCAGCAGACCGGCACCACCGACCTGCCCACCGCGCTGGCGCGCATCATCCCCTCGCTGAACTTCCCGCGCCCCGCCGCCGCCGACACCGCGGACACCCAGCGCCCTGCGCAGCTGCGCGGCCTGTCGCCCGACCAGGTGCTGGTGCTGGTGAACGGCAAGCGCTGGCACCCCGGCGCGATCCTGCTCAACAACGGCGTGATCGGCCGCGGCTCGCAGCCGGTGGATCTCAACACCATCCCGCTCTCGGCGATCGACCACATCGAGGTGCTGCGCGACGGCGCCTCGGCACAGTACGGCTCCGATGCCATCGCCGGCGTGATCAACGTGATCCTGAAGAAAGGCGCCAAGGGCGGCGACGTGGAAGTGAGCGGCGGCCAGTACTCCGCGGGCGACGGCCGGCAGTGGCTGGGGTCGGCCAACTTCGGCATCCCGCTCGGCAACGACCAGGGCTGGATGCGCTTCACGCTGGAAAGCGGCAACGAGGACAACACCAACCGCGCCGGCCCGGACAACCGCTCGCCGGCCTGGCAGGCGCTGGGCGTGAACTTCCGCCAGGGCGATCCCTGGGTGCACAGCAACAACGTGCTGCTCAACGCGCAGTACGACATCACGCCGGACGTGCAGTTCTACGCGTTCGGCCACTACGGCCGCCGCAACAGCATCTCGCCGGCGTTCTTCCGCTACGGCCTGAATTCCCCCTCGCCGAAGAGCCCGCTGATGGCCTCGATGTATCCCGACGGCTTCCTGCCGCTGGAGAACGCCGACTCCTTCGACCAGTCGCTGGTCGCCGGCCTGCGCGGCACGGTGGACGGCTGGCGCTGGGACGTCTCGGCCAACGCCGGCGGCAACCGCGTCTCCTACGAGACGCAGGACAGCATGAACTTCGCCTACTTCAACGACTTCGGCACCTCGCCAGCGGTGTTCCAGGACGGCATCCTCAAGGCCAACCAGCAGTCGTTCGACATCGACATCGCCAAGGACTTCCGTCCCGGCTGGCTGCCGAATCCGCTGACCGTGGCGTTCGGCACCGAGTACCTGCGCCAGAGCTACCAGATCACCCCGGGCGACCTGGCCTCCTGGTACGTGGGCACCTCGGGCGTCTCCGGCGGCGCGCAGGGCTTCGCCGGCTGGCAGCCCGTCAACGCCGTGAACGCCGCGCGCCACGACGTGGCCGAGTACCTCGACTTCGAGACCAACCTCACCGACAAGCTCGGCGCCTCGCTGGCGGTGCGCCACGAGGACTACTCCGACTTCGGCAACACCACCTCGGGCTCGCTGTCGGCGCGCTACGACTTCACCGACAGCTTCGCCCTGCGCGGCAGCGCCTCCACCGGCTTCCGTGCACCGGCGCTGGGGCAGGAATACTTCTCGCAGGTCTCCTCGCTGTACTTCGCCAACGGCAACTCGGCCGGCCTGCCGGCCGGCATCTACAACAGCGGCCTGGTGCCGGTGGGCAGCCAGATCGCCACCCTGCTCGGCGCCGAGGCGCTGAAGCCGGAGAAGTCGCGCAACTACACCCTGGGCGCGGTATGGAACCCCACCGACACGCTGAACCTCAGCCTGGACGTCTACCAGATCTACATCGACAACCGCATCGCGTTGTCCGGCGCCATCTCCACCACCTCGCCGGCCGTGACCAGCTACCTGGCCGCCAACGGCATCACCAGCCTCAACTACAGCAGCGTCAACTACTTCACCAACGCGGGCGACACGCGCACGCGCGGCGTGGATTTCGTGGGCAGCTACCTGTCTGACTTCGGCGACGCCGGCACGCTGAGCAGCACGCTCACCGCCAACTACAACCAGAACAAGGTCACCAGCGTGAAGCCGAACCCGGCGGTGCTCGGCAACCTCGGCGTCAACTTCGTGCGCCTCAACCGCCAGGACATCGAGGGCTACCTGGCCAACTCCTCGCCGCGCAGCAAGCTGATCTGGAACGAGCTGTACACGGTGGGCAACTGGAGCGTGAACGGCACGCTGACCCGTTACGGCCGCTACACCAGCTACGTCAGCAGCCTGGCCAGCTACAACCCCGCGAAAGGCGTCGTCGACCAGACCTTCAGCCCCAAGTGGATCTTCGACCTGTCGGGCAGCTACCGCTGGCAGAGCTGGACCTTCACCCTGGGCGTGGACAACGCGCTGAACGTCCATCCCGACCGGAACATCGCGAACAACACCAACAACGGCACCCTGCCCTACTCCACGTTCTCGCCGTTCGGCTACAACGGCGCCTACGCCTACGGCAAGGTGCGCTACAGCTGGTGACGCGACAGCGCGCAGGGAATGCAACGAAGAACCCCGGCGATTCGCCGGGGTTCTTCGCTTCCGCCTGATCAAGCCGGCTGGAACACCAGATGGCCGCCGGCGGCATCCACCGCGATGACGTTGCCCGGCGCGTAGCGGCCTTCGAGGATTTCCTTCGCCAGCGGGTTCTCCAGCTGCTGCTGGATCGCGCGCTTCAGCGGCCGCGCGCCGTACACCGGGTCGAAACCCACGTTGCCGAGCAGGTCCAGCGCCTTCTCGCTGATCTCCAGCTTGAGCTGGCGCTCGGCGAGGCGCTTCTCCAGCGCGGTGAGCTGGATCAGCGCGATGCGGCGGATCTGCTTCTTCTCCAATGGGCGGAACACCACCAGCTCGTCGAGGCGGTTGATGAACTCGGGACGGAAGTGCGCCTGCACCACGCCCAGCACCGCGGCCTTCATCTGCAGGTAGTCCGCTTCCGAATCGCCCGCCTGTTCCTGGATCAGCTGCGAGCCGAGGTTGGAGGTCATCACGATCACCGTGTTGCGGAAGTCCACGGTGCGGCCCTGGCCGTCGGTGAGGCGGCCGTCGTCCAGCACCTGCAGCAGGATGTTGAACACGTCCGGATGGGCCTTCTCCACCTCGTCCAGCAGGATCACGCTGTACGGGCGGCGGCGCACCGCCTCGGTGAGGTAGCCGCCTTCCTCGTAGCCCACGTAGCCCGGGGGTGCGCCGATCAGGCGGCTCACGGCGTGCTTCTCCATGAACTCGCTCATGTCGATGCGCACCATCGCGTCCTGCGTGTCGAACAGGAACTCGGCCAGCGCCTTGCACAGCTCGGTCTTGCCCACGCCGGTGGGGCCGAGGAACAGGAAGGAGCCACTGGGCCGGTTCGGGTCGGACAAGCCCGCGCGCGCACGGCGCACCGCGTCGGACACCGCGCGCACGGCCTCGTCCTGGCCCACCACGCGCCTGTGCAGTTCGTCCTCCATGTGCAGCAGTTTCTCGCGCTCGCCTTCGAGCATCTTGCTGACCGGGATGCCGGTCCAGCGCGCCACCACCTCGGCGATTTCCTCGGCGGTGACCTTGTCCTGCACCAGGGTGAACTCCTGCTTCTCGGCCGCCTGCGCCGCGGCGAGCTGCTTCTCCAGTTCCGGCAGCCTGCCGTACTGGATCTCGCTCATCTTGGCGTAGTCCTGCCGGCGCTGCGCCGCGTCCAGCTCCAGCCGTGCCTGCTCGATCTGCTCCTTCACCTTGGTGGTGCCCTGCAGCGCGGCCTTCTCCGATTTCCACACCTCGTCGAGGTCGGAGAACTCGCGCTCCAGCTTGGCGATGTCGGTTTCCAGGTCGGCGAGGCGCTGTTTCGACTCGCTGTCCTTTTCCTTCTTCAGCATCTCGCGCTGGATCTTCAGCTGGATCAGCCGGCGCTCGAGGCGATCCAGCTCCTCCGGCTTGGAGTCGATCTCCATGCGGATGCGCGAGGCCGCCTCGTCCATCAGGTCGATGGCCTTGTCGGGCAGCTGGCGGTCGGGGATGTAGCGGTTGGACAGCGTGGCCGCGGCGACGATCGCCGGATCGGTGATCTCCACGCCGTGGTGCACCGCGTAGCGCTCCTTCAGGCCGCGCAGGATCGCGATGGTGTCCTCCACCGAGGGCTCGCCCACGAACACCTTCTGGAAGCGGCGCTCCAGCGCGGCGTCCTTCTCGATGTACTGGCGGTACTCGTCCAGCGTGGTGGCGCCGATGCAGTGCAGCTCGCCGCGCGCCAGCGCGGGCTTCAGCATGTTGCCGGCGTCCATCGCGCCCTCGGCCTTGCCGGCGCCGACCATGGTATGCAGCTCGTCGATGAACAGGATGATCTGGCCCTCGTTCTTGGCGAGGTCGCTGAGCACCGCCTTCAGGCGCTCCTCGAACTCGCCGCGGAACTTCGCGCCGGCGATCAGCGCGCCCATGTCCAGCGCCAGCACGCGGCGGTCGCGCAGGCCTTCCGGCACCTCGCCCTTGACGATGCGCTGGGCCAGGCCCTCGACGATCGCGGTCTTGCCCACGCCGGGCTCGCCGATCAGCACCGGGTTGTTCTTGGTGCGCCGCTGCAGCACCTGGATGGTGCGGCGGATCTCCTCGTCGCGGCCGATCACCGGATCGAGCTTGCCCGACTCGGCGCGCTCGGTGAGGTCGATGCAGTACTTCTGCAGCGCCTGGCGCTGGTCCTCGGCATTCTCGCTCTGCACCTTCTCGCCGCCGCGCACCTGCTCGATGGCGGTTTCGAGGTTCGCCCTGGTCGCACCCGCGGCCTTCAGCGCCGCGCCCAGCTCGCCCTTGTCCTCCAGCGCCGCCAGCACGAACAGTTCGCTGGCGATGAACTGGTCGCCGCGCTGCTGCGCCAGCTTGTCGGTGAGGTTGAGCAGGCGGTTGAGCTCATTGCCCACGTTGAGGTTGCCCTCCTGCCCGCTGACCCTGGGCAGGCGGTCGAGCAGCTCGTTCACGCGCTGGCGCAGCGCCGGCACGTTGACCCCCGCGTGCGTCAGCAGCGGCGCAGTCGAACCGCCCTGCTGGGCGAGCAGCGCCGCCATCACGTGCACGGGTTCGAGCATGTTGTTGTCGCGGCCCACGGCCAGCGACTGCGCGTCGGCCAGCGCCTGCTGGAAACGCGAGGTGAGTTTGTCCATACGCATCGGTGCCATCCCCGCAAATGGTTTGGCGGCCGCGCCGCCACTGGGCAGGGAGATGCGGACGGCGCCCGCTGATTCAAGCAGGAAGGGCGGCCAGCCGGCGTCAAGGCTTCAGCCGGCGGGCAGGCTGATCAGTTGCCCGCCAGCCAGATCAAGCTTGCGAAGCGCCCGCTCCGCGCGCCCTCGCGCCGATACGAGTAAAACCGCGTATCGGTGAAGGTGTCGAACCCGCCACCATGCACGCGCGCCACGCCGGCCGCCGCCAGGCGCTGCCGCGCCAGGCCCTCCAGATCGCAATGCCAGTGCCCCGGCCGCGTCGCCACGAAGCAGGCGGCCGCCACAGGCGAGCGCTCCACGAAGGCGGCGCGCACCTCCTCGCCCACCTCGTAGGAAGGTCCGCCGATGCACGGCCCCAGCCATGCCAGCAGGCGCGACGGCGCGATCTGCATCTGCTCGATGGTGGCCTCCAGCACGCCGGCGGCAAGGCCGCGCCAGCCTGCATGCGCGGCGGCTATGGCGCTGCCATCGTCGGCGCAGAACAGCACCGGCAGGCAGTCGGCGGTGAGGATGGCCAGCGCGGTGCCGGGGATGCGCGATACCGCGGCGTCGGCCTGCGGCTCGGCGGCGCCGGGCAGCGGGCCCAGCTCGGCGACGGTGGTGCCGTGCACCTGGTGCAACCAGCGCGGAGCGCTGGACAGGTTCAGCGCCTGCTGCAGCACGCTGCGGTTGCTGCCCACCACCTCGGCGGATTCGCCGCTGCGCAGGCCGAGATTGAAGCGGCCGAACGGCGGCGCCGAGACGCCGGGGCCTTCGCTGGTGCTCGCCGCCGCGTGCACGCGCACCGGCGCCGGCCAGTCGGGAAAGATCCAGGAATCGGTCATGCCCTTCGACGCGATGAGGGACGGGGAAGCGCCTAGCTTCGCATACCTGCGCGCTTCATGGCTCGGAAGCAGCCCACCCCGATTCTCCCTGCGCGCAGGAGGACGACGCGCGATGCTCAATCGTCGTCGTGGCCGCGGGCGACGAGGTCGTCACGCAGGGCTGCGATCAATGCGGTCATGTCGGCGGGGCGTGCGGCGGCGAAGGACAGCGGCTCACCCGTGACCGGGTGCTCGAACGCCAGCCGCTCGGCATGCAGCGCCTGGCGGCGGAAGCCGCGCAACGCGGCGACCAGTTCCGGCGTGGCGCGCTTCGGCAGCTTCAGGCCGCCGCCGTACAGCGGATCGCCCACCAGCGGATGGCCGGCATGGGTGAGGTGCACGCGGATCTGGTGGGTACGGCCGGTCTCCAGGTTGCACTGGATCAGGCTGTGCGCGCGGAAGCGCTCGCGCAGGCGGTAATGGGTGACGGCGCGCTTGCCGCTTTCCTCGTCGCGCACGGCCTGGCGCAGGCGGTCGCCCATGCTGCGGCCGATCGGCGCGTCCACCGTGCCGCCGGAAACCAGGCTGCCCAGCACCACGGCCTCGTACTGGCGCTCGACGTCGTGGCGCGACAGCAGCTCCACCAGCGCGGTCATCGCGGGCAGGGTCTTCGCCACCACCATCAGGCCGGAGGTGTCCTTGTCCAGCCGGTGCACGATGCCGGCGCGCGGCAGCTCGGCCAGCTTCGCGTCGTGGTGCAACAGCGCGTTGAGCAGGGTGCCGGAGGGATTGCCCGCGCCAGGATGCACCACCAGGCCGGCCGGCTTGTCCAGCACCAGCAGGTGTTCGTCCTCGTGCACGACGGCAAGCGCGATGGCCTCCGGCGCGCTGGCCACCTCGGCCTCCAGCTCGGCCTCCAGGCGCACCAGCTCGCCGCCGCGCAGCAGCTGGCGGGGCGCCGCCGTGGCGCCGTCCAGCGTGGCCGCGCCGGACTTGATCCATGCGGAAAGACGCGAACGCGAGTAGTCGGGGAACAACTCGGCCAGCGCCTGGTCGAACCTGCGTCCGGCCGCGGACAGCGGCACCCGGGCCTCGTGGCGTATCACGGTCATGCGCCGGCCCCCGCCGGACGGGGGGCGGCATGCCGCGGAGCGGCACCGGTTTGGGCTATCATGCCTTTTCGATCAAACATCTGAATCCCTAATTCATGCGTCCAACAATCGACTCGCTCAAGCTGCCGATGACCACCCGGTTCTGCCTCAGGACGCTCGCCGTGCTCGCGCTGGCGCTGGCGATGAGCGCATGCTCGCTGTTCCACCACAAGCGCGACAACATCGATACCATGCCAGTGGGCGCCTTGTACAACAACGCGCACACCTCGCTGGAAAACGCCGACTACTCCGCGGCCATCAAGGCCTACCAGCGCCTGATCGCCCGCTTCCCGTCCGGCGACTACAACGAGCAGGCCCAGCTGGAGCTGGCCTACGCGCAGTACAAGGACAGCCAGTCGGATGACGCGTACTCGACGATCAACCGCTTCATCAAGACCTATCCGGCCAACAAGCATGTGGATTATGCCTATTACCTGCGCGGCCTGATCAATTTCGACCGTACCACCGGCTTCGTGGACCGCATCTCGCACGACAAGGAGGCGCAGTCGCGCCGCGACCAGGCCTACAACCTGCAGGCCTTCGACGACTTCGCCGAGCTGTCGCGCCGCTTCCCGAACAGCGCCTACGCGGCCGACGCGCGCCAGCGCATGATCTACCTGCGCAACGTGCTGGCCCAGTACGAGATCAACGTGGCCGAGTTCTACCTGCACAACCGCATCTACGTCGGTGCCGCGGACCGCGCGCAGTACGTGATCGAGCACTACCAGCAGGCACCGCAGACCGGCGACGCGCTGGCCATCCTCACCCGCAGCTACCTCGCGCTGAAGCAGGACAAGCTGGCCGCGCAGTCCCGCCAGGTGCTGGCGCTCAACTACCCGGACCATCCTTACCTGAAGGATCCGAAGTGGCCGCACGAGATGTCCATCTGGCACAAGATGATTCCGTTCACCAGGCACCACTGAGACGGTCGACCAGGCACAAAAACCGGCGAGTGATCGCCGGTTTTTTTGTGCGCGGTTTTCGCAGGCCTGGCGCGCCCCGCCCCTTCCTCGCTCCTCCGCGCGGAGAGAGCACGGGGATGCGCCCGGCTCCGGGGAGCCAAGCAAAGCAGGGCCAGCCATGGCGCTCGTCTCCGCGTCCGCAAGCGGAAGAGTGGGCAATCGTGCCGTGCGTGCCGCGGATCAGCGCCAGCCGGAAGTGATGGGGTAGCGCCGCTCGCGGCCGAACGCGCGGGTGGTGACGCGCGGACCCGGGGCGGACTGGCGGCGCTTGAACTCGTTGGCCAGCACCAGCCGCACCACGCGGTGCACCATGTCCGCGGCGAAACCGGCCGCGATGATCTCGGCCTGCGACTGCTCGCCCTCGATGAAGCGCGCAAGGATCGCATCCAGCACCTCGTAGGGCGGCAGCGAATCCTGGTCGGTCTGGTTGTCGCGCAGCTCGGCCGAGGGCGGGCGCTCGATCACGGCCACCGGGATCGCCTCCTCGCCGCCGGCCTGCGCGTTGCGCCAGCGCGCGAGGCGGTACACCGCGGTCTTGTAGACGTCCTTGAGCGGCGCATAGGCGCCGCACATGTCGCCGTACAGCGTGCAGTAGCCCACCGCCATCTCGCTCTTGTTGCCGGTGGCGAGCAGCAGGCGGCCGTGCTTGTTGGACAGCGCCATCAGCGTCACGCCGCGCGTGCGCGATTGCAGGTTTTCCTCGGCGGTGTCGGCGCTCTTGCCCCCGAAGGCGGGAGCCAGCGCGGCGAGGAAGGCCTCCGTCATCGGTTCGATGCCGATGATGTGGTAGTCCACGCCCAGCCGTTCGGCCTGCGCGCGCGCGCCGTCCAGCGACAGCTGCGAGGTGTAGCGCGTGGGCATCATCACGGCGGTGACGCGGTCCGCGCCCAGCGCATCCACCGCCAGCGCCAGGGTCAGCGCGGAGTCGATGCCGCCGGACAGGCCCAGCAGCACGCCGGGGAAGCCGTTCTTGTCGATGTAGTCGCGGATGCCGCGCACCAGCGCGGCATACAGCACGGCCTCGCTGCACGCATCGCCCGCCACCGGCCAGCGCTCGGCACGCAACGTGCGCGTGGCCGGGTCGAACTCGGTCCACAGCAGCGCGTCGACGAAGGCCGGCGCGCGGGCGGCGATCGAACCGTCGCCGTTCACCAGCAGCGAGCCGCCGTCGTAGACCACCTCGTCCTGGCCACCGACCAGGTTGAGGTAGGCGAAGGCGCAACCGGTTTCCCGCGCGCGCGCGACCAGCACCGCCTCGCGCTCGGCCTGCTTGGCGTCGTCCCAGGGCGAAGCATTGATCACCACCACCAGCTCGGCGCCGGCGCACGCCACGGCGGCGGCCGGCTCGGGTCGCCACACGTCCTCGCAGATCAGCAGGCCGACGCGCACGCCGGCCAGCGTGGTCACCGCGCTGGCGTGGCCGGGGCGGAAATAGCGCTTGTCGTCGAACACGCCGTAGTTCGGCAGCGCCTGCTTGTGCGCGATCTGCGCGATGCGGCCGTCGCGCAGCAGCGCGGCGGCGTTGAACACCTCGCCCTCGCTGTGCGGAAAGCCCACCAGCACCGCCAGGCCGTTCGTCCCGGCCGCCAGCGCCTCCAGCTCCTGCTGGCAGGCTGCAAGAAAACTGGGGCGCAGCAGCAGGTCTTCCGGCGGGTAGCCGGAGAGGGTCAGCTCGGGGAACACCACCAGGTCGGCGCCACCGCTGCGGGCCTGCGCCATCAGGTCGCCCGCCTTCGCGGCATTCGCCGCGACCGCACCGACCGGGAAATCGTGCTGGGCCAGCGCCAGTCTCAGGACAGCCATGGATCAAGCTCTTCGGGGGATGGGATCGGGGACGGAATGGTAGTGCATCGCCATCCGGACAAGAGGCCGCGATATCCCGAGCCTCCCGTCGCCCCGCCACCGCGACGCCGCCGGCCTCAGGTCAAAGGCTGCAGCAGCAGCATGGCCAGTCCCCACATCAGCCCCGCCACGAGCACGTCGAACACGCGCCAGGCGGCCGGGCTGCGGAACACCGGCAGCAGCAGCCGCGCGCCGTAGCCGAGCGCCGTGAACCACAGCACGCTGGCGGTGCCGGCACCGGCGGCGAACGACCACCGGCCGCCGCCGTCGTAATGGGTGGACAGGCTGCCGAGCAGCACCACGGTGTCCAGGTACACGTGCGGGTTGAGCAGGGTGAAGCCCAGGCAGGCCAGCACCGTGCGCCCACGCCCGGCCGCCGCCGCGTCGGCGGGCCGCAGGCCGCTCTCGCCGCGCCAGGCGCGCCGCGCGGCCAGCAGGCCATACGCGGCGAGAAAGGCGGCGCCCACGAAGCGCAGCACCTGCAGCAACCCGGGCTGCTGCTTCACCGCAAGCCCCATGCCGGCCACGCCCAGCGCGATCAGCACGACGTCGGCCAGCACGCAGACCAGCACCACCGCGCCGACATGCAGGCGCTGCAACCCCTGGCGCAGGACGAAGGCGTTCTGCGCGCCGATGGCGACGATCAGGCCGGCGCCGGTACCGAGTCCGGCGAAATAGGCGGATGGCAGCATGCAGGGACCTCGCGGAGGGAGGCCCACTTTCGAATGGACGTCCGCAACAGTAAAACTATATTTCCTTAAGCCGGTTCAATTTTCCTGAACCCCGGAGCCCGTCCCGTGCGCTTGCTCAATCCCCAACTGGCCGCCTTCCTCGCCGTGCTGGACGAAGGCAGCTTCGACGGCGCCGCCCGGCGGCTCGCGCTGACGCCCTCCGCCGTCTCGCAGCGCATCAAGGCGCTGGAGGACCGCCTGGGCCAGGTGCTGGTGCTGCGCCAGTCACCCAGCCGGGCCACCCCGGCAGGGGAACGGCTGCTGCGCGGCGTGCAGCAGATGCACCTGCTGGAGTCCGAGATCCTGGGCGACTTCGCCGTCGAGACCGCCCATGCCGCGCCGGTCACGGTGTCCATCGCCGTGAACGCGGATTCGCTCGCCACCTGGGTGCTCGGCGCCCTGGTCGAACCGCACCAGCGCGACGGGCTGCTGTTCGACGTGCGGGTGGAGGACCAGGACCATTCCGCCGGCCTGCTGCGCGACGGCTCGGTGCTCGGCGCGATCACCGCCGACGCCCGCCCCGTGCAGGGCTGCACGGTGAAGAAGCTGGGGGTGATGCGCTACCTGCCGATCGCCTCGCCGGGCTTCGTCGCCCGGCATTTCCCGCGAGGCCCCGACGCCGCCTCGCTGGGCGCGGCACCCATGCTGGTGTTCAACCGCAAGGACGCCCTGCAATGGCGCTTCGTGCGTAGCGTGACCCACGCGCGGCTGGCCCCGCCCATGCATTACCTGCCTTCTTCCACCGCCTTCGTGGAAGCCGCGGCGTTGGGCCTGGGCTGGGCGATGGCGCCGGAGGCCATGCTGGAACAGCCCTTCGCCCAGGGCGTGCTGCAGCCGATCGCCCCCGGACGCTGGCTGGACGTGCCGCTGTACTGGCAGCACTGGTCGATCCGTTCGGCCGCGCTAGGCAAGGTCACCGACGCCCTGCTGCGCGCGGCGCGGCAGGGCCTGCGCGGCACGCGCGCTTCTCCGTAGACGCAGGAACCAAAAAGAAGGGCCGCACGACGGCGGCCCTTCTCGCATCGACCGGGCGGACCCGATTACTTCTTCATCAGCCTGGCGAGCGTCTTGCCGAGGTCGGCCGGCGACTTCACCGTGGTGACGCCGGCCTTCTCCAGCGCGGCGAACTTCGCCGCCGCCGTGCCCTTGCCGCCGGAGATGATCGCGCCGGCATGGCCCATGCGCTTGCCGGCCGGGGCCGAGGCGCCGGCGATGAACGACACCACCGGCTTCTTGACGTACTCGCCGATGAACTCGGCGGCATCTTCCTCGGCGCTGCCGCCGATCTCGCCGACCATGATGATGCCCTCGGTCTGCGGGTCGTCCTGGAACAGCTTGAGGCAGTCGATGAAGCTGAGGCCGTTGATCGGGTCGCCGCCGATGCCGATGCAGGTGGACTGGCCCAGGCCCTCGTTGGTGGTCTGGAACACGGCTTCATAGGTCAGCGTGCCCGAACGCGACACGATGCCGACCTTGCCCGGCTGGTGGATGTGGCCCGGCATGATGCCGATCTTGCACTCGCCCGGGGTGATCACGCCGGGGCAGTTCGGCCCGATCAGCACGGTCTCCGGATGCTGCTGCAGCACGTTCTTCACGCGCAGCATGTCCAGCACCGGGATGCCCTCGGTGATCGCCACGATCACGCGGATGCCGGCGTCGACGGCTTCCAGGATGGAGTCGGCCGCGAACGGCGGCGGCACGAAGATCACCGACGCGTCGGCGCCGGTCTCATCGACCGCCTCGGACACGCTGTTGAAGACCGGCAGGCCGATGTGCTCGCTGCCGCCCTTGCCGGGGGTGACGCCGCCGACGACCTGGGTGCCGTAGTCCAGCGCCTGCTGCGCATGGAAGGTGCCCTGCTGGCCGGTGAAGCCCTGCACGATCACCTTGGTGTTCTTGTTGATCAAAACGCTCATGGATCAATCCTCGAAATGCTTGCCCGTAGGAGCGGCCTGGGTAGGAGCGCCTTCAGCCGCGATGGCTGCAGGATCGCGGCTGAAGCCGCTCCTACAACCACCCCGCGCCGCGCCCACAGGTGATTATTTGGCGGCGGCCACGGCTTTCTGCGCCGCGTCGTTGAGATCGTCGGCCGGCGTGATCGCCAGGCCGGAATTGGCCAGCAGCGCGCGGCCCTGCTCCACGTTGGTGCCCTGCAGGCGCACCACTACCGGGATCTTCAGGCCCACTTCCTTCACCGCGGCGATGATGCCCTCGGCGATCAGGTCGCAGCGGACGATGCCGCCGAAGATGTTGACCAGGATGGCCTTCACCTTGTCGGAGGAGAGGATCAGCTTGAACGCCTCGGTGACGCGCTCCTTGGTGGCGCCGCCGCCCACGTCGAGGAAGTTGGCCGGCTCGCCGCCCGCCAGCTTGATCACGTCCATGGTGGCCATCGCCAGGCCCGCGCCGTTGACCATGCAGCCGATGCTGCCGTCCATCGTCACGTAGTTGAGGTTGTTCTGCACCGCGGCGGCCTCGGCGGCGTCTTCCTGGGTGAGGTCGCGCATCGCGGCGAGGTCGGCGTGGCGGAACTCGGCGTTGTCGTCGGAGTTCACCTTGCCGTCCAGCGCGGCGAGGCTGCCGTCGGCGAGGATCGCCAGCGGGTTCAGCTCGACCAGCGAGAGGTCCTTCTCGTTGAACAGCTTGTACAGGCCCAGCATGATCCTGGTCAGCTGGTTGACCTGCTTGGGATTCAGGTCCATCGCGAAGCCGAGGTTGCGGCACTGGTAGGGCTGCAGGCCCTCGACGAAGTCCACCACCACGGTGTGGATGTCCTCGGGGGTGTCCTTGGCCACCTGCTCGATGTCCACGCCGCCGTGCTTGGAGGCGATGAAGGAGACGGCCTTGGAATCGCGGTCCACCAGCACCGACAGGTACAGCTCCTTGGCGATGTCGGTGGCGTCGGTGACCAGCACCAGGTTCACCGGCAGCGCGCGGCCGGCCGACTGGTAGGTCTCCATCTTGGTGCCCAGCATGCCCTTGGCGGCGGCGTGCACGTCATCGAGGCTCTTGCAGAATTTGACGCCGCCAGCCTTGCCGCGGCCGCCGGCGTGGATCTGCGCCTTGACCATCCATTGGGAACCACCCAGCGCCTTGGCGGCGTCGACGGCGGCGTCGGGAGAGTTGGCGACCTTGCCCGGCGGTACGGTGATGCCGTACTGCGCGAACAGTTCTTTGGCCTGGTATTCGTGGAAATTCATTCGATAGCCTCGAGCGAACGGGAAAACGGCCTCGCGCGGAGAGGGACGCGGCGCGGGCTTGCGGGGAGTCGGACGGTGCGAGTACATCGCCGGCATGCGGTGCGCACCGCCTGCCCGTCAGGGCAAAACCGCGCAACACGGCCGCTTATTTTCGCGGAAGCGGCCTCCGATGGAAAGGGGCGGCCGCGGAACCGGCTCCGGGCATGGCTTTCCGCCCGCCCGCGGGAGCCGCGCCGCCCTGGCCGTCCGCTGGCGGCATGGCATCGCGGGATCCGCCCGCCCCGCCAGCGAGGCCGACTGGACGGCTCGAAGTTTCCGAGTAGGCAACCCTATACTTCCCCGGCATCGCCCCGGAGTGCCGTCCATCGTGTCCAGCCCCGTCCTGCCGCAGCTCAACGTCCAACGAGCCGTTCCGGCGGCGATCCGCCACGAGATGCTGTTCCTCAACACCTTCCGGCTGATCCAGGCGGTGGTGTACATCGGCCTCGCGTTCGCGCCGATGCAGATCGGCGGCGTGCCGCTGACCTCGCCGCAGCTCGCCCTGCTGGTCACCCTGCCCTACCTGCTGTTCGCCATCGCGGCACTGGCGCTGACTGGGCGCTGCGTGCCCTACGCGAAGGTGACCGTGTCGATCTGGCTGGTGGTGGACATCGCCGCCGCGGTGCTGGCGCTCAGCGCGATCGACTACGCCCGCATCGGCATCGCGATGATGCTGGCGGTGAACCTCGGCGTGGGCGCGCTGATCCTGTCGCTGCGGCTGTCCAGCTTCTTCGCCGCGCTGGCCACGCTGGGCCTGCTCACCCACGCCCTGCTGGCCCAGCCCGGCATCGCCTCCGGCGACCGCAACCTGCTGGAGTCGGCGCTGTTCGGCCTGGCCTATTTCGCGATCACCACGCTGTGCCACGTGCTGGGCCGCCAGCTGCGCGCCAGCGAGGCGCTGGCCGAGCAGCGCAGCACCGACCTGGCCAACCTGTCGCAGGTCAACGAGCTGATCATCCGCCGCATGAAGACCGGCGTGCTGCTGGTGGACGACGCCAACCGCATCCACCAGATCAACGAGTCGGCCTGGATGCTGCTGGGCAACCCCAGCGCCGAGCAGCGCGACCTGGGACGGCTGGCGCCGGAACTCTCGCGCCGGCTCTACCACTGGATGACCTCGGGCAAGCTGGACGAGACCGCCACCCAGCTCGCCGACGGCGTGCCCGAGGTGGTGCCGCGCTTCTCCCGCCTCGCGCCGAACGACGACTCGCTGGTGCTGATCTTCCTCGACGACACCTCGCTGCTGTCGCGTCGCGCCGAGGAACTCACGCTCAGCTCGCTGGGCCGGCTGTCCGCCTCGATCGCGCACGAGATCCGCAACCCGCTGGCGGCGATCCGCTACTCCGCGCAGCTGCTCGCAGAGTCGGAGAAGATGGACGCCTCCGACCAGCGCATGGTGGAGATCATCAACAACCACTGCGTGCGGCTCAACGAGATCATCGAGAACATCCTGCAGCTGTCGCGGCGCGAGCGCTCGCGGCCGGAAACGCTGGACCTGGGCCGCTGGGCGCAAGGCTTCGTCGACGAGTACAAGCTCGGCAACGACATCGGCAACGACACCCTGCGCGTGGTCGTGGGCGGCACGGCCGCGGTGGCCGCGATGGCCGACCCGCAGCAGCTGCAGCAGGTGATGTGGAACCTGGTGCAGAACGCGCTGCGCTACGGCCGCCTGCCCGGCGAGCCGGCGCGGGTGATGGTGATCGTGCGCAACGGCGAGCACGGCGAACCGATCCTCGAGGTGACCGACCGCGGCCCCGGCATCGCGCCCAAGGTGGCCGCGCAGATCTTCGAGCCGTTCTACACCACCCACGAATACGGCACCGGCCTCGGCCTGTACCTGGCGCGGCAGATGGCCGAGGCGAACCAGGCCTCGCTGGAATACGTGCGCGTGGCCGGCGGCGGCAGCTGCTTCCGGCTGCTGCTCACGCCGCCGCAGATGAACCGCCTGGCCGGCGAGGCGGCAGTGGGCTGAGAATCCCGGCTCAGGTCGCCCGCACGATCAGGCTGGTCGGCAGCATCTGCGAGGCCACCGGCTGGCCGTCGATCAGCGCCAGCACCTTGCGCGCCAGCAGCACGCCGCCCTCCTGCCAGTTCTGCCGCACGGTCGACAGCGGCGGCAGGAAGCTGGCGCCGTGCGGGGTGTCGTCGTAGCCCACCACCGAGACGTCGTTCGGCACCGACAGGCCCAGCTCCACCAGTGCACGGATCGCCCCCATCGCCAGCAAGTCGCTGCAGGCGAAGATCGCGTCGAAGTGCACCTTGCGGCTGGCCAGCGAGCGCACCGCGTCGACGCCCGACTCCAGCGTCCAGTCCACCCGCTGCAGCAGCAGCGGCTTGATGCCGTGGCCGGCCAGCTCGTCGACGAAACCGTGCAGGCGCTGGGCCATCTCCGGATGGTCGGAGTTGCCGATGAACACCGGGTGGCGCCGCCCGATCGACAGGAAGCGCTCGGCCACGCTGACGCCGCTGTGGCGGTTGTCGCTGCCCACCACGATGTGGCTGTCCTGCGCCGATTCGGCGCCCCACACCACCATCGGCAGGCCCATGCGGTCGTACAGCTTCACCGCGTCCTGGTGCACGCCCTGGCCCAGCAGGATCAACCCGTCGGCCGCCTGCACCGCGGCGTTCGCGGCGTCGTGGCGGGTGGTCAGCAGCACGCTGTAGCCGGCCGAGGTCAGCTCCTGCGAGATGCCGCCCAGCAAGGACAGCGGATAGGGATCCCACATGGTGCGGCCGGACGAGGGCCTCATCTCCACGATCACCGCCACCGTGTGGCTGCGCCGCAACCGCAGGTTGCGCGCGCTGACGTTGAGCTTGTAGCCGTGCTTGCGCGCCAGTGCCTGGATGCGCTCGCGAGTCTCCAGGGTCACCAGCGGGCTTTCGCCCAGCGCCCGCGACACGGTGATCTTGGACACCCCGGCCAGCTTCGCCAGGTCCGCCATGGTCAGGCCGGATTGCGCCGCGGCAGGCTGCTTCTTCTTGGCGGAACTCACGCGACGGCACTCCGGGCGATGGCTGCGGGCAGCAAACGAGGAGCTAGTGTCGCCCGCGATGAGGGCATGTTCAATGCGCCGGCGGCTGGTCGGCCGGTCGCTCCGGGTCTGTTCCACTGCGAATGATATCGATATCTTGATATCGATATCATTCGCCCGTATGCTGCACCCGAACCCGCGCCGGATGCTGTCCCGGCGCCAATGCAACCAGGCAAGGGGAGTCATCCAGTGCAGACTCATGATGCGGCTGCGCCTGCCCTGCCCGCCGACGCGGGCACGGTGCCGCATGCGCCCGCCGCCATCGACCCCTGGCAACTCGTCCGCAGCGATCACGACCGCGCCGGCTTCGCCCAGGACGAAAGCCTGTTCGCCCTCGCCAACGGCTCGCTGGGCGTGCGCGGCGGCCTGGAGGAAGACGACAGCCCCAGCCAGGGCTGCTTCCTCGCCGGCGTGTGGGAACGCTCACCCATCGCCTACCACGAACGCTTCACCGGTTACGCCCGCCACACCGACACCCGCGTGCCGGTGGCCGACGCCAGCCGCATCCGGCTGCGGCTGGGTGGTGCGCCGGTGCGGCTGGACGAGGGCGAGTGGCTGGCGCTGGAACGCCGGCTCGACCTGCGCAATGGCTGCTACCGCCGCACGCTGGGCTGGCGCGCGCCGGGCGGTGGCACGCTGGAGATCACCGCCGAACGGCTGGTGCCGCTGGACCGCCCCGGCCTGCTGGCGATCCGCTACCGCGTGCGCTCGATCGACTACCGCGGCCCGCTCACGCTGGAATCGGCGATCGATACCGCACGCACCGCCACCGGCCAGGGCGACGACCCGCGCATCGGCGCGCACCTCAGCGGCGGCCTGCAGCTGCACGACGCCCATGCCGACGCGGACGCCGCCTGGGTGGCCCAGCACACCACGCACAGCGGCATCCGGCTGGTCTGCGCGCAGGCGCATCGCCTGGCCGATGCCGCATTGACGTTCCAGGACGCGACGCGCACGCCGCACGGCGTGGCGCAGACCTGGGCCGGCCAGCTCGCCCCCGGCACCGAGCTGGTGCTGGAGAAATTCGCGGCCTGGGCCTGGTCGCCGCCCGGAGCCGGCCCCGCCATCGATCCCGTCCTGCTGTCCAGCGCCACGGATGCGCTGGATTCGGCCGGCCACGCAGGCTTCCCCTCCCTGCTGGCCGGCCAGGCGGGGCAACTGGCCGCGCTGTGGCGCAATGCCGACCTCGCCATCGACGGCGCGCCGGAGGTGGAACAGGCGCTGCGCTTCAACCTGTTCCAGCTGTTCCAGTCCGGCAACCGCGACGACCACGGCAGCGTGGCCGCCAAGGGCCTCACCGGCGAAGGCTACGAGGGCCACTGCTTCTGGGACGCCGAAGCCTTCATGCTGCCGGTGCTGGCCACGGCGGCGCCCGAGCTGGCGCGGCACATGCTGGCCTGGCGCCACGCCACGCTGGACCGCGCCCGCGCCCATGCCCGCGAACTGAACCACCCGCGCGGGGCGCTGTACCCGTGGCGCACCATCGCCGGCGACGAATGCTCGGCCTACTTCCCCGGCGGCTCGGCGCAGTACCACATCAACGCGGCGGTGGCCTGGGCGGTCCGGCTGTACGTGGACGCCAGCGGCGACGAGGCCTTCCTGCGCGACATGGGCGCGGAGATGCTGTGCGAGACCGCGCGCATCTGGCTGCAGATCGGCCACAGCAGCCCGCGCCGGGGTGGCGCCTTCTGCATCCACGAGGTGACCGGGCCGGACGAATACTCCGCGCTGGTCGACAACAACCACTACACCAACCGCATGGCGCAGCGGCACCTGCGCGACGCCGCCGCCACCGTCGAGTGGCTGGCCGCCGCGCATCCCGCCGAGCACGCCGCGCTGGTGCAGCGCATCGGCCTGGACGCGGCCGAAGTCGCGCAATGGCGGCGTGCCGCCGACGCGATGTACCTGCCGGTGGACGCGGAGCTGGGCATCTTCCCGCAGGACGACGGCTTCCTCGACAAGCCGCGGCTGGCGCCGGCGCAGATGCGCGATCCCGCGCTGCGCCCGCTGCTGCTGCACTGGCACCCGCTGACCATCTACCGCCACCAGGTGTGCAAGCAGGCCGACACCCTGCTGGCGCTGGTGCTGGCCGGCGAGGACGTGGACGTGGCCGCCAAGCGGCGCAACTTCGACTACTACGAAGGCGTCACCGTGCACGACTCCACGCTGTCCGCCTCCACCTTCGCGGTGCTCGCCGCCGAGGTGGGTCGCGAGGCGCAGGCGTACCGCTACTTCCTCGACACCCTGCGGGCGGACCTGGACGATTCGCACGGCAACGCCGGGCACGGCCTGCACATGGCCGCGATGGCAGGCAGCTGGCTGGCGCTGAGCTGGGGCTTCGGCGGCCTGCGCGTGCGGGGCGGCAAGCCCGCGCTGGCGCCGCAACTGCCCGCGGCGTGGAACGGCTACCGCTTCGGCCTGCGCTGGCGCGACGCGCAACTGCGCGTCGAAGTGGACGCCGCCGGCGTGCGCTACACCCTGCTCGACGGCGAGGCGCTGGACTTCCTGCACCGCGGCCGGCCGCAGCGCCTGCGCAAGGGCGAATCGCTGCAAGTGCCGCATTCCGGCGTGGCGCCGCACGCGCTGAAGGCGGTGATCTTCGACCTCGACGGCGTGCTCGCCGACACCGCCGTGCTGCATCGCGCGGCATGGCAGCGACTGGCCGCCGAGATCGACGCGCCGTTCGACGAGGCGATCGCCGAGCGCATGAAGGGCGTGGACCGCATGGGTTCGCTGGAGATCCTGCTCGAGCGCGCGCCGCGCCGCTACAGCGACGCGGAAAAGGCCGAGCTGGCCGCGCGCAAGAACGCCCGCTACGTCGAACTGATCGACCGCCTCGACCCGCGCCACCTGCTGCCCGGCGCACGCGCCGCGGTGGAATCGGTGCACGCCGCCGGGTTGAAGACCGCGCTGGCCTCGGCCAGCCGCAACGCGCCGCAGCTGCTCGAACGGCTGGGCATCGCCGGGCTGTTCGACTACGTGGTCGACGCCGGCCGCATCGCGCGCTCCAAGCCCGACCCGGAGATCTTCCTCGCCGCCGCCGCCGGCCTCGGCCTGGCGCCGGCGGACTGCCTGGGCGTGGAAGACGCCGCGGCAGGCATTGCCAGTATTCACGCCGCCGGGATGGCGGCGATAGGTGTCGGCCGGGCGGACGCCCTGGCCGATGCCGACGTGCTGTTGTCGAACATCGCCGCGTTCGACATCGACCGGATCACAACGACAAGCGGCCCATCGGCCCGGCCTCGCGCCGACGCCGCATCACCTTGAAATCAGAACTGATGGGGAGTCAGAACATGAGCGCTCGGTTATTCACAAGCTTGACCCTGTCCACGGCCATCGCGGCCGCCCTGGCCTCCGGCACCGCACTGGCCCAGGACAACGGCCAGACCACCGGCAACGCGCCTGCCACCGCCAATGCCGCGCAGAAAACCGACGGCAAAGCGAAGAACGGCAAGTCCGTGCAGTCGCTGCAGCAGGTCGTCGTCACCGGTTCGGCCAACAGCGCCGGCGTGCGCAAGATCGACGCCAGCTACTCGATCACCACCGCCACCTCCGCGCAGATCCAGCAGGCCAACCCGCGCAGCTCCGCCGACCTGCTGAAGCTTGCGCCCGGCGTATGGCCCGAATCCACCGGCGGCGAGACCGGCGCCAACGTCGAGATCGCCGGCTTCCCGGGCGGCGGCGACGCGCCGTTCTACACCAACCAGATCATGGGCACGCCGCTGTACGGCATGCCGTCGCTGTCGTTCTTCGAACAGAGTTCGATGTTCCGCCTCGACGACACCATCGACCACGTGGAACTGCTGCTGGGCGGCCCGTCGGTGGTGTTCGGCGACGGCCAGATCGGTCTCACCTCCAACTACATCCTCAAGCAGGGCACCGACACGCCGTCCGGCGACATCGGCGTCACCTACGGCACCGGCAACCTGCGTCGCGTCGACGGCTTCTACGGCTTCCCGATCGGCAAGAACGGCTGGTACGGCAGCGTAGGCGGCTTCTACCGCGACTCCGACGGCGTGCGCAAACCGCAATACCCCTCCGACAAGGGCGGCCAGCTCACCGCCACGCTGACCAAGGACTGGGACAACGGCTCGCTGGTGTTCTGGGCGCGCGGCCTCGACGACAAGAACCAGTTCATCACGCCGATCCCGCTGATCCAGACCGGCCAGGGCACCTTCTCCGAGTATCCGGGCTTCGACCCGCTGACCGGCACCTACTACAGCAAGGCGATGCAGCACACCTACCTGGAGAGCTACCCCGGCGGCGGCACCAGCGTGAACCTCGCCGACGGCCGCGGCGCCCAGCTCGGCTTCTTCGGCGTCAACTTCGACTGGGACTTCGGCAACGGCTGGAACGTCAGCGACAAGTTCCTGGTCGACGGCGGCAACATGGACACCAACGCGCTGTTCTCCGGCTCCAACCCGCAGTCGCTGAGCAGCTGGGAGGGCACCGCCGGCACCTATCCCGACAACGCCGTTCCCGCGGGCGCCGTGTACACCGCCAGCTACACCAACGGCGCCGGCACCATCACCAACCCCAACCTAGACGTGATCAGCCAGGGCCTGTGGCACATCCACAAGAACCTGAAGAGCGTGGTCAACGACTTCCGCCTCAGCAAGGAACTGTTCGAGGGCAATACGCTCACCGCCGGCCTGTACCTGGCGCACTACACCGACGATGACCGCTGGTCGCTCGGCAACCCGATGCTGATGACCAACACGCCGAATGCCACCCCGATCGCGGTGAGCTACGTGCAGGGCGGCCAGACCTACTACGTCACCAACAGCCAGGGCCTGATCTACAACGGCGGCTTCAACATCACCGAGAACGGCGTGTCCACCAACAAGGCGTTCTACCTGTCGGACTCGTGGAACCTCGACAAGTGGATACTCGACGCCTCGGCCCGCGTGGAGAACGAGGACGCCCGCAACACCGTGTGCAACCTCTCCAACGTGGACATCGACGGCAACCCGAACACGCTGTACGACAACGCCGTGGCGATGTGCAACGGCACCTATGCGGTCACCGACTACAACAAGACCCACACCTCGTGGACGGTGGGCGCCACCTACAAGATCCAGGACAACATGTCCGTCTACGTCCGCGCGAACAAGGGCGCGCACTTCAACAGCTTCGACGACATGCGCGGCAGCACCACCGGCGATACCCCGCCGCTGCTGAAGGTCCAGAACTTCGAGGTGGGCTACAAGTACCAGGCCAACTGGCTCAACGCGGATGTCTCGTTCTACCACCGCCAGTTCAACGGCCTGAGCTACCAGCCCTCGCTGCTGGGCGTACCGTTCGGCAGCAAGTCGACCTACGGCTCGGACACCCGGGGCATCAACTTCAACCTGATCGCCACCACGCCGGACAAGATGTTCTCGGTGATCGCCTCCGGCGACTGGATGCAGGGCCACTATTCGCACTTCAAGGGCGATGCGGAGTTCTTCGGCCTGCCGACGTCGGACAACCCCACCGGCGAATTCATCAGCACCTACGAGGGCAAGCAGCTGCAGCGCCAGCCGAAATTCCAGGTCCGCCTCACGCCGACGCTGCTCCTCCCCACGGCCCATGGCGACCTGCGGCTGTGGGTCACCATGGAGTACGTCGGCCCGCACACCCAGGACCAGCTCGCGCTGCAGCAGCTGGGCAGCTACACCGACTTCAACGTCGGCGCGCAGTACACCTACGACAAGCACTGGGTGTTCACCCTGCTCGGTTCCAACGTCACCGACACGCTGGGCCTGACCGAGTCGAACTCGCGCATCGCGGGCAACGCCACCGATGCGACGGGCGTGCTGCTGGCCCGTACGCTGGAAGGCCACCAGTACAGCTTCCAGGTGAAGTACCAGTTCTGATATGCATGCGTGAAGCCGCCCCTGCCGTCGCCACCGCACACGCGGAAACGACGGCAGGGCACGGAAGCTGCTGCTGCAGCAGTTCTCCCCGCGTTCCGGCCCGGATTGCGCGATGGCGGTTCGGGCCGTCTTTTTCCGCAAGGCTTGCCGCCTCGAGGTGCGCATGAATCGTTACCGCATGATCGCCGCCCTCGCGCTGACCTACATCGTCTTCGCGATCCTGCTCAACAGCGTGGGCACGGTGATCCTGCAGTCCATCGCCAGCTTCGGCATCGACAAGCCGGCGGCCAGCGCCCTGGAACGCTACAAGGACCTCACCATCGCCGTCGCCTCGTTCGCGGTGGCCTCGTTCCTGCCGCTGCTGGGCTACCGCCGTTCGATGATGCTGGCGCTGGCGATCGTCGGCGCCGCCTGCGTGCTGATGCCGTTGTACCCGAGCTTCGTCACCACGCGGCTGCTGTTCGCCTGCGTGGGTTTCGCCTTCGCGCTGACCAAGGTCGGCGTGTATTCCTCGATCGGCCTGCTCACCGCCGACAAGGCCGCGCACGGCCGGCTCACCAACACCATCGAGGGCCTGTTCATGGTGGGCGTGCTGGGCGGCAACTGGCTGTTCAGCCTGTACGTCGACTCCGCCAACCCGGGCGACCCGGCGTGGCTCAACGTGTACTGGACGCTGGCCGGGCTGTGCGCCTTCACCCTGCTGCTGCTCGCCACCGCGCGGCTCGACGAGAGCGCCGCGCACGTGCACGGGCACAACCGCTCGATGAGCGACGCGATGCTGGAGATGGCACGGCTGCTGGCGCGCCCGCTGGTCTACGTGTTCCTGTTCTCGGTGTTCCTGTACCCGATGATCGAGCAGAGCTTCGGCACCTGGCTGCCCACCTTCAACAACGAGGTGCTGAAGCTGCCGAACGCGATGAGCATCCAGTTCGCCAGCATCCTCGCCGGCATGATCGGGCTGGGCCGCTTCCTCGCCGTGCTGGTGCTGCGCCGGGTCAACTGGTACGTGCTGCTGAACGCCTGCGTGATCGGCATGGCGCTGCTGGTGATCGTGGCCCTGCCGCTGGCGCGCGGCGTGGCGGAGCGGCCGGGCATCGACTGGTTCCACGCCCCGCTGGCGGCCTACCTGATTCCCCTGCTCGGCCTGCTGATGGGGCCGATCTACCCGGTCATCAATTCGGTCTCGCTGAGCTCGCTGCCCAAGCCGATGCACGCGGCCATGACCGGCCTGATCGTGGTGGTCTCGGCGCTGGGCGGTACCACCGGCTCCTACGTCACCGCGCGGGTATTCGCCGGCTTCGGCGGCATCCACGCGTTCTACTTCTCGCTGCTGCCGATCTTGCTGATGCTGGCCAGCCTGTTCTTCTTCAAGCGCAAGGTGGACCGGTTGCCGGCCGCCGCGATCGCCGGTGAAACCGCATGACCGCCGCCCCGCGCAACGTGCTGCTGATGGTGGCCGACGACCACGGCTACGACCTGGGCTGTGCCGGCGGCGCGGTGCACACGCCCGCGCTCGACCGGCTGGCCGCCGAAGGCACGCTGTTCACCGAGGCCTATGCGGCCGTTTCCTCGTGCAGCTCCAGCCGCGCCACGCTGTACACCGGCCTCTACGCGCACACCAACGGCATGTACGGGCTGTCGCACGACGTGCACAACTTCTCGCTGCGCGACGACGTGCAGACGTTGCCGTGGATGCTCAAGCAGGCCGGCTACGCCACCGCCATCGTCGGCAAGCTGCACGTGAAGCCGGAGATCCTGCTGGACTACGACGCCTGGCTGCTGCCCGAGCGCCCGGGCCACCGCGACGTCGCCGCGATGGCGCACGAGGCCGGCCGCTGGATCCGCGAACAGGGCGGCCGCCCGTTCTTCCTCACCGTGGGCTACAGCGACCCGCACCGCGCCGGCGACCCCACCCAGTTCGCCAACACCCGCGACTGGCCCGAGGTGCCGCGCCGCCGTTACGCACCCGCCGACGTGCGCATCCCGTCGCACCTGCCCGACCTGCCCGCGGTGCGCGAGGATCTCGCGCACTATTGCGAAGCGGTGAGCCGGCTCGACAGCGGCGTGGGCCTGATGCTCGCCGAACTCGCCGCCGCCGGCCACGCCGACGACACCCTAGTGGTCTACCTCAGCGACCACGGCCGCGCCTTCCCCGCGGCCAAGGACAACCTCTACCGCGAAGGCATCCACCTGCCGCTGATCGTACGCTCGCCACAGCGGCAGGCCGGCAACCTGCGCTGCCGCGCGATGGTGAGCTGGGTGGACATCGCGCCCACCCTGCTCGACTGGGCCGGCGTGGCGACCTCTGCGGACTACCGCTACGCGCCACTGCCCGGGCGCTCGCTGCTGCCCATCCTCGAAACGCCCGACCCGGCCGGCTGGGACCGCGTGTTCGCCACGCGCACGTTCCACGAGGTCAACCAGTACTACCCCGTGCGCTCGGTGCGCACGCGCAGCCACAGCTACTTCCTCAACCTGGAACCCGCGCTCACCGTGCCGGTGGCGGGCGACGTGTCGCTCTCGCCGAGCTGGCGGGCGATCCTCGCCACGCCGGACGCGCGCCTGGGCAGGCGCACGCTGGATGCGTTCCTGCATCGCCCCGCGGAGGAGCTGTACGACCTTGCCGACGATCCGGACGAAGTGGTCAACCTCGCCGCCGATCCCGCGCATGCCGGTGCGTTGGAAGAACTGCGCGCCCAGCTGGCCGCATGGCGCATCGCCACCCACGATCCGTGGATGGCCGGCGTCACCGATCCGTTCGGCCCCGCGCACTGAGCCCGCGCCGCGACTGCAAAGACCGGGAAACACGCCATGCCTGGCCACCGCCACCGACTGCTTCGCATCTTCGACGCTGCCCGGGGCGAACTACAGGACTCCATGACCAGCCACCCACCGTACTGATGCCCTCCTGATGGCCACGCCCGCACCCACCCTGCTCGAATCCATGCGCCAGGTCGGCACGCTGCTGCAGTCGGGCGAACTGCGCGGCGCGCACGACAGGTTGCAGGCCATCGTCGCGGAGCACCCGGACTGCGCGGAGGCGCTGCGCCTGCTCGGCGGCCTGCGCCTGGGTTCAGGCGATGCCGAGGGTGCCGAGGCACTCCTGCGCCGGGCCCTGGCGCTCGATCCGAACTGGGCGCCCACGCTCGCCACGCTGGGCGAACTGCTGCTCAACGCGGGCCGGCACGACGAAGCCGAAGCGCTGTTGCGCCGCGCCGCCACCAAGCTGCCGCAGGCCGCCCTGCTGCTGGCGCGCCACTGCAACGACCAGCGCCGGCCGGCCGAGGCGCTCGCCCTGCTCGCACCGTTCTGCGCCAGCGGATCGGTCAACGCCGAACTGGCCGCGCAGCACGTGGCGGCGCTGGCCGCGCTGGGACGCGCCGGCGAGGCCGTGGATTTCTACCGCCGCGCCGCGGAAGCCGCGCCCGACGACCCGGTCCCGGCACATGCCTTGGCCATCGCCCTCGCCGCGGCCGGACAGCACGCCGAGGCCGAACGCCACGCCAGCCGGGCACTGGCGCGCGGCCATGCCGACGCCGCCACGCATTTCACCCACGCACGCAGCCTGGTCGCGCTGGGCGAATTCGCGCGCGCGGAGGCGGCCCTGCGCGATGGCCTGCGACTGGAACCCCGCCACATCGAGGCGCACGACCACCTCGCACGGCTGGTCTGGATGCGCAGCGGCGACCTCGCGCAATCCACCGCGGCTTTCGACGAGGCGCTGCGCCGTTTCCCCGGCGACCCGGCCCTGCTCGCCGCCAAGGCGGCCGTCCTGCAGGGCGCCGGTGACGCACGCGGCGCCTACGCCTGCCTCGCCGCCCCCGCCACGCATGCGCACGCCACGCCTGCACTGCTCGTGCGTGCGGGGCTCAGCGCGCTGGAGTTCGATCCGGCGAGCGCGCTCGCGCTGGCGGAGCGCGCGCTGCGCCTGGCGCCTTCCGCCACGGCGGCGCGCAACCTGCAGGTCGCGGCCCTGCTCGGCGTCGGCGACGCAGGCCGCGCCCTGCCCTGTTGCGAAGCCCTGCTCGCCAACGCGCCCGACGACCAGTACCTGATCGCGCTGCAGACCACCGCCTGGCGCCTGCTCGGCGATGCGCGCCACGACGCGTACTGCGACTACGCGCAACTCGTGCAGCCGTACCGCCTGCAGGTGCCCGCCGGATGGAGCAGCCTCGCCGGCTTCCTCGCCGACCTGAAACGCAGCCTGGAACGCCTGCACGATCCGCACGGCCACCCGCTGCTGTTCCAGTCGCTGCGCCATGGCACCGAGACCACGGAAGACCTGACCCGGCACGCCGACCCGGTGATCCAGGCGCTGTTCCAGGCCTTCGATGCGCCGATCCGCGATTACATGGCCTACGTCGGCCAGGGCGACGACGCGCTGCGCCGACGCAATCGCGGCAACTACCGCTTCAACGGCAGCTGGTCGGTGCGGCTGCGCAACGCCGGCTTCCATGCCAGCCACGTGCATCCGCGCGGCTGGATCTCCTCGGCCTGCTACATCGAACTGCCCGAGGGCATGGCCGATGCCGGGACGGCGGACGGCTGCCTCGCCTTCGGCGAACCCGGCATCGCCACGGCGCCGCCACTGCCGGCGCAGCACGTGGTGCGCCCCGAGCCCGGCATGCTGGTGCTGTTCCCCTCCTATGTCTGGCACGGCACCGTGCCGTTCCACGGCGACCGCACGCGCCTGACGGTGGCCTTCGATGCCGTGCCGGGAGCTTCCGCATGAAGCGCGTCGCCGTTGCCACGCTCCTGTCCGCGCTGGCGATGGCGCCCGCTCTGGCCGCCGCCGACGCCGCCGACTTCGTGCTGCAGGCCAGCGCCGCGGACTGGGCCCGTTATTTCCCCGGCCAGTTGGGCAACGGCTACGCGTCCACCTTGACCGCACCGCGCGGCACCGAGGACACACCGGCCTATCTCGCCGCCTTCATGGACCGCACGCCCGGCGACATCGCGCGCCCGGCCGTGGTGCCGGCGTGGAGCGGCATCGACTACCGCGCCGGGGGCGGCGCCTGGCTCGACGCCGCGCCGCTGGACGCCGCGCATTTCCAGGACTACGCGCAGACGCTGGACATGCACGACGGCACGCTGGCCACGCGTTACGCCTACCACGACGGCGAGCACGCCACCGATGTGGAAGTCCTCTCGCTGGTGAGCCAGGCCTCGCCGCACCTCGCCGGCAGCCGGCTCACCCTCGTGCCGCATTTCGACGGCCGCGTGGAACTGTCGTTCGCGCTGGACGCCTGGGCGCCGCACCAGCCGCGCTTCGCGCTGGGCCGCATCACCGATGCGGAAATGCACAGGGAACTGGACAAGTACCACCTCAAGCTGCAGCCCGTCGCGCCCGCCACGCCGGATCGCGCCGCACTGTGGTATCCCGGCACCACCGGGGTGCTGTCGCGCGACGGCGACGCCACGCGACTCACGCTGTGGCTCAACGGCCGCGCCGCAAACAGCGCGACGATGGCCGAGGCCGTGGCCGTGTCGTTGCCGCAGGGCATGCATCCCGTTTCGGCCAGGGTGGTGCGCGACGGCCTGCGGCTCGCGCTCGACGTGGTGCTGGACGTGCGCAAGGACCATCGCTACCGCTTCGCCAAGTTCGTCGCCGTCTCGCGCCAGGGCTGGGGCGGCGACGCGCAGGCCGACCTCGCGCTGGCCACGCAGGCGCGCGAGCAGGGTTTCGACGCGCTGCTGCGCGCGCAACGGGAGGCCTGGCATGCGCTGTGGGAGTCCGATGTCGTGATCGACGGCGATCCCGCCGCGCAACGCATCGTGCACGCGGACCTCTACTACCTGCTGTCCAACGTGGCGCCGGACACCGCGTGGGCCACCGGCGCCTGCGGCATGACGCCGGGCTACGCCGGGCACGTGTTCTGGGACAGTGACAGCTGGGTGTTCCCGGCCCTGCTCCTGCTGCATCCCGAGCGCGCGAAGTCGCTGGTGGCGTTCCGCGCCCGCACGCTGCCGGCGGCCGAGGCGCGCGCCCGCGCGCGCGGCCTGCGCGGCGCGATGTACCCGTGGGAGGCCGATCCCGACGACGGCAGCTCGCAGACGCCGCACTCGGCCCAGGTGCTCGACGAGCACGAGATCCACGTCAACGGCGACGTCGCCATCGCGCAGTGGCAGTACTGGCTCGCCAGCGGCGACAAGCACTGGCTGCAACAGCACGGCTGGCCGGTGATCCGCGCCGTCGCCGACTTCTGGGCCAGCCGCGCCACCCGGGTGGCGGCGAAGCACCGCTGGGAAATCGAGCACGTCACCTCGGTGGACGAGGACTACAGCGACGTGCCCAACGACACCTATACCAACGCCGTGGCGCGCAAGGCGCTGCAGATCGCCGACGCCGCGGCCGCCGTGCTCGGCACGCCGCCCGACCCGCGCTGGGCCGCGGTGGCGAATGGCCTCTACCTGCCGTTCTCGGAACGGGACGGCCATCATCTCGACTTCGACCCCGCCGTGCCGCACGACCGCGACACCTGGGGCGGCAGTTCGCTGCCGATGCTCGCGCTGCCTTCGCTGGACCTGCCGATGGACACGGCCGTGCGCCGCCGCGACTACGCCTACGCGCTGGGCCCGATCGAGCATTCGAGCCGCGATCCGAACAGCATGGGCCTCGCCCCGCTGTCGATCACCGCCGCCACCGCCGGCGACGCCGCCGACGCCGGCGACTGGTTCGAGCGCAACCTCCGCGCACACGTGGTGAAGCCGCCGTTCGACGTGCGCACCGAAACCGCCAACAACAACACCGGCTATTTCCTCACCGCCAGCGGCGGCATGCTGCAGAACATCCTGTACGGCTTCACCGGCCTGCGCATCGCGCCGAAGGGCCTGCTGCCGGCCTACCCGCCGATGCTGCCCGCGCACTGGACCGCGCTGACGCTGCGCAACCTTGTCTTCCGTGGCCGGCTCTATGACATCAGCGTACGACGCGGCGCCGACGGCAAGCCCGTGCTGTCGATGACCGCCACGCCATCCACCGGGAGTCGCCACCCATGAAAATCCGCATCCGCCTCGCCGCCCTCCTGCTTGCGCTGCTTTCCGCGCCCGTCGCCTCCGCGGCCACGCCCGATGCCGCGAAGACGCTGGACTACATCCACCACGCCTGGCCCACGCTCACGCGCCGGATGGACGACTGCTCCGCCTTCGGCAAGGGGCCGGGCGACACGCAACTCGTCATCTATCTGCCGCAGCAGTTGCCGATGCCGGACGATCTCCCGCGCATCGCCAGGGCCTGCCGCGTCGAGGTGCGGCGGCTGCCGCAGACGATCCGCCAGCTCGGCGATTTCGATGCCGCAAGGTTGCCCGTGCAGGGCCTGCTCTACCTGCCGCATCCCTACGTGGTGCCCGGCGGCTTCTTCAACGAGATGTACGGCTGGGACAGCTACTTCATCGAGCTGGGCCTGCTCGCCGATCACCACGAGGCGCTGGCGCGCGACATGGTGGACAACGCGCTGTTCGAGGTGCAGCACTACGGCGGCGTGCTCAACGCCAACCGCAGCTACTACCTCAGCCGTTCGCAGCCGCCCTTCCTCGGCGCGATGATGGCCGCGCTGCTGGCCGACCCCGCCAGCTTCCGCGACGCCGCCGACAGGCGCGCGTGGCTGGCGCAGGCCTATCCGCTGGCGGTACGCAACCACGATCTCTGGCTGCGGCCCGGGCACCGCGCCGGCGATACCGGCCTGGCGCGCTACTTCGACTACGGCCACGGACCGGTGCTGGAGGCGCGCGACGCCAGCTACTACCAGGGCGTGATCCGCTGGCTGCTGGCGCATCGCGCGGACGACCCCGGTTATCTCCTCAAGGCGCCGCAACATCCCGACGCCGCCGAAACGGCACGGCTGAAAACCGCGAGCTGCGACGTCACGGCCTCGAAGGCCTGCGCCGGCGCGTGGGTAGACGGCTACCGCCTGACCGCCGACTACTACCTCGGCGACCGCGCGATGCGCGAATCCGGCTTCGACACCGACTTCCACTTCGGCCCGTTCGCCGGCTCCACCCACCACTACGCGCCGGCGGGATTGAACAGCCTGCTCTATCGCTACGAACGCGACCTGCGCGACTTCGCCACCGCCCTCGGCAAGACGGCCGATGCCACGCGCTGGCAACAGGCGGCCGCGGCTCGCAGGGCGGCGATGGACAAGTACCTGTGGCAGCCCGCCCAGGGCAGGTACATGGACTACGACTTCGTCGCGGGCAAGCCTTCCACCGATCCTTACCTCACCATGTTCTACCCGCTGTGGGCCGGCGCGGCCTCCGCCGGGCAGGCGCAGGCGCTGCGCGGCAAGCTGGCGCTGTTCGAGCAGCGCGGCGGCCTGGCCATGAGCACGCGCGCCACCGGCGTCCAGTGGGACGCGCCCTTCGGCTGGGCGCCGACGAACTGGCTCGCCATCGCCGGCCTGGACGCCTACGGCTTCCATGACGACGCGCGCCGCCTCGCCGGCAAGTTCATGGCCACGGTGGATCGCGGCTATGCCGACGACGGTACGATTCGCGAGAAATACAACATGGCGCAGGGCAACGCCGACGTGAAAGTGAGCGCGGGCTACACCGCCAACGTCATCGGCTTCGGCTGGACCAACGGCGTGTACCTGAAGCTGCACCAGTTGCTCGACGGCGCCACGACCGGAAAGCCCGCAGCCCGACCGGCCGCGGCGCACTGAACAGCATCCGCGGCGCGCGTCGCCTCCCGGCACGCGCCGCCATCGGCATCCAGCGAGGAAACGCCATGAACCGCCCACGCTTTCCGCACCTCGCCTCGGTGCTGCTGCTCTGCGGCGGCCTGGCCGCCAGCGGCGCCCCCGCGCAGGACGGGCCGCCAGGCGTGCGGCCCGACGGCGCCGTCACCGCGCCCTCCGCCAGCGTGCCCTACTCCGCGTTCGCCTCGCCGCAGGCACGCGCCTTCTTCCCACAGATGCTCGCCGAAGGCAGCAAGGCGCCGCCGCTCACCGCGCCGATCGCCGAGAGCCGCGCCTTCTACGACCGCATGAACAGCGACCGTGCCTCGCGCATGGAGAAGCTCTATCCGGTGCGGACCCGCCGCGACACGATCGCCGGCGTCGGCGTCGACGTGGTGCTGCCCGCCCAGGGCGTGGCGCCGGAGAACCGCCATCGCGTGCTGCTCAACCTGCACGGCGGCGCCTTCCTGTGGGGCGCGCACAGCGGCGCGCTGGTCGAGGCCATCCCGATCGCCGGCCTCGGCCGCATCGAGGTGGTCGCCGTGGACTACCGGCTGGGCCCCGAGCACGTCTTCCCCGCCGCCAGCGTGGACGTGGAAAAGGTCTACCGCGAGCTGCTGAAGACCCACAAGCCGGAGCAGATCGGCATCTACGGCTGCTCGGCCGGCGGCATCCTCACCGGCGAGGCGGTGGCGCGCTTCATCACCGACAGGCTGCCGGTGCCCGGCGCGATCGGCATGTTCTGCGGCGCGCTGACCGACCTCGGCGGCGACTCGGCGTACGTCGCACCGCTGCTCAACGGCCAGGGCGTGCCGGCGCACCCGCTGGGCCTGGCCGCGATCCCCTACTTCCGCGGCGCGAATCCGCGCGACCCGCTGGTGCAGCCGGGCCTGTCGCCCGCACTGCTGGCGAAGTTCCCGCCCAGCCTGCTGATCACCGGCACGCGCGACATGGCGCTGAGCTCGGTGGTGCACGGCAACGAGCTGCTGCGCCAGGCCGGCGTGCCCACCGAGCTGCACGTGTGGGAGGGCATGTGGCACTCGTTCTTCTCCGACCCGGAGCTGCCGGAGTCGCGGCAGGCCTACGCCGCCATCGTCGCCTTCTTCGAGCGCCGGCTGGCACGTTGAGGCGGATCGCCGCCACCGGCTGCGCGCTTTGCCCCCCGCCGACGCCGCGGGTATCCTGACCGGCAACCCCGCCACCAGCGCCACGACCCATGAGCCAGCAGACCGTCCTGGTCATCGACGACGAACGCGACATCCGCGAACTGCTCACCATCACGCTGGGACGGATGGATCTGCAGGTCGACGCCGTGGGCACCGTCGCCGAGGCGCGCCGCGCGCTGGCCGACAAGACCTTCGACCTGTGCTTCACCGACATGCGCCTGCCCGACGGCAGCGGCCACGAGATCGTCGAGCACATCGCCGCCAACCACCCGGACATGCCGGTGGCGATGATCACCGCCTACGGCAACGTGGACGCCGCGGTGAACGCGCTGAAAGCCGGCGCGTTCGACTTCGTCTCCAAGCCGGTGGACATCCAGATGCTGCGCCAGCTGGTGCGCACCGCGCTGCGGCTGGCCGAGGAGAAACGCAGCGGCAAGGCCGCGGCCAAGGCCGGCGGCGCCGGCGAGCGGCTGATCGGCGACTCGTCGGCGATGCAGCTGGTGCGCTCCACCATCGTCAAGCTCGCGCGCAACCAGGCGCCGGTGTACATCGCCGGCGAATCCGGCGTGGGCAAGGAGCTGGTGGCGCGCCTGATCCACGAGCAGGGCCCGCGCGCGACCGGCCCCTTCGTGCCGGTCAACTGCGGCGCGATCCCGTCCGAGCTGATGGAGAGCGAGTTCTTCGGCCACCGGAAAGGCAGCTTCACCGGCGCGCACACCGACAAGGAAGGCCTGTTCCAGGCCGCGCACGGCGGCACCCTGTTCCTCGACGAGGTGGCCGAGCTGCCGCTGCACATGCAGGTGAAGCTGCTGCGCGCGATCCAGGAAAAAGCCGTGCGCCCGATCGGCGCACGCGAGGAAGTGCCGGTGGACGTGCGCATCCTCTCCGCCACGCACAAGAACCTCGCCGCCCTGGTCGAGCAGGGCCAGTTCCGCCAGGACCTGTTCTACCGCATCAACGTGATCGAGCTGCGCGTGCCGCCGCTGCGCGAACGCCGCGGCGACGTACCGCTGCTGGCCGACTTCATCCTGCAGGCCCTGGCCCGCAAGAGTGGCGGGCAGCCGAGCCACCTGCTGCCCGAGGCGCGACAGGCGCTGGAAGCCTACGACTTCCCCGGCAACGTGCGCGAGCTGGAGAACATCCTCGAGCGCGCCACCGCGATGTGCGACGGCGAACACATCGACGCCGGCGACCTGATGCTGCCGCAGCGCCTGCCGCGCGCGGAGGCCGCGCCCGCCGCCCACGGCCAGCCGCCGCTGCCGCCCACAGCACCCGCGCCCGCCAGCGCCACCGGCGACGGCGGCCTGGACGACTACATCAGCAACCTAGAGCGCAGCGCGATCGTGAAGGCGCTGGAGGAATCGCGCTACAACAAGACTGCCGCGGCGAAGAAACTCGGCATCACGTTCCGGGCACTGCGCTACAAGCTGAAGAAACTCGGCATCGACTGACGCCTGCCTTTGGCTCCTCGCTCACCCGTGGGAGATACTCATCCTTCTCCCCTCTTATTGCTAGAAGCAGAGCAGTTTCGTGCGCCTGCCGGCGCCCGAGCTACTTCTCTTTTGCTTGTCCAAAAGAGAAGTAGCCAAGAGAAAACGACACCCCGGTTGGCGCATGCCGGGCCTCCTGCCCGTCAAGTCCGTGAGGCGTGGCCGGGCTTTTCGACGGGACTCCTGTCCCGGCGAAAAGGCATCGCCATCCCTGGCGATGCCCGCTGCGCGGCCTGATCGTCCCCGCCTCACCGCCGCCCAGGGGCCCCACAAAAGCAGGCGCGCATCCTGCGCACCAGAAGCAAAGCGCAGACGCACGGCACCACCGACACGACCTGCATATCCGAACTCCCGACACGATAAGACATATCGGCCTCGTTTCGCGCGATAAGCACGCAGCAAGGCATTTCTCGCATGTATTTCAAAGGCCGGATCAATGACACGGCGCCTTACCCGGGGGCCACCCGCGCACCCGCAGGGCAGGATGCCCAGAGGGCGCGCCATCGGGGTGCCGTTTCTCTTTGGTTCCTTTCTCTTTACTCCGGGCATCCTGCCCTCCGCCCTGGCGGGCCAGCTTTGCTGTTCGCCCGCGCTCCTGCGCGTGCGTGGGCACGCAAAGAGAAAGGAACTCGGGCGCCGCCAAGCGCACGAAAGCTCCTGGCAAGCCAAGTCCCCAGCGGCAAACATTCCCGCGAGCGCCCGCCCCTCACCCCAACCCTCTCCCCGCCGGGGAGAGGGCTTTGAGCCGCCTCAGCCCGCGGCGCTGACCAGCGCCAGCCGCAGCGTGCGCAGCAGCTTCCGCGTGGTGACCGGCTTGTCGAGCACGTGCAGGCGCGGCAACGGCGGCAGTTCGTCGAGGTTCGGCGGTGCGTCGGGACGTACCAGCATCACCACCGCGCCGGCGTAGCCCTGCTCGATCAGCGCGCCCAGCGTGCGCACGCCGGTGAACAGGTTCATGTCGGCGTCCATCAGTACCAGGTCGGGCAGGCCGTGGGCGCCTATCCACTGCAGGGCGGCGGTGCCGCTCTGGCTGGCATGGGCCTGGTATCCCCATGCATCCAGCGTGTCGCTGAGCAGGGACAGCTGGGTGGCCGCCTCGGCCACCACCAGCACTTGTTCGGCGGCGCCTTCGAGGCTGTCGCTGTCGTCGCCGTTCGCCTCGGCGGTGTCCGCGGCCAGTTCCTGCAGCGGGATGTACAGGTCGAAGCGGGTGCCGCGGCCGGGCGCGCTGTCCACCCGCATCACGCCGCCGTGGCTTACCACGATGCGCCGGCACGACAGCAGGCCGAGGCCGGTGCCGTTCTCCTTGGTGGTGAAGAACGGCTCGAACAGCCGCGCCAGCACCTCGCGGCTCATGCCGGGGCCGTTGTCGATCACGCTGAGGCGCAGGTGCCGGCCGGGATGCGACTGCTCGTCGGACATGAAGAACTCCGCATCGAGCCGCTCCTGTGCCGTCTCGATGCGCAGCTCGCCGCCCTCCGGCATCGCCTGGATCGCGTTGAGGCAGAGGTTGAGCAGGCACTGCTGCAGCTCGGTGTGGTTGCCGGCGAACGTGAGCTCGGGCGCGTCGACCACCATCCCCATGTGGATCGCGCGCGGCACGCTGCCCTGCAGCAGCAGGCCCAGCGCGTCCATCAGCGCGCCGAGGCGCACCTGCTCGGCACGCCGCGCGCCGCGGGCGAAGGACAGCATCGACTGCACCATGTCCAGCCCGCGCTTGCCGCAGTCGCGCACCAGCGCGCCGAGCCGCGCCAGCTGCGGGTCCTCGGCGTGGTCGCGCAGGCTCTCGCCCGCGAACAGCAGTGGCTGCAGCAGGTTGCGCAGGTCGTGGCTGAGGCCGCCGGCCAGCATCGCCAGGCTCTCGAAGCGCTGCGCCCGGATCAGCTCGGTCTGGGCGCGATGGCTGGCGCGCCGCTCCGCCGCTTCCGCCAGCGCGCGCCGTACCGCGCTGGCGAGGCGTGCGGGGTTCTGCTTGAGGATGTAGTCGGTGGCGCCGTTGCGCAACGCCTCGATCGCCGCCTCCTCGCCCAGCGTGGCGGAGACGAAGATGAAGGGCAGGTCCGCGTCGCGCTGGCGCAACAGCTCCAGCGCACGTTGCCCGGAGAAGCCCGGCAGGCTGAGGTCGGACAGCACGATGTCGGGCATGAACTCCTGCAGCGCGGCGACATAGGCTCCCTCGTCGTCGACCACCCGCGCCTCGTGGGCGATGCCATCGTCGTCGAGCTCGGCCAGCGCCAGCTCGGCGTCGTTGCGGTTGTCCTCCACCACCAGCACCCGGATCGGACGCGCGGTGCGGACTTGCGAACCGTGCATGGGCATTCCCCTCGTCTCGCGGCAGCCGCCTCAGTCCTGCTCGGGCGCCTGGTTCAGCACCGCCCAGAACTGCCCCAGCGTGCGCACCGCGGTGAAGAACTGGTCCACGTCCACCGGCTTGATCACGTAGGCGTTGACGCCGAGGTCCCAACTGCGCGCGAGGTCGCTCTCCTCGCGCGAGGAGGACAGTATCACCACCGGGATGCGCCGCAACCTCTCGTCGGCGCGCATCCGGGTGAGCACCTCCAGCCCGTCCATGCGCGGCATCTTGATGTCCAGCAGCACCACGGCGGGGTTGCCGGGCTCGCGCGTGGTCCACTGGCCGCGGCACTGCAGCCAGTCCATGCACTCCACGCCGTCCTGCAGGTGCACCACCGGGTTGGCGAGGTTGGCCTCGTGCAGCGCGTCCAGCGACATTTCGGCGTCGGCCATGCTGTCCTCGACCAGCAGGATGGTGCGGATGTGGCGATTGATCATGTGGTCCTCTCGAGCGATGTGCCGGACAGGTCCCGCGCCGGCAGGGAAAAGTGGAAGCGCGCACCGCGCTCCGGCTCGGCCTCGGCCCAGACCCGGCCGCCGTGGCGGGCGAGGATGCGCCGCACGTTGGCCAGGCCGATGCCGTTGCCGGGGAAATCCGAGGCGTGGTGCAGGCGCTGGAACACGCCGAACAGCTTGTCGGCGTACTGCATGTCGAAACCGGCGCCGTCGTCGCTCACGGTGAACTCGTAGTCGCCGTTGCGGTTGCGCTGCACGTCCACCGCGATGTGCGCCAGCTCGCGCCGGCCGGTGTACTTCACCGCGTTGCCGATCAGGTTCTGCCACACCGTGCGCAGCATGTTCTCGTCGCCCACCACGATCGGCAGCGGCGCGATCGACCAGGCGATGCGCCGCCCCGGCGCCTCCGCCTCGCACAGCGCGCGCGCCTCCTCCGCCAGCGATTGCATGTCCACCGGCTGCAGCCGCAGCGCGCCGCGGCCGAGGCGCGAGAACACCAGCAGGTCGTCGATCAGCTGCGCCATGCGCTGCGCCGAGTTGCTGATCACGTCGAGGTAGTGGCTGCCGGTGTCGTCCACCTGCTCGCCCAGGTGCTGGCGCAGCTTGCGGGCGAAGCCGGCGATGTGGCGCAGCGGCGCGCGCAGGTCGTGCGAGACGGAATAGCTGAACGCCTCCAGCTCGCGGTTGACGTCGGAGATCTGCACCACCTTGCCCTCCAGCTGGTGGTTCAACTCGTTGACCTTCTGCTCGGCCAGTGCACGCGCGGTGACGTCGCTCACGGTGAGCAGCAGCGCCTGGGCGTCGCTGTCCTGTTGCTGGATGCGGCGCGCGTTGATCACCACGTGGCGGTCCACGCCGTCGGCGGTGCGCTGCACCAGCTCGTAGTCCCACAGCTCGCGGTTGCGCAGCAGCACGTCGTTGAGCCGCTGCTGCAGTGCGCCGTCGCTCCAGGCGCCGTCGCCGATCTGCGGCAGCGGCAACGCGCGGTGGTGCTTCGGGTCCATCCCGTACAGCTCGCTGAAGGCGGCGTTCACCAGCAGGCTGCGCAACTGCTCGTCGAACAGCGCGATAGGCTCGCGCACCGCCTGCACGATCATCTGCGAGCGCAGCACCGCGCGGCCTTCGCGGGTCTCCGCCAGCTGGCGCTTGCCGACCTGCCGCTCGGACGAGATCACCACCACGATCAGCAGCACCAGCTGCGCCAGCGCGGTGAGCCCTAGCACGAACTGGCTGCGGGTCACCTGCTGCGCGACGTCGCGGGTGCGTTCCGCCAGCAGGTGGTCCTCGGTCTGCGCGATGCCGTCGATCAGCATGTGCATGTGGAACAGGTCGCCGGTGTCGCGCAGCGACTGCCGCGCCCCGGCTGCGTCGCCCTGACGCAGCCGCGCCAGCGCCTGGTCCACCAGGGTGATGCGGCCGCTCGTGACGCTCTCCAGCGCGCCGATGCGCGCCTGCTGGTCGGGGTTGTCGCGGGTCAGGTTGCGCAACTGCGCCAGCAGGGCCGGCACCTGTTCCTTGGCGCCGCCGGCGCGCAGCTCGGTCTGCGCATCGCCGTCGCCGGCGAGGATGCGGTAGCTGGCCGCCTCGCTGTCACGGATCAGGTAGGCGATGCGGTAGGTGAGCGCCTTGACCGCGCTGGCATGGTTGAGCCAGAGGTTGGCCTGTTGCGTCTCCTCGGCCATCACCCGCGTGGCGAGGTACGGCAACGCCACGATGACGACCATCGCGAGCAGCAGACCGGCGACGCGCCAGCGCAGCAGACCCCTGACTTTCACTTTCATCGGACGGTCGTCATCGGCGGCTCTCGCCCGGCGTCGCCCGGGCACCGGACTATTCTGCGCAGGTTTCACCGCCAGCCACCAGCCCGGCGCCGCGGCCGTTCACGGCCGGTAGGCGCTCATCGCCGCCGGCCGCGCCGCCACCGCCGTGCCCCACTGCCGGTTCGGCGCGGCCTGCATCACGAAGCGCAGCTCGCCGCCGGCGAGGATCTCGCCGTGGCGCAGGTAGACCCGCTCCAGCGGCTTGCCGTTCAGCGTGACCTGGCCGACATAGGGATGCGCGCTGTCCAGGTGCTCGGCCACCACGGTGAAGCTGTGCCCGTTCGGCAGGTGCAGCACCGCTTTCGGCACGAACGGCCGGCCGATCGCGTACTCGTCGCTGGCCGGCGTCACCGGGTAGAAACCCAGCGCGGTGAACACGTACCAGGCCGACATCTGGCCCAGGTCGTCGTTGCCGGCCAGGCCGTCCGGGCGCGCGGCGTACTGGCTGTCCATGATCTGCTTCAGGCGCTGCTGAGCCTTCCACGGCGCACCGGCGTAGTCGTACAGGTAGGCGATGTGGTGGCTGGGCTCGTTGCCGTGCGCGTACCAGCCGATCAGGCCGGTGATGTCCTCCACGTTCTTGAAGTGCGCGGGATCGACCTTGGCGTCGAAGAGTTCGTCGAGCTTGGCGACGAATTTCGCATCGCCGCCCATCGCCGTGACGAGACCGGCCACGTCCTGCGGCACGTACCAGGAGTACTGCCAGGCGTTGCCTTCGGTGTAGTCACTGCCGTAGCCGGCGAAGGTGGGGTCGAACGGGGTGCGGAACTGGCCGTTGCTGAGCCTGGCGCGCATGAAACCGCTCTGCGGATCCCATGCGTTGCGCCAGTTCGTGGCGCGCTTGTCGAAGGTGGCGGCGATCTTCGTCTTGCCCATCGCCTTCGCCATCTGCGCCAGCGACCAGTCGTCGTAGGCGTATTCCAGGGTCTTGGAGGCGGCCTCCGGCTCCTTGTCGATCGGCACGTAGCCGAGCTTCATGTAGTCGGCCAGGTCGCCGTAGGGGCCGTAGGTGGCGCTGGCCACCATCGCCTGCAGCGCCTTGTCCGCATCGAAGCCGCGCACGCCCTTGACGTAGGCGTCGGCGATCACCGGCACCGCGTGGTAGCCGATCATGCACCAGGTCTCCAGCCCCTGGTACGCCCACACCGGCAGGATGCCGAACGGGCTGGCCTGCTGCGCGGCGATCAGCGAGCGGATGAACTGCGCGCTGAGGTCGGGCCGCAGCAGCACCATCAGCGGCTCCTCGGCGCGGTAGACGTCCCACATCGACCAGCTGGAATAGAAGTCGAAGCCGTCCGCCTTGTGCACCTGGTGGTCGGGCCCGCGGTATTCGCCGTTGGCGTCCATGCTCAGCGTGGGCGCGAGCATCGCGTGGTAGAGCGAGGTGTAGAACTGGGTGCGCTGGTCCGGCGTGCCGGATACGTCGATCACCGACAGCGCCTTGTTCCACGCCGCGGTCGCGTCGGCGCGGCGCGCGTCGAAGTCCCAGCCCTTGCCGTCCGCATCGAGGTTGGCGATCGCGTTGGCCTCGCTCACCGGCGAGATAGCCACCTTCACCAGCAGCGGCTTGGCGAGCTTGCCGAAGTCGAACACGCCTTCCAGCGCGCGACCGTTCTCGGCGTCATGGTCCTCGGGCTGGTTGCCCGGACCCTTGAAGCCCTTGTAGGTGACATCGGTCTCGCGGTCGTACAGCGTGCGCGAGACCATGGGCTGCGAGAAGCGCATCGCGAAGCACAGCTCGCGCCCCGGCGCCCAGCCACGGGTGGTGCGGCAGCCGCTGACGGTGCCGTCGGCGCGCACGCGCAGGCGCGACCACAGCACCTTGCCGGGGTAGTCGTAGATGCTGGGGCGCAGGTCCAGCAGCAGGTGCGCCGGCTTGTCCGCCGGGAAGGTGTAGCGGTGCCAGCCGACGCGCCGTCCCGCGGTGAGTTCGGCGCGCACGCCGTAGTCGGAAAGCGTCACCGCGTAATAGCCGGCCTGCTCCACCTCCGTTGCGTGGCTGAAGCGCGAGCGGTAGCCGCTGCCCGGCTTGTCCGCGTCACCCGGGTCCAGCTTCACGTCGCCGGCGATCGGCATCACCAGCACGTCGCCCAGGTCCGAATGGCCGGAGCCGGAAAAATGCGTGTGCGAGAAACCCATGATGGTGGGGTCGCCGTACTGGTAGCCGGCGGCCCACTTGTAGGCATGCTTGAAGTCCGGCATCGCGGTGTCGGGCGAGAGCTGGATCATCCCGAACGGCACGGTGGCGCCGGGAAAGGTGTGGCCGTCGCCGCCGGTGCCGATGCGCGGATCGACCGCGCCCGCATGGCCGCTAGCGGCCGCGGCGCCGCTGGACAGCAGGGCAAGCGAGGCGGCCAGGGCAAGCGTCAGCCAGGCATGCGGAACAGGTTGCTTCATGAGGCTCCCCTTGCATCAAAATTTGGATCGTTCCAAGCTGCGCACGCTAACACCGGGACAAGCATCGACGCATGTTGCATCGCGGAACCATCCGCGACGCGGTTCCGGTACATTTTGATCGTTCCAATCGCCTACGACGACGAGCATGGCCACGGAAAGCACGCCTCACGCCAATCGCAAGATTACCCTCGCCGATATCGCCGCAGGCTGCGACGTGTCGCGTGCCACGGTGTCGCTGGTGCTGCGCGGCAGCCCCCTGGTGAACAAGCTCACCCGCGCGCGCGTCGAGGAGGAACTGCGCCGGCAGGGCTACGTGTACAACCGCGCCGCGGCCAACCTGCGCCGGCGCACCTCGTCCAGCATCGCGCTGGTGCTGAACGACCTCGCCAACCCCTTCTTCGCCGAGTTTGCCACAGGCGTGGACGAGGCGCTGGGCGGCGCCGGTTACGTCACCCTGCTGGGCAGCACCGGCGAATCAAGCGCGCGTGAGCAGGCGGTGCTCGCCTCGCTGCTTGAGCACGATCCGGCCGGCATCATCCTCTCGCCCGCCGAAGGCAGTGCCGCCGCGCGGGTGCTGGCCACGGTGGGCATGCACACCCCGCTGCTGCTGTTCAACCGCGAACTCGACGGCGCCGCCTCGCCCGACGCGCCCTGGGACCGCCTGATGCTGGACAACCAGCGCGGCGCGCGGCTCGCCACCGAGCACCTGATCGCGCTCGGCCAGAAGCGCATCGCGTTCTTCGGCGGCCACCAGGGCTCCAGCTCCTGCCAGCAGCGCCACGCCGGCTACGTCGAGGCGATGCAGGCGGCGGGGCTGCCGATCGAACCGCACTGGCGCATCGAGTGCGCGCCGAACCGCGTGGACGCCGCGGCGCAATGCGGCGCGCTGTTCTTCGACGCGCCCGCGCCCACCGCGGCGGTCTGCTACAACGACGCGGTGGCGCTGGGCCTGATGCTGGGCCTGTACCAGCGCGGCGTGCAACCGGGCCGCGATTTCGCCGTCACCGGCTTCGACGACATCGCCGAGGCCGCGCTGAGCGCGCCGCCGCTCACCACGCTCGCCTCCAAGCCGCGCGCGCGCGGCCGCCAGGCCGCCGAACTGCTGCTGCAACGCCTGCGCGACCCGCAGGCGACGCCAGAACGCACCGTGGCACCGGTGCAGCTGGTGATACGCGCCAGCAGCTGCCCGCCGCCCGCCGCGGCCTGAACGCACGCACCCACCGACAGGGGAACCGCATGGCCTTCGCCACACCGCAACCAACCGCCACCGCCGGCACGGGCAGCGACAGCAGGCGCTACACCGACTATCCGGGCGCGATGGCGGTCACTACCGCGGTGTTCTTCATGTGGGGCTTCCTCACCGCGCTGAACGACAGCCTGATCCCGCACCTCAAGGCGGTGTTCGAGCTGAACTACACCCGCGCGATGCTGGTGCAGTTCACCTTCTTCGGCGCCTATTTCCTGATGTCGCTGCCGTCGGGGCGGCTGGTGGCGCACCTGGGTTTCAAGCGCGGCATGGTGGCTGGCCTGGCCATCGCCGGCGTGGGTGCGGCGGCGTTCTGGCCCGCCGCGCAGTGGCACAGCTATCCGCTGTTCCTCGGTGCGCTGTTCGTGCTGGCCACCGGCATCACCGTGCTGCAGGTGGCGGCGAACCCCTACGTGGCCCTGCTCGGCCCGCCGCGCACCGGTTCCAGCCGGCTCACCCTGGCGCAGGCGCTGAACTCGCTGGGCACCACGCTGGCGCCGCTGTTCGGCGGCTGGCTGATCCTTTCCAACACCGTGCTGGGGAGTGCCCAAGTGGCCGCGCTGCCGGCTGCCCGGCAGCTGGCCTATCGCACGCACGAGGCGCAGTCGGTGCAGGGACCCTACCTGGGCCTGGCCCTGGTGCTGGTGCTGCTGGCGGTGATCGTGGGCCTGTTCCGTCTCCCGGCGCTCACCGAGAACACCGAGCAGGCCGACCGCGAGAAGCACACCCTGCTCGACGCGCTGCGCCACCCGCACGTGGCGTTCGGCGTGCTGGCGATCTTCTTCTACGTGGGCGCCGAGGTGTCGATCGGCAGCTTCATGGTGAACTACCTGTCGCAGCCGGATATCGGCCACATCACCGAGCAGCAGGCCTCGCACTACGTGGCGTGGTACTGGGGCGGCGCGATGGTCGGCCGGCTGTTCGGCTCGGCGCTGCTGGCCTGGCTGGATCCGCGCAAGCTGCTGGCCGTGTTCGCCGTGATCGCCGGCGCGCTGGTGCTGACCAGCATGCTGAGTGCGGGCGACGTGGCGATGTACAGCATCATCGCGGTGGGCCTGTTCAACTCCATCATGTTCCCCACCATCTTCGCGCTCGGCATCGAGCGCCTGGGTCCGCTCACCGACAAGGCGTCGAGCCTGCTGATCATGGCGATCGTGGGCGGCGCGCTGGTGCCGCTGGCGCAGGGCTTCCTGGCCGACCACATCGGCGTGCAGCACGCCTTCGTGCTGCCGCTGCTGTGCTACGTCTATGTCATCTTCTACGGCCGTCGCGGATCGAAGATCCGTGGCCTCGCCGCCAGCCCAAGGTAACCCGCTGCATGCGTTCCGTACTCTGCTTCGGTGAAGCACTGATCGATTTCCATGCCGAGGGTCGCGACCCGCACGGCTACCCGCGTGCCTTCGTGCCCTTCGCCGGCGGCGCGCCCGCCAACGTCGCGGTGGCGGTGGCCAAGCTCGGCGGGGCCGCACGTTTCGCCGGCATGCTGGGCACCGACCTGTTCGGCGACCTGCTGCTGGACAGCCTGCATCACGCCGGCGTGGACACCCGCGACGTGGCGCGCACGGGCGAGGCGAACACCGCGCTGGCCTTCGTGGCGCTGGACGCGCACGGCGAGCGCAGTTTCAGCTTCTACCGGCCGCCCTCGGCCGACCTGCTGTTCCGTCCGGAGCACTTCCGCGCCGAAACGTTCGCCGATACCGCGGTGTTCCATGTCTGCTCCAACAGCATGACCGAGCCCCTGGCGGCGGAAACCACCCGCGAAGGCATGCGCCGCGCCCGTGCCGCCGGCGCCCTGGTGAGCTTCGACCTCAACCTGCGCCCCGCGCTGTGGCCGCACGACGCCGATGCACGCGCCCAGGCATGGCCCGCGCTGGAGCTGGCCGACCTGGTGAAGCTCAGCGCGGAGGAATTCACCTGGCTGGCGGTGGACGGCGAGATCAACATGCTGGAACGCCTGTGGCAGGGCAACACGCGCCTGCTGGTGGTCACCGATGGCCCGAACCCGCTGCGCTGGTTCCATCCCGATGCCGAGGGCGAGCTGCCCGCCTACCACGTACCCGCAGTGGACAGCACCGCGGCTGGCGATGCGTTCGTCGGCGGCCTGCTGCAGCAGCTGACCGAACAACGGATCGGTCCGGGCGACCTCGATGCGCTGGTCGCCACCCTGCCGCGCCTGCACGCGCTGCTGCGCCACGCCGCCGCCGCCGGCGCGCTGGCGGTGACGCGGCAAGGTTCGTTCGCTTCGCTGCCGAGCACCGGCGAAGTCCTCGCCTTCATGGAAACGCACTCATGAGTTCCGTCCTGCCCGCCACGCCGCTGCCCGACTTCCGCTCGCCCGCCTTCCTGCGCCTGCACGTCGCCGACACCATGGCGTTCTACCATCCGCGCGCGATCGACCCGGCCGGCGGCTTCTTCCACTACTACAAGGACGACGGGGCCATCTACGAGCGCAGCCACCGCCACCTGGTGAGCAGCACGCGCTTCGTCTTCAACTACGCGATGGCGGCGATCGAGTTCGCCGACGACACGAAGCTCGCCGCCGAATACCACGACGCCGTGCGCCACGGCCTGCGCTACCTGCGCGAGGTGCACCGCGATGCGCAGACCGGCGGCTACGCCTGGACGATCCGCGACGGCGTGCCGGAAGACCGCACCAACCACGCCTACGGCGTCGCCTTCGTGCTGCTGGCCTATGCCAGCGCGCGCAAGGCCGGCGTCGCCGAAGCCGCCGCGTGGATGGACGAGACATGGGAATTGCTGGAACGGCGGTTCTGGGACGCGGAAGCCGGCCTGTACCGCGACGAGGCCGACGCCGACTGGCACTTCAGCGGCTACCGCGGCCAGAACGCGAACATGCACATGTGCGAGGCCATGCTGGCCGCCTACCAGGCCAGCGACGAGCCACGCTACCTCGATCGCGCGCTCACGCTGGCCGACCACATGACGCGCCGCCAGGCCGCGCTGGCCGACGGCCTGGTGTGGGAGCACTACGACGCGCAGTGGCGCATCGACTGGGACTACAACCGCGACAACCCCAAGCACCTGTTCCGCCCCTGGGGTTTTCAGCCCGGCCACCAGACCGAGTGGGCCAAGCTGCTGATGATCCTCGAGCCGCTGCTGCTGGAACGCAACCGCGAGGAACGCTGGATTCTTCCCACCGCGCGCCACCTGTTCGACACCGCGGTGAAGCACGCGTGGGACGGGACGCACGGCGGCCTGTGCTACGGCTTCGCGCCCGACGGCAGCGTGTGCGACGACGACAAGTACTTCTGGGTGCAGGCCGAATCGCTCGCCGCCGCCGCCCTGCTGCACACGCGCACCGGCGATGCCGCCTACGCCGCGTGGTTCGACAAGCTGTGGACGTATTCGTGGCAGCACTTCGTCGACCACGAGTACGGCGCCTGGTACCGCATCCTCACCCGCGACAACCGCAAGTACAGCGACGAGAAGAGCCCCGCCGGCAAGGTGGACTACCACACCATGGGCGCCTGCCACGAGCTGCTGCAGCTGCACCAGCGCTGACCATCGCCATCGCGTTTTCGTCTGCCACATGCCCGCAGCTGCGGGCATGTGCTTTTGCGCGCCCGCGAATCCGGCATGCATGTCGCCTCTGCGCGGGCCGGACGCCTGCGCCGCGACAAAAAAACGCCCCGGCAAGCCGGGGCGCGGGGGAAGTTCAACCTGAGAGGGATCAGTTGAACTTGTAATCGAACGACAGGAACATTTCGCGGCCGGTGTACTCGTCGGCGGACTGGTTGGTCGGCACGAACTCGAAGCCACCGGAGTAGTAGGGAATCGCCGCCATCTTGTCGAAGATGTTGGACACGGTGAAGGTGACCTTGGTCTCCGGGTTGATCTGCCAGCCGATCGAGCCGTTCCAGGTGATCCACGGCGGTACGCGCCCCAGATACATGGTGTCGTTCACGACTTCGGTGCCGCCGTTATACGACACCGTGCAGACACCGGTGCTGTAAACGGTGCCGTCGGCCGCGGTAGCCGTGCCCATGCCCGGCTGGATGCCGTTGTCCAGCACGTTGCAGCCGCCGTAGTTGTTGGCGCGCACGCTGCCGACACGCACGCCGGAGATCGAGGCGTCCCAGTCACCCTTGTGCCAGGTACCGATCCACGAAACCCTGCTCGCCGCGTTGTTGTAGCGGGTGTTCAACAGCGGGTCGGAGGCCAGCACGCGCTGCTTGTACGAGAGGTTGTCGGTGTAGTTGATGCTGGTGGTGAAGTCGCCGTAGTCCTCGCTGCGCCACTTGTAGTCCAGCGAGGCGTCCACGCCGCTCACGTACAGCGAAGCCTCGTTGATCGGGCCGGAGTGCACCGTATTGATGGTGCCGTCCGCATTGCGCTGGACCATGCCGATCACCATCTGACAATACGCCGAACCCGCATCATGCGCCGTGTATGGCTCCAACGTGCTGGTGCCCACGACCTGCAAGCCGGTAAGACAACCTGCCTCGTCCTGCAACACGGTGGTGTTGCCGAGGTACTGGATGGAGTTGTCCACGCCCATGTGCCAGTAGTCGGCGGATACCGACAAGCCCTCGACGCCCGGCACCTGCAACACGAAACCGTAGGTCCAGGAATGACCGGTTTCCGGCAGCAGCAACTTGTTGCCACCCGTCAACGATGTGTAGTACTGCGACGCCGGACGCTGGATGTTGCCGTTGCACCATGTGTTGTTGGTATCGCCTGCCTTGAGCGCGTTGATGCAGGTCAGGTCATCCGCATAGATGCCCACCGGCACGGTGGAGCCGGTCTGGTACACCGCCTGCATGTCCGGCGCCTTGAAGTTGGTGCCGTAGCTGCCGCGAAGCAGCAGGCTGTCGAGGGGGCGCCACTCGATGCCGGTGCCCCAGGTGCGGGCCACGTCGGCGCGGCTGTGGTCGTTGTACTTGTCCAGGCGCCCGGAGATGGTCCAGGTCAGCGAATCCAGGATCGGCACGCGGAACTCGGTGCCCAGCGAGTACCGCTGACGGGTGCCGGCGCCGGTGTTGTCCGAATAGAACGGATTCACGAACGTCGCCGAATTCGATGCGCGCGCGTCGGGCGAAAGCTGGAAGCCGTTGTGCGCGGCTTCCAGCACGGCCGCCCAACCTACCGGCTCTTCCACCCACGGGAACTTGAACAGGTCGCCGTTGATGCGGAACTGCGCCTGATCCAGCCACGACGATGCGCTGTCCTGGCCATTGACCGAGAACTGGCCGTACTGCTGCGGCGTGATGGGGTTCCACCACTGCTGCCAGTTCATGGCGTAGATGGGCAGGCCATCGGCGGTGGTGCCCAGCTGCGGGCCGAGGAAGAAATTGTTCGCGGCCTGCTGATTGAAGGCCGTGTAGTCCTCATGCACGATGTACTTCTGGGTATTGAGGCTCAAGTCCCAGTTGAAGTTGCCGTCGAACATGGTGCCGCGCAAGCCGGTGGTGATGTTCCAGTTCTGCTCGCGGTCGTGGGTATTCATCGAAGTACCCGTTTCCTGCGCTGTGAACTGACGGGCCGCATTGCTGATGACCTGCCCCGTGGTCTGGTCGTAGAACCCGCTCGTGCCGATGCCCCACATCTGGGTGTTGGAAATGCCCACCGTGTCGTACAGGGCCGCCGAACCGTAGAGCTGCAGGCCGTTCTTGAAGTCGTATTCGCCGGACAGGTAGCCGTTGTTGCTGCGGCTGCCCGGCGTCAGCACCCAGTTCTGGAACAGGGCGGGCTGCTCGCAGTAGTAGCCGTTGTCGGTCACACCGGTGACCTGGGTGCCATTGGTGCTGACAGTGTGTGCATGGTAGAGCTGCGAGTTGCTGAACTTGCCGCAGGTGCCGGCGGGCGGCGTGATGTACTGGCCCGAGCCGTCCCGCGCCATGAGGGCGGGGCTGTTCGGGTAACCGAACATGCGGGCATTCGGATTCCAGGCGCCATAACCCGCATCGGATTCCGAGTCCTGCCACGGACGATCCATGCCCCACAACGCCGAGCGGTTGGACTTCTCCAAGTTGTAGAGGATGTGCCAGTTGTCGCCGGACTTGCCGCCGAAGAAATTGATGTCGCCATAGGCGCGACCACCGTGCTGCGCGCCGCCACCGGTCACCTGCAAATCGTCACCCTGGTAGTTCTTCTTCAGGATCACGTTGACCACGCCCGCCACTGCGTCCGAGCCGTAGATCGACGAGGCGCCGGAGGCGAGGATTTCGACATGGTCGATCATGCCGGTGGGGATGTTGCTGAAGTTCTGGAAGTTGCTGTGCGCATACAGCGACTGCGGATAGTCCACCACGCGGTGGCCGTCGATCAGCAGCAGGCTGAAACCGGGGCCCAGGTTGCGCAGATTCAGCGGGCGCGCGTTGACCGCAGTCGCGCCCCAGGAAGCCGGATCCTGCACCTGCGGACCCATCTGCGGCAGCGAATCCAGGAATTCCCACATGGTGGTGAAGCCCTGCTGCTTGATCTGCGCGCCGGAAATGCTGACCACGGGCGCCGGTCCCTCGATCTCCACGCGCGGAATCATCGAGCCGGTGACGGTGACTGCCTGCAGTTGCTTGGCCTTGCTCTGGTCAGGCTGCCCGCTGGCCGGGTTCGCCTGCGACGAGCCGGACTGCGTGGACTGGGTGCCGCCGGTCGAAGCCGACTGCGCCAGCGCGGCCAGCGGCGACAACAAGGCAATGGATAGCGCGGCCGCGAGCGCGCTGCGACGCAATGCGATGACTTGACGCATGGAAAACCCCTCCCTCGAATGTGTTTGTTGTAATGACCTTTGTCGCCCGGCCTGGCGGGACGCCCCTGCCCCCCGCCCGGCCCTCCGTCGATCGGTTCCGTTGCCCCGACTCGATTGAATCGTGTCAATCGACGGCACCACTCGTGCGTGCCGCCATCCTCGATATCCCGCGAATCAACCCGTTTTTTCGGGCCTTCCATCGCGACCCGGTTATTTGCGCCACGGTTTAGATCGATTCATATTTGAAACTATCACTCACCCATGAACGATGCAAGCCGCATTGCAATATGGTGACCACGCGACCGTCCGCGCTTTCCCGCCCCTGCCAGCAGGGGCGGGAAAGCGCGTCAGTTGCTTTCGATCGGCTTCACTTCGTCGTGGAACAGCTGCGCCGGCCCATCGAGCGTGAGCGCCAGTACAGTGACCTCGGGGTCCAGCGCGGCGGGCGGCACGGTGATGTAGAGCAGGCCCGGCACCTTGCTCCAGTACGGCTTGCCCACGACCTGCGTATCCAGCGTGGTGCCGTTGCCGACCACGCGCGCGTGCAGCACGCGGTTCATCAGCCCCTTCACCAGCACCGGGCCGCCGGGGCGTCCATCCACGAACAGGTACAGCGTGCTGCCGTCCTTCGACAGCGTGCTGGAGCCGGCGTAGTAGTCCCTGGGGATGCCGGCCTGCGTGCCGTAGATCGCCTCGGCGTTCTTGTGCGTCCAGCGGCCGATTTCCCTCAGCGTGTCGACCTCCTGCCCGGGGATCGCGCCGTCGGCGCGCGGACCGATGTCCAGCAGCAGGTTGCCGCCCATGCCGATGGTGTCGGCGAGGATGCGGATCAGCTGGTTCGCGCTCTTGAAGTGGTGGTCGTTCGGCTGCCAGCCCCAGGAGTTGTTCATGGTCATGCACAGCTCCCAGTACTTCTGCGGCGGCGGCGTGATCGGCACGCCCTGCTCCGGCGTGGCGTAGTCGCCGTAGCCCGCGAGGCGGGAGTTGATGATGGCCATGGGATTGCGCGCCAGCAGCATTTCGCGATCCTGCCTGGCGTGCCATGCCTCGGCGCCGTGCTCCCAGTCGCCGTCGAACCAGTACAGGTCAGGGTTGTAGCGTTGCGACAGATCCCGCAGCTGGCCCTGGTAGTACTTCACGAAGCGGGCCCAGCGCGCGGGGTCGGCCATGGCGTCGTAGCGCGACTCGGCCCTGGTGAAGCCCGGATAGTCCTTGTAGGACCAGTCGATCAGCGAGAAGTACAGGCCCACCTTGATGCCGTCCTTGCGCAGCGCCTGCACGAACGGCCCCACCAGGTCGCGCCGGGCCGGCGTGTCCTTCACCACGTTGAGGCCTTGCCTGGTATCCCACAGCGCCACGCCGTCGTGGTGCTTGGCGGTGAGCACCGCGTAGCGCGCGCCGCTTTCGCGGATCAGGTCGGCCCAGGCCTGCGGGTGGTAGTTCGCCGCGGTGAAGCCCTTCAGCTGCTGCATGTAGTGGTCGTAGCTGACGTAGCCGTCGAAGAACGACCACGACTCGTCGATGCCGTCCACCGCGTAGATGCCGTAGTGGATGAAGATGCCGAACTTCGCATCCGCGAACCACTGCATGCGCTGCGCCTCGGTGGGCGCAGCGTCCGCAGGCGTCGCCGCGACGGGCGGCGGCGCGGCGTACGCGGTGAGACTTGCGCAGGCACAGGCGAGCAGCAGGCCGAGCCGCTGCAGCGTTTGCCGCACCGCTCAAGCCTCGCCCTTGCCGGCCGGCCGGCCGAACGACGGCGGCCGATCCTCCGGCGCGGCGCCGAACTTCCTGTTCGGCGTGGCGCCCATCTCGAACGCCAGCGTGCCGCCGCCGGCGAGTTCGGCATGGCTGATCCAGCTCTTCGTCCACGGCTTGCCGTTCCACGTCACCGACTGGATGTAGGCCTTGCCCGGGCCGTTGCCGCGTGTCTCGACGACGAGCTTCCTGCCCTCGCCCAGCGCCATCTCGGCACGGTCGAACAGCGGGCTGCCGAACACGTAGTTCGTGCTCACCGGATCGACCGCGTACAGGCCCAGCGAGCCCAGCACGTACCATGCCGCCATCTGGCCGCAGTCGTCGTTGCCGGCGATGCCGTCGGGCAGCGGCGGATACATGGTCTCCAGCAGCATGCGCACGCGCGACTGCGTCTTCCAGTGGCTGCCGGTGTAGGCGTAGAGGTAGGCCACGTGGTGGCTGGGCTCGTTGCCATGCGCGTACTGGCCGACCATGCCGGCGATGTCCGGCGGCGCACCGGGCGGCAGCTTGGAACTGGTGGAGAACAGTTCGTCCAGCTTGCGCTCGAACGCGGCCACGCCGCCGAACATGGTCATGTAGCCGTACAGGTCGTGCTGGTTGAGGAAGGTGGCCACCCACGGGTTCGACTCGGTGAAGTCGCGCCACTTGTCGAAATGCCCCATCTCGCGCGGGTCGAACGGCTCGATCCACTGGCCCTTGCTGTCGCGCGGGCGCATGAAGGTGAGCTTCGCGTCGAACACGTTGCGGTAGTTGCGCGAGCGCTCGCGCAGGCGCTTCGCGTCGTCCTTCGCGCCCAGCCGCTCGGCCAGGTGCGACATGGCCCAGTCGTCGTAGGAATATTCCAGCGTCTTGCTCACCGACTCCCATTCCTGGTCGGCCGGGATGTAGCCGAGCTTGCGGTACAGCGGCAGGCCGCGGTAGTCGTCGTCGAAGGCGCGCTTGCGGTAGATCGGCCACGCCTTGGCGTAGTCGATGCCGGTGAAGCCCTTGGCCTGCGCCTCGGCGATCACCACGGCGGAGTGGTAGCCGATCATGCAGCCGGTCTCCACGCCCTGCAGCGGCCATACCGGCGGCCCGTCCGGGCTTTCCGCGGCCATGCGCACCAGGCCGTTGACCAGGTCGGGCACCTTGTCGGGCTGGTACAGCGTGTAGAGCGGGTGCAGCGCGCGGTAGGTGTCCCACAGCGAATAGGTGCTGTAGTTGTGCTGGCCCTGCGGCAACTGGTGCACGGCCAGGTCCATGCCGCGGTAGCGGCCGTCCACGTCGCCGAACAGCGTGGGCGCGAGCATGGTGTGGTACAGCGAGCTGTAGAACGTGCGCTTCGCCGTCTCCGACGGCGTGTCGATGCGGATGCGCGACAGCTCGGTTTCCCAGCTGTCCCCCGCGGTCTGCCGCACGTGCTCGAAATTCCAGTCGGGCAACTCCGACTCCAGGTTGCGCAGCGCGCCGGCGATGTCCACGCCGGAGATGCCCACCTTCACCAGCAGCGGCGCCTTGTTCGCGTCATCCAGATGCAGCGCGGCCTTGAGGTGCGTGCCCTTGGCCTCGCCCGTGCCGCTGGGCAGCGGCTGGTTCTCGCTGTACAGCGTGGCCTGCGTGAACGGCCGCGACAGCTTCATCGCGAAATAGATGTGGCGCCCGTTCGCCCACTGGTGCACGCGGCGGCCGCCGACCAGGGTGTCCTTGCCCACCAGCTTCAGCGTGGCATCCGACACCTTGCACGGCACCTTGGGATCGTCGTGGTAGCCGTGCGCGAGATCGACCAGCAGGTGCGCCTTGCCGCCCTTGGCGAAGGTGTAGCGATGCAGGCCCGCGCGCAGCGTGGCGGTCAGCTCCGCGAGGATGTCGTGGTCGGTGAGGCGCACGCGGTAGTAACCCGGCACGCCCTGTTCGGATGCCTTGTCGTAGCGCGAGCGATAGCCCTTGCCCGGGTGCGCCACCGAATCCGCCGTGAGGTGCGGTCCGCGCGCCGCGCCGTCGAACCGGGAGTAGTAGTTCTCCTCCGGCAGTCCGCGCGCGCCCGGGTCGAGCAGCACCTCGCCCTGCGCGGGCATCACCAGCACGTCCAGCATGTCGCTCGCGCCGGTGCCGCTCAAGTGGGTGTGCGAGAAGCCCATGATCGAGCCGTCGGCCTGGTGGTAGCCCGAACAGGCGTCCCAGCCGAAGTCGTTGGTATCGGGCGAGAGCTGCACCATGCCCCACGGCATCGATGCGCCGGGATAGGTATGGCCGTGCCCGCCGGTGCCGACGAACACGTCCACCCAGCGCGACACGCCGTTCTTCGCCAGCCCGGTCAGCGCCGCCGCGCTGCCTTGTCCGCGCGGCGCGGCCAGCGTGCCGCGCGGGTCAATGCCGCCAAGCAGCGTCAATGCCGCTGCGCCTTGCAGGAATCGTCTGCGGGTCACCATGGTCGTAGGCTCCTCTGGGGAATGATGGATGCGCGGCTGTCAGCGCAGCAGCGCGGGGTGATGGTCGGCCAGTCCGGCGATCAGCTCGCCGAACAGGCTGTTGGCCCAGGCGAACCAGGGCCGCGTGAATTTCGCCGGATCGTCCTGATCGAAGGCCTCGTGCATGAAGCCGGTGCCGGCGTGGGTGGTCTTGAGCCAGTGCAGGCACTGGCGGATCTCGCCGGCGTCGTCGCTGGTCAATGCGCGCACCATCAGCGACATCGGCCAGATCATGCGCAGGCCTTCGTGCGGGCCGCCGATGCCTTCCGCCGCCGTGCCGCGGAAGAAATACGGATTGCGCCCGCCCCATGCGCGGGCGCGGGTACGCCGGTAGCGCGCGTCGTCGCGCGCGCAGAAGCCGAGATAGGGCAGCGCCAGCAGGCTGGGCACGTTGGCGTCGTCCATGGACAGCTGGTTGCCGTAGCCATCCACCTCGTAGGCCCAGAAATCCTGCCCGGCCTCGTGCATCACGGCGTATTGCTCCAGCGCCGCCTGCACCTCGCCGGCCAGCGCTTCGCAGTCGGCGGCGAAGGCGGCATCGCCATGCAGGGCGCGCGACATCTCCGCGAGCTGGCGCAGCGACACCACGGCGTAGGCATTGGCCGGCACGAACAGTGGATAGATGCAGGCATCGTCCGAAGGCCGGAACATCGAGCAGATCAGTCCCACCGGCTTCGCCGGGTTGCCGTAGCCGTCCAGCGGCACCGTGTCGGTGGGCACCGCCGATGCGCGCTGGAAATGGTACGGTCCCGGCCCGTGCTTGCGCTGCTGCGCGCGGAACGTGGCCAGCACCGCGTGCATCGCCGCACGCCAGTCGTCGTCGAACGGCACGCGGTCGCCGGTAGCTTTCCAGTAGCCGTGCGCGATGCGTATCGTCCAGCACAGCGAGTCGATCTCCCACTTGCGCTCGGCCACGCCGGGCTTCATGTCGGTGACATCGTGCTGCGCCCAGCTCAGGTTGGTGCGTGCCTGCGGATCGGGCATGAAGGCATTGGCGTAGGGGTCGATCGCGATGCAGGCCGCATGGCGATGGATCAGGCCGCGGTACAGCCGGCGCAGCGACTCGTCCCTCGCCGCCAGCGGCAGGTACGGCCATACCTGCGCGGAGGAGTCGCGCAACCACATCGCGTCGATGTCGCCGGTGACGATGAAGGTGTCCGGCTTGCCGTGCAGGGTGCCCAGCTGCACCGTGGTGTCCAGCGTGTTCGGGTAGCAGTTGCCGAACAGCCATGCGAGTTCGGGATCGCCGATCTTCGCCTGCACGCGCGCGATCTCCGCCTCCACCGCGGCGCTGGAGAACTTGCGCTTGCCCGGTGGCGGGCGATGGCTGGGGCGCATCGGCGCCGTGCCCGCCGTGGCGAAGCCGGGCAAGGCCAGCGCCGCGGCACCGCCGCCGATCAGCTTGAGCAGGTCACGCCGGGAAAACGCATCCGGGGTCATGGTGCCAACACCTCTTTGCCGTCGATGGTGAACGTGGAAGCGACGCCCGCGGCATCGCCGGGCTGGCCGCCGCCGATGAACACGCGATAGTCGCCGGGTTCGACCGCGCGCGTGCCTGCCGCATCCACGCTGCTCACGTCGCGCGCCGAGAGTATGAAGCTCACGCGCCGGCTTTCGCCCGGGGCGAGATGCACGCGCCGGAAGCCGACCAGCGCGTGGCGCGGCGACCATGGCGACGGCGGCGTGTCTAGGTACACCTGCACCACCTCGTCGCCTGCGCGCGTACCCGTATTGCGCAGCTCGGCGCTTGCCTGCAACGTCTCGCCCGCCTTCAGCGCCGGCGCCGACAGCGTGGGCGCGGCATAGGCGAAGCGCGTGTAGCTCAGCCCGTAGCCGAACGGATACAGCGGCGTGCCGCGGAAATAGCGGTAGGTGCGGCCCTGCATCGCGTAACTGGTGAACGGCGGCAAGTCCCGCACCGAGCGATAGAAGGTCACCGGCAGCCGACCGGCGGGATCGGTGTCGCCGGCCAGCGCCTGCGCGATCGCCGTGCCACCGGCCTGCCCCGGATACCACGCGGCGAGGATGGCGTCGGCATGCTGCTTCGCCCAGTCCAGCGCCACCGCGCCGCCGGACATCAGCACCACGACCAGCGGCTTGCCGGAGGCCGCGGCGTGTTCCAGCAAGGCGCGCTGCGGCGCGGGCAAATCCAGCGAAGTGCGGTCGCCGCCCGCGAAGCCGGGCACCTCGATCTGCAAGGCCTCGCCTTCGACATCCGGCGACAGGCCGACGAAGGCGACCACCGCGTCCGCCGCCTGCATCGCGCGGTCCGCCTCGGCCAGTTGCACCGCGGGCGGCGCCAGCCACTGCAGGCGCACGCCGCCGTCCTGGCTGCGATGCACCAGTTCCATGCGCAGGGCATGCGGCTTGCCGTCGGCGAAATGCAGCTTCGCCTGCATGTGCCGGTCGTCGCCCTCGTCCGCGAGCACCGGCTTGCCATCCACGAACAGGCGCACCGCATCGTGCGCGGAGCAGTCGAAGCAGCGGTCCACGTGCACGGCCAGCGTGTAGTCGCCCGGCCCCGGCGGCAGCAACTCGCCGTTCCAGCGCACGGCGTAGTGGTCGGCGGCCAGGCCGGTGGCAGGTGCCGCGCGATCCCAGTCGAAATCGATCCTGCGGTCGATGCGCGAGAGTTTCGCCGCGCCGCCGAAATCCGTGTTCGCGTAATACTCGCCATCGAGACCGGCCGTGCCGTTCGGCGTGCGAAGCGCGGTCTCCGGCACCGGGATCGGCACGCCCGCCGCCACCGGCGCACCCTGCGCATAGCTCACGGCCCCGTTGCCGAAGCGCTCGCGCAGGCCCTGCAGCGGCGTCACCGGCGCACGCGCAACGCCGTGGTAGTTCGCCTCCAGCGTTTCCAGCGTGTCGGCATCGGGGCCGATCACCGCGAGACGCGGACTGCCGCGCAGCGGCAGCGTGCCGTGCGCGTTCTTCAGCAGCACCAGCGACTCCTGCGCGGCCCGCAACGCCAGCTTGCGGTGCGCGGCGCTGTCGATGTCGTTCGCACCGAGCTGCGCATACGTCTCGTCGCCGCCGAGTTCGCCCAGGCGGTAGCGTGCGCTGAACAGGCGCACCAGCGCGGTGTCCAGCGCGGACCCGGGAAGCAGTCCCTTGCGCACCGCGGCGGCAAGGCCGGCATAGGTGTGGCCGCAGTCGAGATCGGTGCCGGCGCGCAGCGCGGCCACGGCGGCCTGCTCGTCGTCGGGCTTGTAGTGATGGAAGCTGGAGATGTCGCCCACCGCGTCGCAGTCCGACACCACGTAGCCGGCGAAGCCCCAGTCCTTGCGCAGGCGCGTGCCCAGCAAGGCCGCGTTGGCGCACATCGGCACGCCGTCGAGCGCGTTGTAGGAACACATCACCGAGCCGGCACCGCCCGCGGTGACCGCGGCGCGGAAGGCCGGCAGGTAGGTGTCCTCCAGGTCGTGCGGCGACACCACGGCATCGAAGCTGTCGCGCCCGGTTTCCGGCCCGCTGTGCGCCACGAAGTGCTTGGGCGTGGCGATGGCGCGCGGGTGCCGCGCATCGTCGCCCTGGATGCCGCGCACGAAGGCCACCGCGAGGCTGCCGGCGAGGACGGGATCCTCGCCGTAGGTTTCCTGGCCGCGGCCCCAGCGCGGGTCGCGGTCGATGTTGATGTTCGGCGACCAGATGGTCAGGCCCTGGTAGCGCGCGTGCGCCTTGCCCGCGCCCGCCATGTTGAAGCTGGCGCGCGCCTCCACCGACACCGTGCCGCCCACCGCCCGCAGCAGCGGCGCATCCCAGCTCGCGGCCAGGCCGATGGCCTGCGGGAACACGGTGGCATAGCCGTCGCGCGCGTGGCCGTGCAGGCCTTCGTTCCACCAGTCATAGGCAGGCACGCCGAGGCGCGGGATCGCCGGCGCGTCGTTCTGCAGCTGCGACACCTTTTCCGCCAGCGTCATCTTCGCCACCAGCGCGGCCGCGCGCGCTTCGGCGCCTTGCGTCTGCGCAGAGGCGCCCGTCGCCGCCAGCAACGAAACGAGGAGCGTGGCGCCGGCGATGCGCTTCCTCACGGCGTGCTTGCCGTGGCGCCGTACAGGCTGCGCACCGTCAGCGCGCGCCGCAGCGCGGCGGCGGCGGCCGTGCTTTCCACCCGCAGCGTCACCGACCCGCCGGGCAGCAGGTCGAACGCGTTGTCGGACAGGCGCGCGTCGGGATCGGCCTCGCCGAAATCCACCCACACCTCGCGCGCGAGATGCCGCGCGCTTACCGTGAGGCTGCGACCATCGGCGGAAAGCGTCGCCTGCAGGCCCGGATCGGGCAGCGCGAGGTTCTTCGCGTCCTCGAAATACACCAGGTGCCGCGAAAGCGGCCTGCCGTGATCGAGCAGCTCGAATACCGCCACCGTGTGGCGCGGATCGCCGCCGTGCAGCAATTGCGCGTCGGCGTAATCGCCGGCCGGCGTGCTGGCCAGCGCGGCGACATGCGCGGGCTGCGTGTGTTCCCACAGCGGATTGCCGTCCATGTCGAGCACGCGCACGCGCAGCTCGGCATCGAACGGCGCGGTGCGGTCGGACACCAGCGACACCTGCGTCTGGCCGTTCCTGCGGATCGCCACCACGCGCAGCGGCGCGTAGAAACGCTTCGCGTGGTACTGCAGCGCCTTCCAGCGGCCGTAGTAGTCGATGCTGGCCCAGGTGGCGCCGGGCCACACGTCGTTGAGCTGCCAGTACAGCGAGCCCATGCTCTGCGGGCGCGAGGCGCGCAGGTGTTCGGCGGCGAGCTGGATGCCCTCCGCCTGCATCACCTGGCTGAGGTAGACCAGCGCGGCGAAGTCCCTGGGCTTGCCGTAGCCGCGTTCCACGTACATCAGCAGGCGCTGGTTGCCGCGGCCCTTGTCGAACTTCTGGTGCGCGCGCAGCATGGGCGAATCGATATCCAGGTCGGACGGTTCAAGCACGCTGCGCAGCGTCGCCAGCGACGGGAAGGATTGCAGGCCGTATTCGGACTGGAAGCGCGGCGTGACGTCCAGGTAGGCCGTCGGCGGCAGCGCCTTGCCCGACCACACGTCCCAGTAGTGGTAGTCGCCGTCGTCCAGCACGTTGGCCTTGCTGTCGTAGTCGCTGCTGGGCGTGCTCGGCCAGTACGGCACCCCGGGCGACTGCGTGGCCACCACGTCGCGCAGCGTGTGGTCGAACAGCTCGCGCATGCCCTGCTCGATGCGCTGCACTTCCGCCCTGGGCTGCGTGGCCTTGAGATGCGCGCCGCCGCCCCAGGACTCCCACGCGGTTTCCACCTCGTTGTTGCCGGCCCACAGCACGATGGAGGGATGGTCGCGCAGGCGATCCACCTGCTGGATCGCCTCGATGCGCGTGTTGTCGCGGAAGGCCTTGTCATAGGGCGGGATCGCGCCGCCGAACATGAAGTCCTGCCACACCATCAGGCCCAGCTTGTCGGCCTCGGCGTAGAACGCATCGTCGAAGTAGTAGCCGCCGCCCCAGATGCGCAGCATGTTCATGTTGGCGTCGCGCGCGGACTGCAGCATCGCATCGATGCGCGCCGGCGTGACCCGGTTCGGGAACATGTCCTGCGGGATCACGTCCGCGCCCTTGGCGAAGATCGGCACGCCATTCACCACGAACGCGAAGCTCTTGCCCCAGCGGTCCTTCTGCCGCAGCAGTTCGACGCTGCGCAGGCCGGTGCTGCGGTCCGCGCTGGCCACGAGCCGGCCACCCATGTCCACGTCGACGTGGAAGTCGTACAGGTTCGGCGTGCCGTAGCCCACCGGCCACCAGCGCTGCGGATGGGCGATGTGCAGCGGCAGCGCGACGTGGTTGTCGCCGGCCTTCAGCGCGATGTCGCTGTCCTGCGACTGCGTGCTGCCGTCCGGCGCGCGCCAGCGCAGCGCGACCCTGGCCGTGCCGGCCGCAGCGGCGTGGATGTCGAGCTGCGCCTGCAGGTCCGCGGCGTCCGCGGTGACCTTCGGTTGCGCGATGTGGAAATCGGCGAGGCGCAGCGCGTCCCAGCTCTCCAGCTTCACGTCCTTCCAGATGCCCTCGGTGACGATGCGCGGGCCCCAGTCCCAGCCGTACTGCCACGCGGCCTTGCGCACGTAGTTGGCCGTCTGCTTGCCCTCGGGCTCGTCGCCGAAGGCCGAGTCGAATTCGCCCGGCAGCGCATACGGCTGCTGCAGGAGCCAGGGCTGCAAACGCGCGATCGGCGAATGCAGGGTGACTTCCAGCGTGTTCGTGCCCGCATGCAGCCATGCCTTCGCCGGCACGCGCCAGCGGCGGAACATGTTGTCGGCGGCGAGCAGCTTGTGGCCGTTGAGCGAGACGTCCGCGTACGTGTCCAGCCCGTCGAACACCAGCTCCACGTGCCGGCGCGCCAGCGTGGCCGCGTCCACCGTGAAAGTGCTGCGGTACTGCCAGTCGGACAGGCCGACCCACTGGATCTTCGCCTCGTTGTCGCGCCAATAGGGATCGGGCACCAGTTTCGCGGCGAGCAGGTCGGTCTGCGCCGTGCCGGGCACGGTCGCGGGCAGCCATTGCGCGGCGGCCGGATGGTCGGCGGCGTGCTTGTCGCCGGGCGCGAGGCGGAACTGCCAGCCGCCGTCCAGCGATTGCGTCGCCAGCGTCGACGCCATGCCCGGCAGGGGCGCGACCAGCGCCAGCGCGAGGAGCGCACCCGCCAGCCGGCGTCCGCGGGCGTCCACCACTCCATGCGTGCGGCGCTTCGTGGAGGTCTCCACCGTGCGCCGCGCCATCCGGTTTGCCATCGTCCGCCCCCTCCTGATTCACCCGCATGCCGGGAACCGCCTCCCGCAGGCGAAGAGGCGGCACGGCGGCGTATGGTCGCCATGGATTTAGATCGATCCATGTGGACGCTAACACCGACCTGGCCACGACGCATGCCGCATTGCAAAAGAACCGCACGCGAAGGCACGACAGCCACGCCCGCCGGCCGCTTCAACCGATCCAAAGCAGCAGGCCGCATTGCCGCTGCCAGCGCCCAACCGGCGTCAGTAATCCAGATGCAGGACCAGCAGATGCAGGCTGCCGACGAACCACAGCGTGGCGAGACAGGCCGCGAGCAGGGCCGCGCTGTTGAGCTTGCGCCACCAGCCACCCGGCACGCGCCACGCATGCCAGGCGTTCATCGCCGCCGCCGCGATGCCGAGGATCGCCAGCACGCCGAACAGCTGGATCAGCCGCAGCACGCCGTCGAAGCCGCTGTCCATCTCCGCGATGCTGGCGTCGATGCGCATCAGCACCCCGACCCAGCCCGCGTAGAACAGCAACTGCGCGATCGCGGCGACGCGGCTCAGCCGGTACCAGAGCCGCGCCCGGCCGGCCAGCGCGAACGGCTTGCCGCAGGCGCGCCGCACCAGCGCGGCGACCGGCCACAGCAGCGCCACCAGCGCGAACAGCAGCACGATCGCGCCCAGCAGCGGCAGGTTCCATCCGGCCGAGCGCAAGCCCGACACCGGCAGGAACACCATCACCGGCGACACCGCGTCGATCGACAGCCAGCGCACCTGGCCATGCTCCACCCGCGCGCCAAGACGATCCCGCCCGCCGACCTCGCGCCACAGGAACGGCGCCACCTCGCGCCAGTGCAGCGGCCGGCCCGCGGGATTGCGGAAGCCCGGCGTCACCAGCTCGCCGTTGCGGTCCTGCTCGATGCGCACCTGCGAGAGCAGTCCCAGCATCGCCATGAAGCTCGATGCCGAGGTGCGGCTGTTCGCGTAACGCCCCACCAGCAGGGCACCATCCCTGCGCGCGCTCGCCGGCGCGGGTTGCGGCACTTCCGGCGGGGCCGGGAAATAGCGGTCGGTGAACCCATCCAGCAACTGCTTGCGCAGGCCACCGTCGTCGCTGCCGTCGATGGACACGAACACGCCCACGCCCTGCTGCGGGAACAGCGCCAGCTCGCTGTGGAACCACTGGGTGTCGCCGCCGTGGCCGAGGATCTCCTGGCCGTTGCGATCCATGTGGTAGAAGCCCAATGCCATCGCGTGCAGGCCGGGCACCGCGGCGCGGCTGTAGTCCTGCATCTGGCGCAGCGTGGCGGGCGCGAGGATCTGCGCGCCGTGGTAGCTGCCGCCCTGCAGCTGGGCGAGCATGAAGCGCGCCATCGCCTCGCCGCTGGCCGACAGCGCGCCGGCCGCCGCCGCGTTCACCAGCTCGAACGGCTTCGGCGGCGCGCTTGCCTGCGCATAACCCCGCGCCATGTGCGGCGCCAGCGCCGCCGGCAGCGGCTGGCGGAAGCTCGCGTACTGCATGCCCAGCGGTTGCAGGATGTGCTGCCCGACGTAGTCGTCGAACGGCTGGCCGGACACGCGCTGCACGATGTAGCCGGCCAGCGCCGCGCCGTAGTTGGAATACGCCGGCACCCGGCCCGGCGGATAGATCCGCTCGGGCACCCACTCCTTCACCCACGCCGCGTTGCCGAGGAAGTGCCTCGGGTCGCCGGCGAACAGGTTCTTGATCGTCTCCTCGAAGCCGGGCGTGTGCGTCATCAGCTCGCGCAGCGTCACCGGCTGGCCGTCGCGCGGCGGAATCCTGAAATCGAGGTAGCGGTTCACGTCCGCGTCGAGGTCGAGCTTGCCCTGCTCGACCAGCTGCATCACCGCGGTCCAGGTGAACAGCTTGGAGATCGAGCCCACCCGGAACAGCGTGCTGGCCGGATCGACCGGCTTGTCCGCCGCCACGTCGGCGTTGCCGTAGCCCTTCGCCAGCAGCACCTGGCCGTCCTTCACGATCACCACCACCGCACCGGCGAGGTCGTTCTTCGCCAGCCCGTACGGCATCAGGCCATCCAGCCAGGCCCCGGCATCATCCGCGCTGAGCGGGCGCGCGCCCAGCGGGGTGGGCTTGGGCGGCGCCTTCTCCGCCAGCGGGTGTATCTCGATCTGCGCCGTCGCCGCCGTCGCGAACATCGACAGGAAGATGCACAGGAACAGGCGAAGCGGGCGGCTCATGGCGATATCCGTGGCGGCGGCGGAGTCAGGCTGCGCCATCAAACCACGTCGCCCGTGAAATCCGCCCGACGGCACGCGACCACGCGCCGGAGTCGCGATCCCGGTCGCATCCTGCGCGCCCCGCCGGTCGCGCCATTCGACCGGATATGCATGTCGACACTGGTTGCTGCGATGCGATGCTGCCTAACCTTGCGCGAGTCGCCCCACGCAGGATCATCTCCTTGACGTCCCCCGCCCATGCATCGCAACCCGGCACGCACCCGGCCACCGCCGTCCGGCCCGAGCTGTCGTTCCGGCAGATCTGGAACATGTGCTTCGGCTTCCTCGGCATCCAGTTCGGCTTCGCGCTGCAGACCACCGACGTCAGCCGCATCTTCCAGACCCTGGGCGCCTCGCTGGAGCAGATCCCGCTGCTGTGGATTGCCGCGCCGATCACCGGTCTGATCGTGCAGCCGATCATCGGCCATTGCTCCGACCGCACCTGGACCCGGCTGGGCCGGCGCCGCCCGTATTTCCTCGCCGGCGCGCTGCTCGCCACGCTGGCGCTGTTGTGGATGCCGAACGCCGGCACGCTGTGGATGGCGGCGGTCCTGCTGTGGCTGATGGACGGCACGTTCAACGTGGCGATGGAACCGTTCCGCGCCTTCGTCGCCGACCAGCTGCCGGTGCGCCAGCGGCCGCTGGGCTACCTGCTGCAGAGCTTCTTCATCGGCCTGGGCGCGGTGGTGGCCTCGATGCTGCCGTGGCTGCTGGCGCGCTGTGGCGTCAGCAACGTGGCCGCGGACGGCGGCATTCCCGACACGGTGAGGTACGCGTTCTACGTCGGTGGCGCGGCGCTGCTGGGCGCGGTGCTGTGGACGGTGGCGAGCACCCGCGAATACCCGCCGGAGCAGCTGCTGGCGTTCGATCCCGCGCCCGCCGCCGGCGCGCTGCCCGACCTGCGCGGCATCTGGCGCAACGGCGTGCTGTGGTTGCTGGCCGGCATCGCGCTGGCCGCCATGATTCGTTTCCTCCACCTGCGCGACGAGGTCTACCTGCTGGCCGGCGGCCTGGTCGTCTACGGCCTGCTGCTGGTCGGCTACGAGGCCGCGCTGAAGCTGCGCCCCGCGCTGGCGTACAGGCGCGGCCTGCTCGGCCACGTGCTGGGCGACCTGCACGTGATGCCCGCGGCGATGCGCCAGCTCGCCTGGGTGCAGCTGTTCTCGTGGTTCGCGCTGTTCTCGATGTGGATCTACACCACCGCCACGGTGGCGCAGGTGCAGTACGGCGCCAGCGACGTGCACTCGGCGCTCTACAACGAGGCGGCGAACTGGGTCGGCGTGCTGTTCGCCGTCTACAACGGCTGCGCCGCGCTGGCGGCGATCGTGATTCCGCTGATGGTGCGCCGCTGGGGCCTGCGCGTGAGCCACCTGGTGAACCTGTGGCTGGGCGGCGCGGGGTTGCTGGCCTTCCTGTTCATCCGCGGCCCGCACTGGCTGCTGCTGCCGATGCTGGGCGTGGGCTTCGCCTGGGCCTCGATCCTGGCGCTGCCCTACGCGATGCTCTCGGACAACCTGCCAGCGGCGAAGATGGGCGTGTACATGGGCATCTTCAATTTCTTCATCGTGATCCCGCAGCTGGTCGCCGCCAGCGTGCTGGGCGAGCTGCTGAAGCGCTGCTTCCACGGCCAGCCGGTGTGGGCGCTGGCAACGGGCGGCGCCAGCCTGTTCGTGGCGGGGCTGTGCACGCTGCGCGTGCAATTGGAAGAAGCGCGCGCCGGCTGACCCGAGGTCATGAATCCGACAGTTCCGCCGCGCCATTGGGCATCCCCTGCCGATGCGCGACTGCGGCGCGCTTCCTAGCATGAAGGGCATCACCGCCGGAACAAGTGCATGGCCATCGACCTCGACCGTCCCTATCCGCTGTCCCCGCAGCAGATCGCCGCTTACCGCCGCGACGGCTTCATCAAGCTCAAGGACGTGTTCAACGCCGACGAGCTGCGCCGCTACGGCGAGGAGATCACCCGCCTCACCATCGCGCTGAACACGCAGACCAAGCCGCTGGAAGAACGCAGCACCTACGACCGCGCCTTCCTGCAGGTGATGAACCTGTGGGAAGAGAGCGACACGGTGCGCGAGTTCGTGTTCGGCAAGCGCCTTGCCGGCATCGCCGCCGCGCTGATGGAGGTGGACGGCGTGCGCCTGTACCACGACCAGTCGCTGTACAAGGAACCGGGCGGCGGTATCACCCCCGCGCATGCCGACCAGTACTACTGGCCGGTGGCGAGCGACCGCACCATCACCGCCTGGGTGCCGCTGCAGGCGGTGCCGCAGGACATGGGGCCGCTGGCCTTCTTCGCCGGCAGCCAGCACGAGGCGTTCGGCCGCGACCTGGAGATCTCCGACGAGAGCGAGCAAGCGATCACCGCGAACATGCAGGCGCACGGCTTCCGCGTGGTGGATGAGCCGTTCGACCTGGGCGAGGTGAGCTTCCATTCCGGCTGGACCTTCCACCGCGCCGGCCCCAACCGCTCCACCCGGCCGCGCTCGGTGATGACGGTGATCTACCTGGACCGCGACATGCGCCTGAAGGCACCGGACAATCACATGCAGCGCGCCGACTGGGAGCGCTGGTGCCCCGGTGCGGCGATCGACGCCGTGATCGACACGCCGAAGAATCCGCTGTTGTTCGAGGGCAAGGTCGCCGCATGACGGCCGGCGTCGCCCGCGGCAGCGCGATCATCGCCGACGGCGGGGGGCGCTTCATCGTCGACACCGTCGAGGTCGACCCGCCCGGGCCGGGCGAAGTGCGCGTGGCGATCGCCGCAGCCGGCGTCTGCCACACCGACCACGCCTCGCTGCACTGGCCGGGCCCGCTGGTGCTGGGCCACGAGGGCGCCGGCCATGTCGAGGCCATCGGCGAAGGCGTGGCAGGCCTGCAGATCGGCCAGCCGGTGCTGCTGAACTGGGCGATCCCCTGCGGCCATTGCTGGCAATGCGAGCACGGCGCCGCGCCGCTGTGCGAACGCACCCACGAACTCGACGTGCCGCGTCTCGGCAACAGCCGCGCCCATGCCGGTGCCACGCGCTGGCTCGGGCAACCCATCCAGCGCTCCTTCCACCTTGGCACCTTTGCGCACTACACGCTGGTCCGCGCGGAAGCGGTGACGCCGCTGCCGCCGGACCTTCCGCTCGACGCGGCCTGCATCCTCGGCTGCGCGGTGATGACCGGCGTGGGTTCGGCGGTGAACGTGGCCGCGGTGGCGCCCGGCGACACCGTGGCGGTGCTCGGCTGCGGCGGCGTGGGCCTGAACGTGATCCAGGGCGCGCGCATCGCCGGCGCGCGCGGCATCATCGCGATCGACCGCGTGCCGGAACGGCTGGAACGCGCCCGTGCACTTGGCGCCACGCACGCCCTGCTGCCGCACGAGGGCGACGACAACCACGCGCAGCTGGTCGCCGAAGTGCGTGCGTTCACCGACGGCCGCGGCGTGGACCACGCCTTCGAGGCCACCGGCGTGCCCGCGCTGGCCTTCCTGCCGCTGCAGCTCGCCCGCAACGGCGGCAACGCGTTGCAGGTGAGCGGTGCGCACGGCCCGGCCTCGCTGGAACTCACCGACCTGTTCTGGAACAAGCGCTACCTCGCGCCGCTGTACGGCGGCTGCGTGCCGTCGCGCGACTTTCCGCGACTGTTCGAATGGATCGCCGGTGGCCAGCTGGAACTCGCGGCGCTGGTCAGCCACCGCTACCCGATGCAGGCGCTGGATCGCGCCTTCGACGACATGCTGGCCGGACGCAGCAGCAAGGGCGTGCTGCGCATCGCATGAACGACGACATCTTCCGCACCATCGAGGTCTCCGATCCCGCCATCGCGGCGGACGGGCTCACCTTCGTCACCGTGAAAAGCCGCGCGCTGCGCCGGCGCGCCGACGTCACCCTGTACGTTCCGCCGGTGGCGCAGGGCGTGGCGGACCTGCCTGTCGTGGTGCTGCTGCACGGCGTGTACGGCTCGCACTGGGCCTGGGCGCTGAAGGGCCGCGCGCATCTCACCGCCGCGCGCCTGATCGCGCAAGGCGCGCTGCCGCCGGTGGCGCTGCTGATGCCGTCCGACGGCCTGTGGGGCGACGGCTCCGGCTACGTGGTGCACGCCGACCACGACGTCGAGCGCTGGATCGTCGACGAAATGCCGGCGCTGGCGCAGGACGTCGTCGCGGGCTGCAGCGCACGCTCGCCCCTGCTGGTGGCCGGCCTCAGCATGGGCGGCTTCGGCGCGCTGCGGCTGGCCGGCAAATACCCGCAGCGCATCGCGGCGGCGGCGGCGCTGTCGGCGGTGACCGACGCCGCGCAGTTCGATGCGCTGATCGAGGAAAGCCGCGCCGGCTGGAGCGAGGCAGCGGGCGACCGCAACGTGCTGGCCGCGCTGGCCGCGGCCGGCGGTCCGCGGCCGGCGCTGCGCATCGACTGCGGCCTCGACGATCCCTACCTGGAAGGCAACCGCGAGCTGCACCACGAACTGCAGCGCGCCGGCATCGCGCACCACTACGCCGAAGGCCCCGGCGGCCACGACTGGAACTACTGGTCGGCCACGCTGGAACACACGCTGCGCTTCTTCGGCGAGGTGCTGCGCGCAACGGAGGACGACGCATGAAACCCGCACGGCCGCTGCTTGCCGCTTTCGCCACCCTGTTCGCCGTGGCCACCCTGTCCACGCGGGCCGCCACGCCGCCGCCCGCGCCGCCGGCCAGCCAGGTGTTCTACCAGGTCTTCTTCCGCAGCTTCCGCGACTCCAACGGCGACCGCATCGGCGATCTCAAGGGGCTGACCGCGAAGCTCGGCTACATCCGGCAGCTCGGCGCCACCACCATCCTGCTCACGCCGCTGCAGCCCTCGCCGTACTACCACAACTACTTCGCCACCGCGTTCAGGGCCGTCGATCCGGCCTACGGCACGCTGGACGACTACTTCGCCTTCGTCCGCGCCGCGCACGCGCAAGGCCTCAAGGTCTACCTGGACGAGGAATTCCAGTACGTCGCCGAAGGCCACCCGTGGTGGCGCGACTCGATCTGCAAGCCGCATGCGCAGTACGCCGGTTACCTGCTGTGGAAGGACCGGCAGCACTGCGTGGCCCAGCCCTTCCTCGACAAGGCGAAGTGGCTGGGCTACGACGGCCGCGACATCGGCATCGCGATGGTGAACCTGGAGAACCCGGCGGTGCGCGACTACTTCCGCGACCTGCTGCTGTACTGGGCCGACCCGCATGGCGACGGCAGCGGTCGCGACGGCGTGGACGGCTTCCGCATCGACCACATGATGGACGACCTCGACCACAAGGGCCTGGATACGCACCTGTTCACGGATTTCTGGGCGCCGATCTTCCAGGCGCTGAAGGCGCGCCGCCCCACCCTGCGCATCCTCGCCGAACAGGCCGGCTGGGGCTACGGCACGAAGTGGCTGACGGACGGCCACGTCGACATGGTGTTCGCCTTCCCGCTGCGCGGCGCGCTGGTGTCGCTGGACAAGCGGACCATCGTCAAGGCGATCCGCGCCACCGACGCCGCCACGCCGGCAGGGAAGCAGCAGGTGGTCTTCCTTGAGAACCACGACGTCGACCGCTACATGTCGGAGGTCCGCGGCGACCCCGCGAAGGCGCGCGCCGGTGCCGCCATCGAGCTGATGCTCAAGGGCGATCCGCTGATCTACTACGGCCAGGAACTCGGCATGCGCGGCATGCAGCCGAAGAACGTCGGCAAGTCCGGCGGCATCCCGCTCACCGACGCCGTCGGCATTCCCGTGCGCGAGGCGTTCCGCTGGCAGGCGGACCTGGAAGCCCCCGGCTCGGCGATCTGGTACAAGGGCGGCCAGTGGTTCTGGAAGGATCGCTACAACCGCTCGAACGATGGCGTGTCCCTGCAGGAAGAGGAGACGCGGCCGGATTCGCTCTACCACTGGTATCGCCGGCTGCTGGCGCTGCGCCACGCGCGGCCGGAGTTGCGGCAAGGCAGCCAGCGCATCCTCTGCGACGACGACAGCGCGGTGCTGTGCATCCTGCGCGAGGACGGCCGGCGGCGCACGCTGCTGCTGGTCAACCTCGGCAAGACCGAGGCCAGGCCGCGACTCGACCCCGCGCTGGCCGCCGGCCCGGCATGGGTCGATCTGCTCGACGGCGGCAAGCCCGCCCCGGTCGATGCGGTGCTGCGCCCCATGCAGGTGCGCATCATGGGAACGCCCGAGTAGCGGCCATCCGGTCGCCTGATCGGCGACAATCGGGCGGAACCGCAACGGAGCCGCCTGCCGCACATGCCGCTTTCCCACCTCGATCGCCCGATCTGCGAACCGGTCGAATTGCCGCCGGGTGCGATCGTGCGCACCGAGCGCATCCGCCAGGGCCGCGAGGCGACCGCCACCGATCCCTTCGTGCATTTCCACGACGTGCACGAACTGGTGCTGTTCGGCCGGGTCGCCGGGCACTTCGACACGGACGACCGTCGCTACGCGCTGGCTCCACGCGACATCGCCTTCATCCCCTCGATGCACCAGCACGACTTCTTCCTCGAAGGCGGCCCACGCGACTGGGTGCTGGTGCAGATCGATGCCGCGGCCGGCGAGGCGCTGGCACGCGTGCCGGGGCTGGAGTGCCTGCGCCGGCCGTTCTGCGCCCGCCCCGGCCGCAGCCTCCACCGCCGGCTGTCCCTGCTCGCCGACTGGCTGGTCGACCTCGGCGCCATGGATCCGCTGGCGCTGCCGCTGGCCGAGCTGCTGCTGCGCGCGATCGTCCTCGCGCCGACGATCGAAGGCGACCGGCTCGCCGCCGACGCGCACGGCCTGCAGCGCCTGCGCCCGGCCATCGACAGGCTGCGTCGCGACCCGGCGCATGCTCCCGGCGCAGAACAGGCCGCGGCACTGTGCGCGCTGTCGCCCGCCTACTTCAGCCGTCGCTTCAAGCAACAGGTGGGGATGAACTGGAGCGACTACGTGCGCACGCATCGCCTGCACCTGGCCAGCCGCATGCTGCTGGAATCGGCGCGCAGCATCGCCGCCATCGCGGGCGAACTCGGTTTCGCCACCCCGTCGCACTTCGGCGAACTGTTCCATCGCCGCTTCGGCATGACACCGCTGGACTATCGGCGCGCCGGCCTGCGGCGGCCTGCCCCGAAGTCCTGATTTGCCCGATTCCCACCCAGTGCTGCCCGCGGGCAGCACTGGCGCAAACCGTCAAAAATCCCGGCTGAGAGCCCTGCTAGAACGAAGAAGCGTGCAAGAGCGCAGGCTGTGTTGGTGGCTTGAGCGCCGATGGGGCATCACTGCGCATCTTCTTGGCCCACTCCAACCATTCGGACAGCACGATGAGGTGCCACAGGCCGCGTGAGTGGTCTTCCAACCTTTGCATGTGCTCCTCCATCAATGCCAATGCAGCATCCACGCGGACGCCGACGCTGCGCAGGGTTTCATCTGACAGCCTTTCCATCGCCCAGTCGTGGAGAGGACCGCGCAACCATTGGCCAAGCGGCACGGAGAGACCGCGCTTCCGGCGTTCGACGATCTCCGGCGGCAGGTAGCGACGCGCGTAGTCCTTCAGGAACGCCTTGGTGCGAAGCCGCTTGATCCTGGCAGTTGCCGACAGCGTGCTTGCGTATTCGATCACCGCACGATCAAGGAACGGTGCCCGGATCTCCAGGCCGTGACACATCCCTCCTCGATCAGCCTTGGCCATCAGCGCATCCGGCAACGAATGCTCGAAGTCGTAGCATTGAACCAGGTCGAGCAGCGTCAACCCGTGGTGTTCGATGTGATCCACCGGACAATCCATGCCCAGTCGTTGAATCCATTCCGGCGACAGGTTCGCGTTCCAAAGCAGGTGCCGTGCCAGGCCATCGTGCGCCTGCCCCCCGATGAATTTCTTGAGCAGGAAGGACAGCGAGACTTTCCTGTCGCTGACGGGAAGCACATCGACCAGGCGCCGAATGACCCGGCGCAGCGGGGCCGGCAGCTTGCCGTAATGCGCTGACCACAACGCGCCAAGATACGTGGGATAGCCGCCGAACAACTCGTCTGCACCTTCGCCGGCCAGCAGCATCTTCACGTCATGCGACGCGCGTTCGGTCACCAGGTACAGCGGGAGCCACGCGGGATCGGCCAGTGGCTCCCCGGTTGTCTGTATGAGGCGCCTGAGCATCTGCGGTACATGGGATGCGCCAAGCGTGACCGTGGCAAGTGGACAATCGTGCAAACGAGCGATGGTCTGCGCACCGCTTCCTTCATCGAAGGAGCTTTCCTCGAAGCGGATGCAGTAAGCCCTGAGTCGGCGTGCCGGTCGCACCTGGCGCGCTACGGCCGTTATGAGCGATGAATCCAGCCCACCGCTGAGCAGCACGCCGTAATCCACGTCGACATCGGTCTGCCGTTCGATCGCGTTCCGGAAGATGGAATCAAACGCGGATGCATCGGGCGGCGAGGTTTGCTTCTTGCCGAAGGGCGCTGTCCAGTAGCGCATGTAGCGCATCGTGTTTCTTTCCCGCACGATCATCTCGCCAGGGCAGACTTTGAACTGCCGGGCGAACGGCGTCCGGGGCGACGGGCAATAACCTGAGCGCAGGTAATGGGCCAGGGACTGCCGATCCATCTCCATATCCGCCGGCGCCGCAACCTGCAGGGCAGCGAGTTCCGATGTAAACCAGATGCCTTGCGCGGAAGTGGCGTAATACAAGTGCCTTTCCCCGGCACGATCCCTGGCGAGGATGAGGCGCTTCTTGCGGGGATCCCACAGTGCCAGCGCAAATACGCCATCGAGATGTTCGAGAAAGCCGAGGTCCTTTTCGAGATAGAGCGGCGCGATGACGGCAATGTCGCTGCTCGACTCGATCACATGCCCTTGTGTGGCAAGCGAGGCACGCAGGGCACGGTGATTGTCGATCTCGCCATTGCAGGCGACGACGACGCCGGATTCGTGCACGAACAGCGGCGGCTGCACCTGGTCGACCCCGCGTATGGCGAGCCGGTTGGCTCCCATGCCGACATTCTCGCTGGTGTATTCGGCTTGCCCATCGGGCCCGCGGTGGCGCATCGCCGAAAGCATGGCTTGCACCTGGCGCGTGATCGCCCCGGGGGAGCCCTCGTGGTGGTTCATCAAGACGCCGCCAATGCCGCACATGCTCATCAGTTCCTTGATGGATTGCCAATGAAGATCGACCGCTTCAATCGTGCGCAACGAACAAGAGGTACTTGCGCCACGCACCAGCCGGTGTGGCCGATGCCTGGCAATGGCCCAGCGCGCGCTCGAGGTCTTCCCGGGATATGCCGCGATCGATCAGCAGCAACGACTGGCCTTGCGCCTTGATGGCTGCACAAATCTGCGTTGCCGCATCCGCGTCCATCCAGCGGATGCCGTAGACGGGCTTGCCCAGGTAGAGACGCATGCCCCACGGCGTCTGTTCCTCGATGGCATAGCTGTCGGTGGCTTTTTCCACGAACACGAGGGCGCGGTAGTCGATGCCGACGGCAGCCGTCGCCACCTCCCGTGCACCTACGTCATCGTCGATATGCGCGCCGTAGGCATAGGCGGTCACGGCCTTGATCGAGAGCAGCGTCCCCACCCATGCGGCCAGCAGAAACGCGTTGCGGCGAGATGCGAGGTCGAACGCCGGTGCCATGCGCGACGCCACAAGCAAGGCCAATGGCAGGAACAGCGGCAGCAGGTACAACGGGAGCCGGGATTTCGCCAGACAAAAAACCACGAAAGGAAGGACGAACCACAGAAACAGCAACAGCCGGATCGAACGCTTCTCGCGCCATGTCCGCCACGACGACGGACTCGCTGCGACCTTGACCGCACGCACTGCCCCGCCCCACCAAGGCAAAGTGCCGAATATCAGCACCGGAGCGTAGACGACGATCCAGCCGAAGCTTCCCGAGTGCCGCACGTACATGTTTGTGAAGATCCGCCCATAGACTTCATCGTGAATGAAGTAATGGAGCAGACCGGAATACCGGGAAATCACCAGGACGTACCAGGTGAAACCCACCACCAGGAACACCAGCAGATCGCCTGCAGCAAACAGCCGGCCAGCGGCGCGCCAGCCGTCGCACAGTACGGTGAACGCGATGATCGCCAACAGTGGGAGCAGGCCAGGTGGACCCTTGATGAGAAACGCCAAGCCAAACCCCAGCCACATCAGCAGGCGACCATACCGGCGCTGCAACACGGAATCAGGCCATGCAAACATCATGAATCCGAGGACGGCAACGCTCTCGGCAAGGGTCAGCAACACGTCGGTGCTGATGATGTTCGAGGTGAGGAACGGAAACAGGGATGTGGCGTATACCAGCGGCGCGAGCCACGGCTTCCCGGGACACACCTTGCGCCCCATGGCAAAGAGGATCAGAAGCGTGGCCAGATAGGCCAGCGCATAAGGCAATCGGGCGGCCCAGGTATTGCGTCCGAACAGCTGCATGGATCCGGCGATGACCCAGTACGTCAACGGCGGCTTGGAAAAGTTGAGCTCCGCCGGACTGTAGGCCGGCACCATGTAGTTGCCCGAATCCATCATCTGCAATGCGGCGTCCACGTAGCGCCCTTCATCCGGGCCCCACAATCCGCGCGAGCCCTGGAAGGTGAAGCCGAGCAGAATGCCCAGGACCACTATCCATAGGAGGGTCCGTGACGTCCGCGGTGGAGCCGCGCCCCGGTTGATGGCACGTGCGTCGATGCCGCCGATCATGGTGCTTCTCTGTGGATGGAGTGGCGCTCCTTCGCGACCTTGGCTGGCGTCTTGCGGCTGACCAGTTGCAGGTTCCGGAAGAAGATCGCCAGCGTCATGGCTTCGCCGGAAATGAAAACCGGATCGCGCCGGTGGATGGCGTAGGCAAGAATCAACACGCCGGCAATGACACTGATCTGCCAGAAAACGCGCGGGAAACGGCTCTTGCCGAGGATCTCGCTATGCAGCCACTGCACGACGAAGCGCGCGCCGAACAACGCCTGCCCAAGCAGCCCGACAGCCAGCCAGACGTATCGCGTATCCACGTGGATCATCGCGCTGCCTCCGCGATGCCCGTGCGCGCTTCGCGCCAGCGCAACTGGATGTTGCGGCAATACACGAACAGGCCCGTGGCCTGCCCGACGATGAACACTGGGTCGCGCCGTTCGATGGCATAGGCCAGCAATCCGACGCCGCCCACCGCGCTTGCATACCAGAACGACATGGGGATGCTGCTCTCGCGCCGCCATTCGCTGTAGATCCATTGCATGACGAAGCGCGCCGAGAAAACCAGCTGGCTGCCCAGGCCAACGACCATCCACAGGGTGCCGGTGCCGGTCACAGATCCTCCTGCGGCAAGGCTTTCGCCAGGGCCGGTGCCAACCACACGGCCAGCGATATGCCGCGGAACGGCTGGATGTAGACCGCTTGCGCGCGATCCGCCTGGCTCAGCCGCTTCGGGTAGACGATGACGAGCCCGTCGGCATGCTGGTCTGCCCACTTCAGCAGCGCGTGCGTGCTGTGCAATTGCTCGACCGGTTGGGTCAGGCGACCGAGGAAGGCGTACTGGCCATCGTTCGATTCGAGACTGGCTACGGGGCGACCTTCCTGTTGCGCCTTGGCCACCAGCTTGCTGACCGGCATGAAATCGTAGGCGGGCCATAGCGTGAGACTGAAAAGACCGTTCGCCGCCACGGCCGCCACGAGCCCCACGCCTGCCACGCGATGCAGCTCACCCTTGCGGGGTACGACCAGCAGCAGGGCCAGCAGCAGGCACAGCACGCCGAATGGCCGGCCGTGGGGAGCCGTGATCAAGTAGATCGGGTCGGACAACACATGGTGGGCGACCAGCGCATCCAGTCCGATCAGGGCGGACCCGGTTGCCGCAAGCAGCACGGCAAGCGGCCAGGGCGCCAGCCAGCGACTATTTGCTTCACCCGATGCATGGGCGCGTTCGAGCACGACTGCCATCAACATCGCCATGCCGCCGAACTCGGGCAACAGGTAATACGCCTGTTTGCCGCTGATGACCGAGAACCCCAACAGCACTGGAAGCAGCCACGCAAGGAGAAAGCGCGCGCCGGAGTCCAGCGGCTGGCGCCAGTGCAGCAGTGCCGCCCACAGGCGTGGCCAGAGCGTGAATGGAAAGGCCAGTACGGGCAGCAGTGGCAGATACCACCAGTACGGGTGCGCGTGCGCGAAGGCATCGACCACACGGCCCGCGGTCTGGTGCACCAGCAGCCTGTGCTGATAGGCCTCGCCGCCGATCCGCGCGGCCGGCAGCGCCCACGCCAGCAGCACTACGCAGGCGGCCAGGAGGGAAAGTCCACCTCGGCCATACCACAGTCGGCGTTCCCGGCGTGCCCACTCGCTCCACAGCGGGCCAAGCAGCCAGGGCAAGCCAACATGCAGCACCACCACGGGCCCCTTGGTCAGCAGGCCAAGGCTGAGGGCAAGTAGGAATCCGCCGAAGTGCGGGGCTTTTCCGTGTGCGGCTGGCGCCAGGCACAGCAGCGCGGCAAGTACGCAGTCGGCCAGCAGCACCTCATACATGACCTGCAGGCCGAACAGAAAGCCATAAGTGAAGGCCAGCAGGATCCACGCGGTGGCGTGCGCAATGCGCTTGTCCTGCGGAAACAGGGTGCGCGCCAAACGCCATGCCAGCACCAGTTGAATAGCTCCTAGCGCGACCTCCAGCAAGCGTGGCCAGACATCGTTGACGCCGGCCACGCTCCAGCCCGACTGGATCAGCCACAGCAGCAGCGGCGGTTTGTCGCTGTAGGGGAGGCCATTGAGGTACGGCACCAGGATGCTGTGGTGAAGCCACATCTCCCACGCGACGGACAGCGTGCGCGTCGAATACATGGGCATCGGGCCATGCTGGAAGATGGCGATCAGCGCCGCAGCCACCCAGAGCGGCAACCAAAGCCACGGCAGTGCCCGTGCAAGCGAATCACGCGCAAGCAAGCGGCCTGGCGGACGTGGCTGACTCATGGCGCCAGCACTTGCCGCAGGGACAGGTCGTCATGAGGGTCGGCAGGGATTCGACCAAAAAGCGGCAATCCCGCTTGTAAGCGGCTGACTATACGGCCATTTGCTCTTCCTTGATGCTCAGGCGAACGCCATAGCGATATGCCGGTGGTTGGCATGTGTTCTCTTCTGAGGTTAGCGGGCAATCAAAATCTGCTGGGCGCCCAGTTGAGCTTTGATCTTGGCATCCAACGCAGCAAGCCATTCTTTCGCTCGGTTCTTACCGCCCTCTAACCCCAGACGCTGCATGGCTGCTCGGGCACTGTGATACCGCTGCACCCGATCGTCAGCGAGGTAGCAGAACAGCGAAGGATCGGTAGCGCGGAAAGCACGTTCGTGGTTTTGGAGCCGGCCCAATGTGGTCTGGCACCGTTCCCAGGTCCCCAGTGTCGCGGCCAGGCGCTCGATCGCTGACGTCCTCGGCCGTTTGGCCGAGCGCATAAGCGTGTTTGCCTCGAGCAACGCAAGGCGTACGCTTTGGATGGAACTTAAGAGCTGTTGCAAAGATCCCGGCCTAAAAAGCTCTAGACCTTGAATGGTCCCGAGGCGGTGCGAAACTTGTTGGCGTTCCTCGTGCCGTTCGCCACTTTTGTCGACCTCGTATCTGACATAAACCGCCGTAAGCGTTATGTCGGATCGACCGGTTTTAGCCATGTCTTCCAGGCGCCGCACGTTGTGTTCACCGAGCTCATCCTTATATTCGTGCAACCGTTGCGCTAGTTCGCCGGCGCCCTTCTTGACGCGCTCCAGAACTTGGCTGATGGCTGTTTCTTGGGTCAAGAAGTCCGCCACGCGCCCGAGCTTCTTTTCTCTTTCCTGATAGGCAAGGGCGTGGCGCCGGTCCCGGTTCAATTGTGAATCGGCATCGAACTTCGTGATCGCACAATGGTTGCCTATGACCGTCACCGTGCTGTTCAGCAGCTTCGCCACAAATCCGAACTTGTGCACTTCCCTGCAGAGATTGCCGTTAGGCTTCTGAAAGCAACAGCGCAACTCTTCGCCAAAGTCATAGTGGCCAAGAAGACCTGCATAGTTGTTCGTCCCGATAGGGTTATTTGGTACGTAGCCAGGCACCGCTTCGATTTCCGCCACACTGGCGAATATGCGCGGCGTCAGGTACTGGCGCGTGTCGTTTCCATCAGTCACTAAGAGCTCCTTCGAAGGACCCGCCGAACCCAAGCGTAAGGTCGAGCATTCGCAGGGGCTGAGATGCAGGTAACGCCCTGCCAGACTCCACCCGGCAACCCGATCGGCGCCATGCGTGACGACCGAAATCTATTGGGAAGCACGGAAAGCTGCCCTTAGACCGGTATCACGGTCACCCATTGCGGTCGCCAGAGTGGCCAGACTCGCCGCCGGTTCCTCACCCCGGCACAGAGCCGTGCCGGACAGATGAAATTCGGCTGGCAGTGACGAACCTACGCAGAATCACCACCCCCTTCCTGCGAGATGCCTATCCGTGAAGAAGCGTGCCCAGGATTGCCATAGAAACAGATCGCTTCCTCGTACCCCGGAGGCAGTGGCTCCTCCGGCGTATGACACATGATCAGGAGCGGCAGCGTCAGGGATTGCAAGACCGGCTGCGCAGCAACCATGCTGCCACGCGCAATGCGTTCGGCCTCCTTTGAAAGCACGACTAAGGCGATCAGCAATGACACGTCCGCCAGATCCTTCCCTCGGTGCAATTCCATCAGATAGCCGGCCTGCACCGCGGGCTCCTTGCCTAAGTAGCCTGCAAGCGCGTTGACCAACGCATCCACAGGCACGCTCGGGGCTGCAAGGCCAACGGTTTCGCCTGGCGTTGTCTGCTCGGCCACAAAGATGCCCAAGGGTCGGTCGGTCAAGAGTGCGGACACTTCCTCCGGGTACAGAACGTAGCCATCGTCGTTGGGATTGAGCATCAGCGTGGCCCCTTGCGTCAGTTCCAACAGCCTGCGCCCCGCCATGCTGACGATGCCCACACGCCCTCTGCCGGCGAACTGGGCCTTGGCCTGGTCGCTGAAGAAAGGCAACACTGTCTGACCGTTATCTGGGCGCACAAACTGTACGAACTGCATCTTTCCCGTCGGCGGCGGTGTGCGCGGGACATGCGCATAGACCGTTGCGGATAGCAGCCCGGCAAGGAAGGCCTCCTCAGCGCGGACATCGTTTTTCGCGGCTTCCAAAAGTCGCTGTAACTCAGCGGTGGAGGTCATCGGTTGGCCTTCCCCTTGGATGCCTGCTGCAAGAGCCGCGTGAGGACTTGGGCGGCATCGGTATATTGGCCAGTGCGTTGGGCCGCTTCGGCGGCCGCCGATCCCTTCGCCACAAAATCGCGACGCTGCCGTCGACGGGCGACTTGGGCACGCACCGACGCCTCGACAAAGGCCGAAAGACTCTCGCCCTCGTTCAGCACAGCCTCAGCTGCTCGTAGCAGCTCGGCATCCAACGCACCCATGGGCGAAGGTAAGGAGGGCATCGGTTCGCTCCTCACTCGTAGTCCAGATCCGCGGGATCCACGCTGTGGTAGACGTCTGCCACACCATCGAGAAACATGATCCGGATGTTGGCGGTGCCGGTATCGGGGTGAACCACGCTGAGCACTTGGGCCGGCGCCAACCAGCGATCCGTGCCGTACTTGGTCGTGTTGACGATTTGGACCCGCATACCGGGTCGGATTTCTTCGCGTTCCATCTGCTCTCCTGGCCCGGGCAGGCCTGAACCTTGAGTCCCGTGGCGACCGGTTATATGCTGGTCCAACAGCCACGTCACGCTGAATGCGCGTGCTGGACAATTATGATCAGAGTTCCGATAGACAGCGATCACTCTGCTGTTTGCGACGCATCAGCATTACGTTTCTGATCAGATCAAGGGGGTGACGCACCGTCTGCATTGGAGGGCGAAGCTGCGGGTGGTTGCTGCTGCAGCTCTGTCGCGACGATGGTTGTAAATCTTTACGCTTTCTATACGGCTAGCGGCCAAATCGCTACCCCTTTGTTATGCCGCATTTCCTACAGTACGCGTCGTCCTATTAACGATGCTGCGCCATGGAATTCATTGCTGTGCTGTTGTTGTGGATCGGATCTTCAGCGGGAATCGGGTTGCTACTGATCGGCGACCGCTACTGGGCGAGGACGACGACAACCCGCTTCAACACAGACCGTTCCGACAACCCAATTTACCAGCCACCCGGTCGTATCGGCATAGACGGGTGGCAAGGAGATTCGCCATGAGCTGGGTCCAACTGTTAGCCGGCGCGATCGCCGTCGGCTTGTTCGTCTATCTGTTTCACGCATTGCTTCGCCCGGAAGAGTTCTAGGTCGGCGTCGCGGGTCTTTCCACAGGCTGTACCGGGCTATCCGGTGCCGCCGTGCTGTTGTGAGGAATCGGTAATGAGTGACCTGATTTTCGTGCTGCTGGTGGTGGCCTTTTTTTTCGCCGCGTGGTTCTACGTCGTCGCGTTGCGGCGGGTTTGATGGAGCGATGACATGTTGATCAATCTTCTCCAATTCGCGTTATTGCTGAGTTGCATGACCTTGCTGGTGGTGGTCATGGGCAAGTGGCTGGCGCGTGTATTCACCGGCACCGGACATACCCTGCCGGAACGCTGGAGCTATCGTTTGTTCGGTGTGAACCCGGATGCTGGCATGGGTTGGGCGCAATACGGTGTGACCTTGCTGGTATCCAACGCGGCGATGCTGCTGCTCGGCTATCTCGGCTTGCGCCTGCAGGGCGTGATGCCGTTGAACCCGCTGGGGTTGGCGGCGCAGAGTCCAGACTTGGCGTTCAACACCGCCGTTTCGTTTACCACCAACACCGACTGGCAGGCGTACTCGGGCGAGACCAGCCTGTCCAACTTCAGCCAGATGGCGGTGATCACGTTCCTGATGATGGGTGGCGCCGCCACCGGTGTGGCTGCGGCTGCCGCGTTCATTCGCGGGCTGAGCCGCAAGAACGCGGATGACATTGGCAACTACTGGGTGGACCTGACGCGGGTGCTCTATCGCGTTTTCCTGCCGCTGTGTTTCGCACTGGCGTTGGTCTACGTGTGGCAGGGCATTCCGCAGACGCTGGCGTCGGATGTCACGGTGACCACGCTTGAGGGCGTCAAGCAGCACATCATCCTGGGTGCGGTGGCGAGCTTCGAGACGATCAAACACATCGGCACCAACGGTGGCGGCTTCTTCAGCATGAACGCCGCGCATCCGTTCGAGAATCCCACCGCGCTGACCAATGCGCTGCACATTCTGAGCATGCTGCTGATCCCTTCGGCACTGACTTATGCGTTCGGCAGCATGCTGTTCCGCCGCCGTCAGGGTTGGGTGTTCTTTGGCGCCTTTCTGGTGATGTTCCTGGGCTTCCTGTCGATCGTGTATACGGCCGAACAGACCGGCAATCCGCTGCTGACGTCGGTGGGTGCGGATCAGACCATGAGCGCCAGCCAGTCCGGCGGCAACATGGAGGGCAAGGAACTGCGCTTCGGCATCGCCGGTACCAGTTTGTTCGTGACCACTACCACCGCGGCCACCACCGGCTCGGTCGATGCGATGCATGATTCGCTGACCCCGATGGGCGGCTTCGTGCCACTGGCGCAAATGATGCTGAATTCGGTGTTTGGTGGCGACGGCGTCGGCTTCATCAACCTGATCCAGTACGCGATCCTGGCGGTGTTTTTGGTCGGAATGATGATCGGCCGCAGCCCGGAGTTTCTGGGCAAGAAGATCGAGGCCCGCGAGATCAAGTTGGTGATGCTGTCGGTGCTGGCCCATCCAATTTCCATCCTCGGTTTTACCGCACTGGCGGTGTTATGGCCGGGTGTATCGGACAGCCTCAACAATCCCGGTGCGCATGGCTTCAGCGAAATTCTGTACGCATATGCCTCCGGTACCGCCAACAACGGTTCGGCATTCGCGGGGTTGAACGCGAACACGCCGTTCTTCAACACCACCATCGGCCTGGCCATGCTGATGGGCCGCTACCTCACCTTGCTGCCGATGCTGGCCGTGGCCGGCCTGCTGGCGAGCAAGAAAACCCTGCCCGATTCCGCCGGCACCTTCCCCACCGCGACGCCGCTGTTCATGGGCCTGACTGTGCTGGTGATCATTGTTGTGGGTGGCCTGACCTTTCTGCCGGCGCTGGCGCTGGGGCCGTTGGTCGAACATCTGGACATGCTGGCCGGACGTCTCTTTTGAGGAATGCGACATGACTGACATGAATCTTTCTTTCCGCCGCCTGGTTCGTCCGGTGCTGGTGTCCACCGTCTTCTTCATGCTGCTGACCGGGCTGGGTTATCCACTAGCCACCACCGCAGCGGCAAACCTGCTGATGCCGTGGCGGGCGCACGGCAGCGTGGTGCAGCGCGATGGCGTTGCGGTGGGCTCGGCGGTACTCGGCCAGCAGTTCGAACGGCCGGAGTATTTCCATCCACGTCCCAGCGTCACTGCCGATGCGCCGTACAACGCGGGGAGCAGCGGCGCCAGCAACCTGGGCCCGACCAATCGCAAACTGATCGATGCGGTAGCGGCGCGGGTCAAGTCCTACCGCGCCGAGAACGGTCTGGCTGCCGACACGCCGGTGCCGGTGGACGCAGTCACCGCGTCGGCGTCTGGCCTCGATCCCGACATTTCACCAGCCAATGCACAACTTCAGCTCAAGCGCGTGGCAACCCAGCGGCACATGTCGGAAAGTCAGCTGGCCGACCTGCTGCATGCCCATACCAGCGGGCGCTTGCTCGGCCTGCTCGGCGAGCCACGGGTCAACGTATTGAAGCTCAACCTCGCGCTGGATGCCCAGCAATCACCCGCCGTTGCGGGCAAGTAATCGGGAACCGTCATGAGTCATCAGAAAGCCAAGTTGCCCCTGTTCGACCCGCAGTTGCTTGGGCCCGCCTGTCTGGACGCCCTGCGCAAACTGAGTCCGCGCGCGCAGTGGAAAAATCCGGTGATGTTCGTGGTTTATCTGGGCAGCATCCTCACCACCGTGCTGTGGCTGCAGGCACTCTTCGGCGCCGGTGCCGATGCACCGGCCGGCTTCATTCTGGCCATCGCCTTGTGGTTGTGGTTCACCGTGCTGTTCGCCAACTTCGCCGAAGCATTGGCCGAGGGGCGCAGCAAAGCTCAAGCGGCCAGCTTGCGTGGGATGCAGCGTCAGACCATCGGCAAAAAATTGCTGGAGCCGCACTACGGCAGCCGTTGGGTGCCGGTGGATGCCAGCGAGCTGCGCCGCGACCACACCGTGCTGGTGCAGGCCGGCGACACCATTCCGCTGGATGGCGAAGTGATCGAAGGCGTGGCGTCGGTGGACGAAAGCGCCATCACCGGCGAGTCGGCGCCCGTCATCCGCGAGAGTGGCGGCGATTTCTCGTCGGTCACCGGCGGCACCCGCGTGCTGTCGGATTGGCTGGTAGTGCGCATCACCGTCAATCCCGGTGAATCGTTCCTCGACCGCATGATTTCGATGGTCGAAGGGGCGCGCCGGCAGAAGACCCCGAACGAGGTCGCGCTGACGATATTACTGGTCGGCCTCACCATCGTGTTCCTGCTAGTGGTGGTCACGCTGCTGCCGTTCTCGATCTTTGCTGCGGGCGCCAGCGGCGCCGGCAAGGCAGTGACGCTGACTGCGCTGGTTGCCCTGCTGGTATGTCTGGCACCGACGACGATTGGTGCACTGCTGTCGGCGATCGGCGTGGCCGGCATGAGTCGCATGATGCAGGCCAACGTCATCGCCACCTCCGGTCGCGCGGTGGAAGCGGCCGGCGACGTCGATGTGTTGTTGCTGGACAAGACCGGAACCATCACCCACGGCAACCGCCAAGCGGTGGCGTTTCATACCGCACCGGGTGTGGACGAGCGCGTGCTGGCCGAGGCGGCGCTGCTGGCGTCGCGCGCCGACGAAACGCCCGAAGGCCGCAGCGTGGTGACGCTGGCCGGCGTGCGTTGCGGACTGGACAGCAGCCAACCGCTGGAAGGCGCGCAATTCGTGGCCTTCACCGCGCAAACCCGGATGAGCGGCGTCGACGTGGATGGGCGCCGCATCCGCAAGGGTTCGATGGATGCCATCGCGCGCTATCTGGAAGAAAACGGTAGCCATTTGCCGCCGCGTCTGCAGCAGATCGGTGACGACGTGGCGCGACGCGGCGCCACGCCGCTGATGGTGGTCGAAGGTGGCCGTGCGCTGGGCGTGATCGAGCTCAAGGACATCGTCAAGACCGGCATCAAGGAGCGTTTTGCCGACCTTCGCCGCATGGGCATTCGCACGGTAATGATCACCGGTGACAACCCGCTGACCGCCGCCACCATCGCCGCCGAGGCCGGCGTGGATGACTTCCTGGCCGAGGCCACGCCCGAGGCCAAGCTGAAGATGATCCGCGACTACCAGGCCGAAGGCCGGCTGGTGGCGATGACCGGCGACGGTACCAACGACGCCCCCGCGCTGGCCCAGGCCGACGTGGCGGTGGCGATGAACTCCGGCACCCAGGCAGCCAAGGAGGCCGGCAACATGGTGGATCTGGATTCCAACCCGACCAAGCTGCTGGAGATCGTGGAAACCGGCAAGCAATTGCTGATGACGCGCGGCTCGCTGACCACATTCTCCATCGCCAATGACATCGCCAAGTATTTCGCGATCCTGCCGGCGATCTTCGTGGCCACCTATCCGCAGTTGAATGCCTTCAACGTGATGAAGCTGCACAGCCCGTCGTCGGCCATATTGTCGGCGGTGATCTTCAACGCGCTGATCATCATGGCGCTCATCCCGCTGGCGCTCAAAGGCGTGAAATACCGCGCCATCGGCGCCACTGCCTTGCTTAATCGCAACCTGCTGATCTACGGCGTGGGCGGACTGCTGGTGCCGTTCATCGGCATCAAGCTGATTGACCTGCTGCTCACGCAGATCGGCCTTGTTTGAGGAGACACCCATGTATACCTGCAGCATCAGCTTGTCCCTGTCGCTATCCGACGCTGTCCACCAGGATATCGACGTGCGGATTTCCACCAGCGAGGACGAACCCGCGCGCGACAGCGGCGGGCAGGACGTCGAAGTACGCGTCTGCGCCGCCGAAACCGAGCGTGGCGTGGTGGTCGCCATGCCGGCACCGCGACGTGAACCCGAGCCCGCCAGCGAGGCCTCCCGCCTCGAAGACGAATACGTGCTGGGCGGCTACGCCGGCATCTGATTCCCCGGTCGCCAGGCGGCGATCCGATCCATCCTTTCTTGTTCTTCCTTCCCCTTGAATGGCTGCGCCCGACGGCGCGGCCGAGGAACCCTCATGTCGATGAAATCCCGTTATGCCTTGGTGGCCGTGCTCGCCGGTGGCTTGCTGCTGGCTGCTTCGGCCCAGGCCGAAGACAACGCCGGCAAGCTCAGCGGCAACCTCGCGCTCACCTCCGACTACATCTTCCGCGGACTCAGCCAGGGCTGGGGCGGCCCCGCCATCCAGGGTGGCGTGGAATACGCCGGTGCGAGCGGCTTCGTGGGCGGCGCGTCTGGCTCCAGCATCAGCGACCGCAGCTATCCGGGTGGCTCGATGGAAATCGACTTGTACGCCAGCTACGGCAGGCCGATCGGCAACGACTGGTCGTGGCGCGCCGGCGTGTACAGCTATCTGTATCCGGGCGCCAACCTGGACCGGGCCGGGCTGCCGTCGCGCTCGCTCACTACGGTCGAGGCGAACATGGCGCTGTCCTGGAAGATCCTGACCGTGAAATACAACCACTCGCTCACCGACTATTTCGGTGCCGACGTGGAGCAGGGCTACCGCGGCGATTCGAAAGGCAGCCGTTATCTGCAGTTGGATCTGGACTGGCCGCTGGCTGACGCGTGGAGTCTGTTGCTGCATGCGGGGCATACGCACTACACGACACGGCTGCTGACGCCGCTGGCCGGTGGCGAATCGTCGCCCGACTACAGCGATGTGAGCGCCGCGTTGAGCTACCAGTTTGCCCCGAATTGGTCCGTCATCGGCGGTGTCACGCATGCCGACAACGCGGCCTTCTATGGTCGTGCGGTGAACTACCACGACGCGTCGGACGTACGTAACGTGGGTGGTACGCGCGGCTTCGTGACCGTGCAGGGAACCTTCTGACATGGCTGAGCGCGCCTGCCCCCCGCGCGTTCATGTAATGTCGCAGACGTTTTCCGCTCGAGCATCCGCATGAACCCGTCCGACCGCGAAGCCCGTGCTGACGCCTTGCTGGGAACCCTCGACCAAGGGCACTCGCCGCGGCTGAAGGTTTTCCTGGGTGCTGCACCCGGCGTCGGCAAGACCTACGCGATGCTGTCCGCCGCGCGCGAGTTGAAGCGGCAGGGTGTGGACGTGGTGGTGGGGCTGGTCGAGACGCACGGTCGCTCCGATACCGCCGCCTTGCTGGAAGGCTTGGAAGTGTTGCCACGTCGGAGCGTGCGCTATCACGATCGCGATTTCGCCGAGTTTGATCTGGATGCCGCACTGTCGCGCAAGCCGGCGGTGCTGCTGGTGGACGAGCTGGCGCACAGCAACCTGCCCGGCGGTCGCCATCAGCGCCGTTGGCAGGACATCGCCGAACTGCTCGATGCGGGCATCGAGGTGTACAGCGCACTCAACGTGCAGCATCTGGAAAGCCTCAACGACCAGGTGCGGCGGATCACCGGCATCACCGTGCGCGAAACGGTGCCCGATGCATTTCTCGATCGCGCTCGCGACATCGTGCTGGTCGATTTGCCCCCGCGCGAGCTGATCGGCCGGCTCAAGCAGGGCAAGGTCTACGTGCCGGATACGGCGGCGGCAGCGCTCGATGCGTTCTTCTCGCCGACCAACCTGGCCGCCTTGCGCGAGCTGGCGGTGGACACCATCGCCAGTCACGTTGATAGCGACCTGCGCGAGCACATGCTGGCGCGCGGTGGCGCGATGCCGGTGCGCCGTCGGGTGCTCGCCGCCATCGATGGCCACGCGCAGAGTGAGTATCTGGTGCGCGTGGCGCGGCGTATCGCCGAGCGGCGCGGCGCACCGTGGGGTGTTGCCTTCGTCGATGCGGGCGCTGCGCTCGAACCGGCGCGGCGCGAGCGCCTTGACGCCGCGATGCGGCTGGCGCGTCGGCTCGGTGGCGAGGCGATTATCCTGCGCGGCCCCACGATCGCCGACGAGCTGATTGCGCATGCCGATCGCGAAGGCGTCGGTCAGATCATTTTGGGGCGTACCCGCGAACGCCTGCTGGCGCGCATCTTCGGCCGTTCGCTGACCCAGATGCTGCTGCGTCGCGGCGCGCATCTGGAGCTGACCATCATCGCCACGCCGGCCGAGCGCGCGCAGTCACGCCGCCGTCTGGCGCTGCCGGGCGGACGCGGTTCGCGCAATGAATACCTGTACGCCACGCTGGCGACGCTGATCGCGTTCGGCCTGTCATTCGTCGCCGACCGCTACTTGTCGGTGGCCAACCTGTCGCTGATTTTCCTCACGGCGGTACTGATAGTGGCGGTGCGCACACGGATGGCGGTGGCGGTATACGCCGCCGTGTTGTGTTTCCTTGGTGACAACTTCTTCTTCGCCGCGCCACGCTACACGTTGGCCATCTCCAGCGCCGACGACGTGCTGGCCGTGCTGTTGTTCCTGATCGTGGCGCTGGTCTGCAGCCACCTGGCGACACGGCTGGCCAGCCAGGTGAAATCGCTGCGTGCGGCCCAGGCGCAGACGCGCTCGATGCTGGCGCTGGGCCAGAGTCTGGCGACCAGTGCCGACGCGGCCGGCATCCGTGAAGCGGGTGTCCGTGCGCTGGCGCGCGCGCTGCATGGCGCCGTGGCAGTGCTGGCGCGCGACCCCGACCAGGTTCTGCGGCGTGCGTCCAGCGCACCCGCCGAGATGTCGTTGAGCGCGCAGGATCTCGCCGCCGCGCAGTGGAGCGATCACCATGGTGAACCGGCCGGGCGCTACACCGATACCTTGAATGGCGCCTCCTGCTGGATCCTGCCGTTGGGTAGCAAAGGGCACGCGCTGGGCGTGGTGGCGCTGCGGTTCGACCCTGCCGTCACCGAACCGTCGACGGACACGCGCAGCCTGGCGCTGGCGATGACTCAGGACATCGGCCAGGCATTGGAGCGCGCGCGGCTGTCGGACGAGCTCGAAGGCGCCCGCGTGCAAGGTGAGACCGAGCGTCTGCGCAACGCGTTGCTGTCGTCGGTGTCGCACGACTTGCGCTCGCCGCTGGCGTCGATGATTGGTGCCGCCGGCACTTTGGTCAGCTACGAAGACAAGCTGCCGGCCGACGAGCGGCGGGAACTATTGCAGGCCATTCTCGGCGAAGGCCAGCGGCTGGATCGCTATATCCAGAACCTGCTCGACATGACCCGGCTCGGTCACGGCAAGCTCAAACTCAACCGCGACTGGACCGACAGCACCGAAATCGTTGCGGCCGCCGTGTCACGCCTGCGCAAGCTGTTTCCCGAGCTGCGCGTGGAAACTACCGCGCCCGCCGAACCGGTCTTGCTGTACGTGCATCCGGCGCTGATCGAGCAGGCGCTGTTCAACATTCTGGAGAATGCGGCGCGATTCTCCCCGCCGGACGACGCCGTACGCGTCACCGTGCAGACCACCGGCGAGCAGTTGCTGATCGACGTGGCCGATCGCGGCCCCGGCATTCCGGAGGATGAGCGCGCCCGCATCTTCGACATGTTCTATTCGGTCTCACGCGGTGATCGTGCGCCGCAAGGTACCGGCCTTGGATTGGCGATCTGCCGCGGCATGATCGGTGCGCACGGCGGCAGTGTCGAGGCCTTGCCGGGCACGGGCATCGGCACCCTCATCCGCATCAGCCTGCCACTGCCGCCGCCGTCCGATATCACCCCATGACCACATCCGCTCCACGCATTCTGGTCATCGACGACGAGGCGCAGATTCGCCGCTTTCTCGATATCGGCCTGCGCGCCGAGGGCTACGAGGTATTGCTGGCTTCGAACGCGGCCGAAGGACTGGCACTGGCTGTCACCCAATCGCCGGACTTGCTGATACTGGACATCGGCCTGCCGGACCGGGATGGTCACGAGGTGCTGGCCGAAGTGCGCCAGTGGAGCCAACTGCCAGTGCTGATGTTGTCAGTGCGCGACGCCGAAGCGGAAAAGGTGCGCGCGCTCGATCGCGGCGCCAACGATTACATGACCAAGCCGTTTGGTATCCAGGAGCTGATGGCGCGACTGCGCGCGCTGCTGCGCAACCGGCCCGGCGAACCGGAAGTCCCACCGCGCTATGACGATGGACGTTTGCTGGTGGACTTGGCCCGACGTGAAGTCAGTCTTGATGGCACTCCGTTGGCGCTGACCCGCAAGGAGTATGCATTGCTGGAGATGCTCTTGCGCCATGCTGGCCGGGTAGTCACCCAACATCAGTTGTTAGTAGAACTGTGGGGGCCGACGCATACCGGAGATAATCAGTACTTGCGCATCGTGGTGGGCAAGCTGCGCCAGAAGCTGGGCGACGATCCTAACAACCCGCAATGGCTGAAGACGGAGCCGGGTGTCGGCTATCGTTTCGTAGTGAACTGAGGCTCACCAGATGCCTTTAACTGCACTTGGCGTGGACAATCGGCGGCGCACAAGGCTCACAGCCTGCGCTCTACAGGTTTAGTAGCGTTGCCGTGAGGTTAGCCCATGCGCACGCAGGGATAACTGCTCAAGAGGTCAAAGGATCGGCTCAAAGAAGCGTCTTTTGTCGACACCAGGCGATCGGGATGCTGATGCTTGACGAGGGTTTTCGTTCCACTGCTCCTCAAACTCTTGGTCTCACGCAGTTTGCATGATCCGGGGATGGCATAGGTGGAAAACGCAGGACGCTAATGGGGGCTTGGATTACCGTTATTTTGCGTTCTTGATGATCATCATAGACATCAATGGGTGATTACCTTTACAGCCGGATCATTGCGCTCGAGTACGTTGCTGGATTTGCCAAGGCCGAATGTAGACCCAGTGTACGAACCAGCCCATCGCCAGCAGCATGATCATCAGGCCGGAGAAGCGAAACGCCAGCATCGGCGGGGCCATCGAAGCGTGTCTGGCCAGAACCCAAACGTTGATCATCTGCAGGCACAAGATGCCCAACACGACGTGCCCCAAAACCGCAAGACCGCGACTGGCGTTCAGTTGGACCCCCTGCGCGTCTGAGCGCAGCGAGAAGGTGTGATGCATCAGGCGAATTTCGCGATCGGTGAGATCCACCGTGTGCTTCAGTTTGATCAGGCTCTCGCGATATCGCCGGGGGCGATCAAACCCGAAACGGGCGATGAAAATACGCTCATCATCGATAGCTTGCCGATCGCGCTCGTTATCATCGTCGTTCTGAGCGCAGGCCGCGCCCTCACGGACAGCGTCCAGCAGATCGTGCCGTAGCGCCGCTTCGAAGTCTTCCGGATCACTCATGACGCGTCTCCCAACGAAAAAGCAATGACATAACCGAGGCGGCAGCTCCGCTGATACCGTTATCGCCGCACCACTACCGACAGCAATTCTCTCATCGAGCTGGGTTCGAGCCGTCCCTTCTCGGCACTGAGCGCATAGGCCGCTTTCAGGATACGCAAACGCTGCTCTGGCCGCAGCTTCTTGCCCATCGACGCCAGCTCCGTATCAACCCAGTCAATGATGCGGTCGACCAGAGCGACGTCGGTGGCACGCGTGGCTGCCTTCACCGGTTGCTCGCCTGGACCATCCAGTAGCCAAACAGGATCGATACCGAAGGTCTCATACAAGGCACGAAACAGCGCGACTGGCATTTCCCGCTCGCCCCGCTCGTAATTGGCATAGGCGCGCAACGACAGGCCGAGCATCTCGGCAAAGGCGCCTTGGCTCAAAGCGGTGGTCGCCCGCACAGCGGTTAGACGCTGGCCGATGGAGACGTTTTGCGAGGACGTTGCGACCTTACTCATAACTGCCTATAGTGAGTCACACTACTTCCCACGAGCTTACTCGCTTGCAACGTGCGCGAAAACAGCACGAACAGATCAAGATGCGCCTGCGGTTGGCCGGCACGTCGCTAGCCCAAGTTGCCCGCGACTTGGGCGTCGCACCGACAACGGTCACTTCGGTCTCCCAAGGCGCTCGTCGATCCCGTCGGATCGAAGCCACCATTGCGCAGCGGCTCTCCACGACGGCCGCGAAGTTGTGGCCCGATCGCTATGCCACCGCCACACGCCATGACTTGGTTTCTCTGAAATCCACGGGAGGTGACGCACCCAGTTTGACATCTAACTGATCGACCCATTCCTGATCCCTGGCGCACCAATGAAAACGCCCCGAAGTGTGATGACTTCGAGGCGCTTGGGGCTTCGCAAAACTGCAAAGCAAGTCTCCCGCGGCGACTCCGCCGTGTCAAGCGTCCGACCCTGCTGGGTCGGTTGACGCACGCCAGACCTTTTATCGATGCCACCGGAGCCCTTGTCGCTCCGATCGTGGCGGCATCCACGCGGGAGACAACATCATGACAAAACTTCGCCAAGCGGTTCAACTGGCGCTCGGTACGACGATGAGCAATCGTGCCATCGGACGCGAGGTCGACATGTCCTTCAATTCCATCCGGCGTTACCGCCAGATAATAGAAACACACGAATACGTACTCGATGCGCTGCTCGCGCTCGACGACGATGCTTTGCATGCCCGTTTCTATCCACGGCCGGCACGCTCGGCTACCAAGCGACTGCCAGACTGGAGCTATGTCCACGCCGAACTACAGCGTCCGCATGTGACGCGACAGCTTCTGTGGGAAGAATATCGACGCGACGATCCCGACAGCGCCTATGAATACAGCCAATTCACCCATCTTTACCGCGCGTGGACGCGCCGTCACGCCGTTAGTATGCGTCAGCCACACACGCCTGGTGAGCGTGGCTGGGTGGATTTCCTGGGGCCGACCATGGGATGGGTCGACCCGGCGACGGGCGAGATGCGCCGTGCACAGATTTTCGCTGCCGCGCTGGGGGTGTCGCATCTGTTGTTCGCGTCGGCGGTGCCCTCGCAGGCCACCGAATGGTGGATCGAGGTACACAACCGCTGGTATGCGTTTCTTGGCGGCGTACCAGCCATCACCGTGCCCGACAACCTGAAAGCGGCCGTCCTGCGTGCCGGCAACGAGCCTCAGCTCAACCCCACCTATCTGGAGATGGCGCGTCACTACGGCACCGTGATTTTGCCCGCAAGGTCCCGCAAGCCGAAGGACAAGGCCAAGGCCGAGGGCGGCGTGCTGATCATTGAGCGGTGGGCCTTGGCGCGATTGCGCCATCGCGTTTTCCACTCGTTGGCCGAGATCAACGACGCGCTGCGCGAATGCATCGACCTCATCAACGGCAAAGTCACCCGTACCTGGCATGCCTCGCGACGCGCTCGGTTTGAGGAACTTGACCGACCGCACCTTCTGCCATTGCCTGGCGAGCGCTTCGAGTACGGCGAATGGATACCGAACGTCCGCGTGGGGGTCGACTATCACCCGGTTGTGAAGGGACACCACTACTCGGTGCCTTATCGCCTGGTGCGCGAACAGGTGGATGTTCGCCTGACGGCCACGATGGTGGAAATCTTTTATCGGCGACAACGTATCGCCATGCATCCACGCAGCGAGGTGGTGGGCGAGACCACCTCCGACAAAGCGCATTTGTCGCCCGCGCACCGGGCATGGTCAGATCAAACGCCGCAGCGGTATCGCGCTTGGGCGATCACACTTGGTCCCTATGCGCTGGAGGTGATCGAACACCAGTTCGCGACGGCACGGCACGTCACTTTGGCACTGAGAGCCTGCAGTGGATTGGAGAAGCTGACCAAGACCTACGGCCCTGAACGGTTCGAAGCGGCTTGCGGCGAAGCGTTGCAGATCAAATCACCCACCCTGAAAAGCATCCGTTCGTTGCTGCAGAACCATCTGGAGCACCGGGGTCGCTCGCGGTCGCACGCCGAAGAGTCGCCGGCACTCCCTGCGCACCGGAACGTGCGGGGCCCCCACTACTACAGCCAGAAGGAATCGGACCATGCTGAGTAATCCGACCCAAGATATCCTGCGCCAACTCCGTCTCGCGGGCATGGCCCAGGCCTATGAGGACCAGCAAGGCAACCCCGCCGCGCAATCGCTCACCTTCGACGAACGCTTTGGTCTGCTAGTCGATGCAGAGAACGCCCAGCGGGAAAATCGTCGCTTGGGACGTCTGCTCAAGGGAGCCAAGCTCAAGGCGACCACAGCGTGTGGCGAGGACATCGATTTTTCCTCACGACGGCATCTCGACAAGCGGCAGATTCTTGACCTGTTGACTTGCCAATGGGTCGAACGTGGGCAACATGTGTTGATCACTGGACTCACGGGCGTAGGCAAGACTTGGCTGGCATGCGCCTTTGGGAACGAGGCTGCACGCAAGGGTCATGGCGTTCTTTACAAACGCTTGCCGCGGTTCCTGGAGGAACTAGAGATTGCCCATGCCGACGGCAGTCTCCCGAAGCTGCGCACTCGGCTGGCCCGTGCCAGGTTGCTGATCCTGGACGATTGGGGTGTGGCGCCGATTACCCGTCGCGGTCGGCAGGATTTGCTGGAAGTGATCGACGATCGCGTGCCAGGAGCCTCTGTGTTGATCACGGCGCAGATGCCTGTCGAGGCATGGCACGAGTATTTGGGAGAGCCAACGATCGCTGATGCCATCCTTGATCGCCTTTTGCACAACGCGCACCGGATCGCGCTGGAGGGCGAGTCGATGAGGCGTTCAAGGTCGTCGCTGTCGAAGAAGTAATCCACTGATATTTCAATTGCTCGACGCAAAGCCGTTCCGATCGAAAGTTCGGAGCGGCTTTTTGATGCGTGTCATGAACTACCGCTGGAACTCATCGGCTGATGATAATTGACGCCGATCAGTTTACGACAGTGGTAAAGGGCTGATCAGCTCCGGAACACTGATCATGCTCCACCGGAACTAGTGATCAATGTCACCGGAATACGCACGCTGAACCTGCTGCCGGGTTAAACGACGCGCTTTTGCTCTTCATGGACCGGACGTACTTCCTTCGGTCGATGCGTAATCGGCAGACATCGATCCGGAGCAAGTAGCCATGCGTCCTTTCTTTGTTACGCCCGCTTCCGTTCGTCACCTCAAAGACCTAATGGCTCGGCAAGGCAGCAGCCTGGCTGCCGTACCGTCTTCCCATCTTAGCGAGGCCCTGGCCGCCGGCCTGGGCTGCAAAACACACGCAGCGTTGCGGGCACGGCTTGCGGCGAGCCCTGTGGCGGAGGTTACCTTGCCCGATACCGCAGCGTGCAAGCGCCGGCTGGCGGAGCTCGGGCATACCCAGGCGGCCATGCGATGGACGGGCTTCCCGGACATGCTCGCCCGACGCGGTGCCCCGGTTCCTCAGTACAAAGGCACGCGGGTGAAAGCCTGGCGGAACCTGATGATTGCAGGCATCAACGCCGCCCTGTGCCAGCGGTTGGTGGGCTACGGGCCTGAAGATAACTGGTGGGGCGATTGCGACGATCCCGCCGGTCAGTTCAGCTTCGAATTCCCTGGTGGTATTCCCGCGCTGGGCTTACTCAGCGATGCAGGATTTGGCGAGCTTCGGGTCAGCGTGTTGCTCGACCCAAAGACGGACGTGCGCATGACCGATACGGGGAGCGGCTTTCGCGATGGCAGTGCATTCGCGTCCGGTTGGCTGGAAAGGAACCTGGGCGTCTGGCTCCAGACGGGAGGCAGGCCCATGATGGAGTGCCGTCAGCACCTGCTTAAGCCCTTGGCCGATACTCCGATTGCCCCTCGGGGTTTTGGTGATCGCGGTCGCTTCATGATGTAGCCGTACAACCTGAGCGATCGGCCATCCTGTGATGGCCGATCGCTTAGTTCTCCTCAGGCGACGCGGCGGTCGGCTCTTTGGTTTTCAGCTGACCGAGAAACTCCTCGATGGCGCTCAGGCGCGCCTCGCGCCGGCGCTGGTCTTCGATGTCCGCCAGACGCGCTTGGCGCTCGGCGGCCAGCTCCGCGACGTAGCGTTCGACGTCGGCGCGCAGCTGATCGCGTTCGTTGGTGATTCGAAGGCATTGCTGTGCCAATGTCTCGACTTCCTTCTCCAGCCGTGGCACCTCTTTGGCCGTCCGTGCCGCCTGGTCGTGCTCGCGGCGCAAGGTTCGCAGTGCACTGTCGCTTTGGCCATGCAGCTCGGTCAGACGCGCGTTGTCGCGATTGAGCTGCATGACCTCATGATTTTTGGTCGTCACCAGCTCGTTGGCTTGGCGAAGTTCAACCTGCAACGTCTGCACCTGATGCTCATGGCGCCGTGCTTCGGCTTCCCGCTGTTCCTTGGCCGCCTGCCGGAAATGCTCCAGCGCTTGGCGCGCCTGGCTGTGCTTCTCCTCCAGCGACTGGGCATGGGCGACCTGTTCGGCCAGTCGCGCCTCCAGGCCCGTGGTCCGCTCTTCCAGGGCACTAATTGCGATGGCGCGCTCCTGCAGTTGCACCCGCGCCTCCTCGTGCGCGCGCTTTTCCTCCTGCAGGGCGGTCTCCGTTCGCTGCAGGCGATCGCTCAGGGCCCGACCCTCGCGTTCCTGGTCCGCGAGCGCCTCGGCGGCCTTCTGAGCGGCGGCGTCGAACTTGGCTTTGGCCTCGGCGATGCGGGTGTCTGCTTCCTCGGCAAGGCGTCTTGAGAGTTGGGCAACTAAGGTACGCAGCGAGTCGCTGATAACGATCTCGGAGGTCGGCGTCGTCGGGGCCTCCGCTTCCAGTTGCTTGAGGTAACGGTGGATGGTGGTCTTTGAGCCCGTGTTGCCAAGGGCCACACGAACGGCATCCACCGACGGGTGCTTGCCCTGCGCGACGAGGCTATCGCGCGCCTTCTGGACTTCGGTCTTGTACAGGCCCGCACGCGCCATATCCGCTCCCCCATCTTTAACGTAACACATTACATACCATGTAATTACGTAATACACAACAGCGAACGTTCAGTGCGAACCGTCATGAAAGTAACATGGGATAATGTTGGATTATCCCGCCTGAGCCGGATGCGACCACTGCTTTGGCCCAACGCAGGGGTACGAAACGGTCTTCTTTGGGGTGTGCCGGCCGCCCCCGCATGGATCAATAGCGTGCCGGCAAGTGCCTGACAGAAGCGGTGGCCTCCCTGCTTGCGTCCTGAAATTTCCGCTATTACACTAAGTGTGAAAGAGGCCTAACGAGGTGTCCGCCCGCGCATGGAAGTGAAATTTGAGGACGCCTCGCTGCGACGGCTGGAAGCGGACGCCGGTTACACCGCCGGGTTGGATGCGGCCATCGTCAAGGTGTACCGGAAGCGGATGCAACTGATTCGCGCTGCCACCGACGAACGCGCCTTCTACGCCATGAAGTCATTGCACTACGAGAAGTTGAAAGGAGATCGGGACGGTCAGCATTCCATGCGTCTGAATGACCAGTGGCGGCTGATCTTGCGAGTGGATCAAGACGAGAACGGCAAGCTCGTCGTGGTTATTTCCATTATCGACTACCACTGACCTCCGAAGGAAAACTCCTATGAACACGTTCCCCGAAATCTTTCCACCGGGCGAGTTCCTCCGGGACGAACTGGAAGCCCGTAGCTGGACCCAGACGGAACTGGCCGAGATCATCGGTCGACCGGTACGCCTGATCAACGAGATCATTGCTGGCAAGAAAGCCATCACCCCGGAGACAGCGATCCAGTTGGGTGACTCGCTGGGCACCGGCCCGGAGCTGTGGATGAACCTTGAGAGTCAGTACCAGCTCTCCAAGGTACGCGTCCCCGACGGTCTGATCGCCCGCCGCGCCCGCCTGTACGAGCGTTTTCCGGTGCGCGAGATGATCAAGCGCGGCTGGATCGAGGCCTCCAAGAACATTGAGGTGCTGGAACAGCAGTTCCTGCAATTCTTCGGCCTGCAAGCGCTGGATCAGACGCCCGAGTTCAGCCACGCCGCTAAGAAGACCGAAGCCGAGCTGCCACCCTCAATTCTACAGTTGGCCTGGCTGTGCCGTGCCCAACAGATTGCCAATGAAATGGTCGGCGTGCAGCCCTATACCGAAGCGGGCTTGCGACAGGCGTTGCCTCGACTGTCTGCGCTGCTGTCAGCGCCAGAGGAGACCCGGCACGTGGCTCGCATCCTCAGCGAATGTGGCGTGCGCTTGGTCATCGTTGAGCCGATCGCCGGCACCAAGATCGATGGCGCCTGTTTCTGGCTCTCGAACGATCGGCCAGTAGTGGCCTTGTCGTTGCGCCTGGACCGTATCGACAATTTCTGGTTTGTGCTTCGGCATGAACTGGAGCACGTCCTGCAATGCCACGGGCGCGACCGCGGCTACATCCTCGATCAAGAGATCGAATCGACGCCCGCCGACCAGATCAGCGAAGAGGAACTCGTTGCCAATACCGAGGCGGCACAGTTCTGCGTGGATGCCGCTGAGATAAGTGGCTTCGTCGCGCGTGTCGCCCCGTTCTTCAAGGAAGAACGCGTGCTGTTGTTCGCCCAGCGCCTGCAAGTGCACCCGGGCCTGGTCGTGGGTCAACTGCAACGGCGGTTGGGCCGCTATGACCTGTTCCGCAAGTACCAGGTGAAGGTGCGCCAGTTCGTGACCTCCTCAGCCCGCACCGATGGCTGGGGTGTGGTCCACACGGCTTAAAGGAGCCACCGATGTCCGGCTATTCCAACGCAGTCAAAGAGTATGTCGAGCGTTACAAGTCCGAGGTCGGCGGCGATGCCCTGCTCGATCCGCATGCTGTGGCCGAATGGGCGTTTCGCAATGGCTTGCACAAGCCCAGCGTAAAGACCGTGATCGATGCGATCGCGGCGGATATCGCCCAGGTCTTTCGCGAGGAGTACCGCGTGGATCGGCACGGCCGGCGCTACCGAGCCAAACACGCCACCCGCCACAAGCAGGGCAACAAAACGCTGTCTCTGTGGGCCGACCTGGACGACCCCAACGCCCCACACAGCCACTTTGTGAAGTCCTTCGCACAGCGCCGTCAGCAGGTGGTTGATGACTGCGTGCAGCTCAAGACCGATGTGGACGTCTACAACGAAAAGCGCCATCCCGTCGAACCGATCCAAGTGCCGCTGGACTTCACCCTCGACGTGGCCGAGTTGCAGCAGCCGCTGCGCAAGGTTGCTTGACCTTCCTTCCGCACGCAAAGCCCTCGCAACTCAACTCAACTCGCAAATTGCCGCTGCGGTTGGCCACGGGGCTCCGTCTACGATGAAGCCACACGCCTGCGCGGAGGTAGCGCACCCGCCGCAGGCTTGGCCGCCTGTGCAGGGGTACACGTACCTCCCGTCGCGCAGCAGCAGTTTTCGGTGAGGAAGCCCATCAGGTCGCTCATGGTCGCCATGGCAACCGAGTAATAGATGAAGCGGCCTTCCTGCCGGCTGGTGAGCAGCCCAGCATGCACCAACTCTTTCAAGTGGAAGGAAAGCGTGGCGTTGGCGAGACCCAGGCGTTCGGCGATGGCGCTTGCCGCTAAGCCGTCGGGCGCGTGCTCGACCAGCAGACGATAGACCGCCAGTCGCGACTCTTGCGCGAGCGCGGAGAGGGCCGTGATGGCTTGCTTGGTCTGCATGATGGGCGAGAGCTGTGTTTGGTCGGGCTCAGTGTACGGGCATGCGCCCTGATCGGTCAGAGCGCCGCAGAGCCCAATGCGTCCAGCCGGCTGCTGAGTGCCAGGCGATCGAGCGCCTCGATGCGCAGGTTCATGAGCAAACTGATGCGCTGTTGCAGCAGATTACGCGCCAGCAGGAAGGCCTTGTAGACCGTCTCGCGGTCACCCACAGCCTTGGCGGGATCCGGGATGTTCCAGTGGGCCGTAATGGGAGCGCCGGGCCAAGCAGGACACGCCTCGCCGGCCACTTGGTCGCACACGGTGATTATGAAATCCATCACCGGCGCATCGGGCCGCAGGAACTCGCTCCAGCTTTTGCTACGTAGCTCTTCGGTCGGGAGGTCAACAGCCCGCAGCACCTCTAGGGTCTGCGGGTAAATGAAGCCCTTGGCATCACTTCCCGCGCTGTAGCCGCGAAAGCGCTCCTCGCCACGATGATTGGTGATGGCCTCGGCAAGAATGCTGCGGGCCGAGTTTCCCGTGCACACGAACAGGACGTTGTAGTGGCCTTGCATTGGCGCTCTCCAATTAGACCGCGGGGGCTTCGTACCAGCGCTTGCTTACCGTGACGAGGCGCACTACGGAGAGCATGACCGGTACCTCGATCAGCACGCCAACCACCGTGGCGAGCGCCGCGCCCGAGTGCACACCGAACAGGCCCACGGCCGTCGCCACCGCCAGTTCGAAAAAGTTGCTGGCGCCGATCAAGGCCGAGGGCGCCGCGACGCAATGTGGAACACGCAGCGTGCGGTTAAGGATGTACGCCAGCGCCGAGTTGCCGTAGACCTGGATCAGGATCGGCACGGCGAGCATGGCGATCACCAGCGGCTGGGCGAGGATCTGCTGCCCCTGGAAGCCGAACAGAAGCACCAAGGTCAGCAGCAAGGCGCCCAGCGAGAGGGGACTGAGCCGCCCGAGCAGCCGCTCAAGGGCCTCCGGTCCGCCACGGTCAAGCACCACACGGCGGAGCACCGCGCTGATCAACACCGGCACCACGATGTAGAGCACCACCGACAGGATTAGAGTGTTCCACGGCACGGTGATTGCGGAGATTCCAAGCAGCAGCCCGACGATCGGCGCGAACGCCACCACCATGATCGCGTCGTTCAAGGCCACCTGGCTCAGGGTGAAATTGGGCTCTCCGTTGCACAGGTTGCTCCAGACGAACACCATCGCCGTGCAGGGTGCGGCGGCCAACAGGATGAGGCCGGCGACGTACGAATCCAGCTGGTCGGCCGGCAGCCACGGAGCAAAGACGTGGCGGATGAAGATCCACCCCAGCAGCGCCATCGAGAACGGCTTTACCGCCCAGTTGATGAAGAGCGTGACGCCGATGCCTTTCCACTGCCGCCGCACGCCGCCCAGGGCGCCGAAGTCAATCTTCAGCAACATCGGGATGATCATCAGCCAGATCAACACCGCCACCGGCAGATTGACCTGGGCCACTTCCATGCCGCCCATCGCTTCGAATGCACCGGGCAGCAGATGTCCCAGCAGCGTGCCGGCGACGATGCACAGCAGCACCCAGACGGTCAGGTAGCGCTCGAAGAAGCCGATGCGGTTCCCCACGGGAGAGGTAGCGCAGGCCTCGCCCACCTTCAGGGATGGCTCGCTCATGCTGCATCCTCGTCTTCGTCGGTGATGGTGCCGATGTGGTCCAGCGCCTGTTTCAATGCCTCGCGATCCATCGTCTCTACGGGAAGGTCGACCAGCGCAGTCACCCGATAAAGGATGAGCGTGTGCGCGCGCCGGAAGGCCTCCATCAGCTCACCGTGCCCGTGGGCGGCGGCCGGATCAGGCAGGCCCCAGTGGCTCTTGATGAAATCGCCAAAGAGCACCGGACAGGTCTCATTGGCCGCGTTGTCACAGACGGTGATCACGATATCGAGCGGTGGTGCGCCGTCATGGGTGAACCGGTCCCACGACTTGCTGCTCAGCCCGTCGGTCGAAATGCCCGCCGCCTGAAGTTCCTCCAGCGCGTACGGATTGACCCGGCCCGTGGGTTGGCTGCCGGCGCTGTAGGCCTCGAAACGGCCTTTGCCCACGTGGTTGAGCGTGGCCTCAGAAAGGATGCTGCGGGCGGAGTTGCCTGTGCAGATGAAGAGGACGCGACAGGGATTCATGACGGCTCTCGGGCGAGGTAGGGGGATAGGCAAGCAATCGGTAGGCTGCGCTGTCACCTGTCGCAGGGCACCGCCTTGTTTCCATATTTCTATATTCGTAGAATCGTTCTATCAACGCAACACCGGATCCGCCCATGATCGAAGAGCTCCCTCACGTCGATGCCACCCTGCTCGACACGCCCAGCCTCGCCAAGCTCGCACTGCCGACCGGTGCCGATCACCCGCCACGCATTCTCATCCTGTACGGCTCGCTGCGGCCGCAATCCTTCAGCCGCAAGCTCGCCCTCGAGGCGGAACGCATTCTTCGTCAATTCGGGGCCGAAACCCGCGTGTTCGACCCACACGAGCTGCCGATCCTGGACAGCGTGCCGGCCAGCCACCCCAAGGTGCAGGAGCTGCGCGCCTTGTCACTGTGGTCTGAGGGCCAGGTCTGGGTCAGCCCGGAGCGGCACGGCACGATCACGGGCGTGTTCAAGAACCAGATCGACTGGCTGCCGCTTGAGGATGGCAGCGTGCGGCCCACCCAAGGGCGCACGCTGGCCGTCATGCAGGTCTGTGGCGGCTCCCAATCGTTCAACGTGGTCAACGCCCTGCGGGTACTCGGTCGCTGGATGCGCATGGTCACCATTCCAAACCAGTCGTCGGTGGCCAAGGCGTGGCAAGAGTTCGACGACCGAGGCCGAATGAAGCCATCGCCCTTTTATGATCGCGTCGTGGACGTCATGGAGGAGTTGTTCAAGTTCACGCTGCTGGTGCGCGATCGCAGCGACTACCTGGTGGATCGCTACAGTGAGCGCAAGGGCGCGGCGCAGGCGCGTGCGGTTTCCATGGCGGCCGCGGTCATCGAGCCGGTGGCGGTCGCCACGCCGCTCTTATCGCCCAAACCAGCCAACGAAGCCGTTCGGCCGCGCAGCCCTTGCTGTGCCAGTGGGAGCTGCTGAGCATGGAAGCCAAGCAAGCGACGATCTATCACAACCCGGCCTGCGGCACGTCCCGCAACACGCTGGCGCTGATCCGGCATGCCGGCATCGAGCCGACGATCATCGAGTACCTGGCCCATCCACCCGCGCGCGCTCAGCTCCGCGCGTTGATTGAGGATGCGGGCTTGACTCCAAAGCAGGCCATTCGGGAGAAGGGCACGCCTTTTCATGAACTAGGTTTGGGACGGTCAGGCGTGAGCGACGAGGCGTTGCTGGACGCGATGGTGGCCCACCCCCTTCTGATCAACCGACCTTTCGTGGTGACGGCGCGCGGGACACGCCTGTGTCGTCCATCGGAGGTGGTGCTCGATATCCTGCCGCCGGTGACGGCGCCCTTCGCCAAAGAGGACGGCGAGGTGGTGATCAACGTGCACGGCAAGCGCGTGCGTTGAGTCTGTGACCAGGGCCGAACAGCGACACCGTAGCGCACGGCCCCGGCACCACCGGCATCACTCCTTCAGGTACGCATCGCACTCGTCGACCAGGCGCTGTACTTCCGACTGGTCGGCGTCATGGCGCTGAAGCAGGAGGGCGCGCACCTGGGCGATCTGTTCGTTGCTGGGGATAAGTTCCGAGGGGCTCTCCCACATCCAATCGATCAGGAAGGGAAAGAGCGCGTCGGCCGGCATGCTGGCAATTTCGGAACAGGCCGGAATATCCATGCCCGAGCGCAGCACCGGGTTGTTCGCCCGTGACTTTCCGTGGCCGCCAAAAAGGCACTCTCAGGCATGCCAAAACGATCATCGGGTTCGGTCATGATGCCCTCCGCAATTGCAACGGTCAGTCCCAGATGCTTTCCTTGGACTGCCCCCGTGGATGGCTGTGAGCATAATTCACGGCACATGGTGCATGGGCGCCTCAACGGGCATCAAGCCTCCGCCGCCTGATCGTGACGATGACCTCTCACTCGCTTGACACTTATCTCGAAGCGGCGCAGCGGGAAAACACGCAACGCAGCTATGCCTCCGCGGTGCGCCACTTCGAGGTGAGCTGGGGCGGTTTGCTGCCAGCCACGGCCGACACCGTGGCGCAATACCTCGCGGCTCATGCGACCACGCTATCGATCAACACGCTTCGGCAACGGCTGGCCGCGTTGTCGCAGTGGCATCAGACGCACGGCTTTGCCGATCCCACCACGGCGGCGAGGGTCAAACAGGCGCTCAAAGGCATTCAGGCGCTTCACCCGGCTCGCGAGAAGCGTGCTGCTCCCCTGCAGCTCACCGCCGTCGCCCGAGTCTCCGATTGGCTTGACGCCGCTGTCGCGGCGGCGGACCAGCGGGGGGACCGCGCTGCTGCGCTTCGCGCCCGTCGCGATCGCGCGATGCTTTTGCTGGGGTTTTGGCGCGGCTTCCGCGTAGACGAACTGGTCGGCCTCCACAGCGAGCACGTGACGGCGGTGCCTGGCCATGGCATGACGTGCTTCCTGGGACGCAGCAAAACCGATCGGCAACTCGTCGGTACCACCTATCGGGTGCCCGCGCTCAGCCGGTGGTGCCCGGTGGCGGCGACGCTCGACTGGATTGCCATGGCGGGGCTCACCGAGGGCCCGCTATTTCGCGGCGTCACCCGCACGGGCGGGATCAGGTCCGGCGCCCTGCATCCAAACAGCGTGGTACCCCTGCTACGGCGGCTTTTCGTCCGCGCCGGCTTGGCCTCGCCGGAAAGTTACAGCGGCCACTCGCTACGCCGTGGGTTTGCCGGATGGGCCAGCGCCAACGGTTGGGACGTACGCGCCCTGATGGAGTACGTCGGCTGGAAAGACATGCACTCGGCAATGCGCTACATCGACGCACCGGATGCGTTCGGCCAGCAGCGAATTGAAACAGCCCTCGCCAGCATGTCGGCTCCGGGATCGCCGCCGGCTTCCTTGCCACCACCGGCCAGCCAATCGGCAGCTGCCGTCACCTTGATGCTCACGCTGCGCCTGACGCCCCGCCGGGCGGGCCGAAGCGTCGCCAAGGCGCGAAAAACGATCGAGACTCTTTGTCTTTCGCCGCACCGGGGCGTGGCCGTTAATCCCGAACGTACCCGCTACCGACTTCAGGTTGAGGCGACGGATGACCTCGACCTGGACGAGGTGGCATCCGCACTGATCGAAGACCTGTATCGCATCGCAGACAACCACGACCTGCATTTGGACGCATCGCTTCACGACGAAGCCGCCGAGCGCCACTGGAACTGACCTCTCGCCTGACACCGGAGATGCAAGACGCATGACCGCACCTCACGAGACCGCTTATCCGCGACTGAAGCAAGACCCCACCGCCCGCGAGCTGGATCTGCACTTCACGCCCTCCGCGGACGAGCGGGCCTTCGTGCAGGCCTTGAGCAAGCAACCGGCCATCCGTTTGGCCGTGATGCTTCACTTGAAAACCCTTCCTCACCGCGGGCACTTCGGCGCACTGAGCCAGATACCTGAGCGCATCGTGCGGCATGTGGCTGACGCGTTGGGTTACCGGCGCGCGTTCAGTGCCAGCGATCTAGACGCCTACGACGCCTCGCGCATGAAGCGCGAGCACATCGCTAAGATTCGGCAGTACTTGAATGTGCGCCCGCTGGGAGAGCCCGGACGACAGTGGCTGCGGACGGTGGCTCAGCAGGCGGCACAGACCAAGCACATGCTGCCGGACATCATCAACGTGATGGTGGAGGAGCTCTATCACCACCGGTACGAATTGCCCGCGTTTCGCACGCTCGATGACATTGCCACGGCGGCCCGGGAAAGCGTTCATGAAGGCCATTTCGAACGTATCGCTGCCTTGCTCACGCCAGCGGCGCGCAAGAAGATCGATGAGCTCTTAGCCGTCACACCGGGCGACACGCATAGCGGCTGGCAGGCCCTGAAGCGCGAGCCCAAGCGCCCCGGAAACAAGGAGGTGCGTTTTTATCTGCAGCACATCGACCGGCTGCAGAAGCTGGCCGCAATGATTCCTGCGCTCGAAGTACCAGTGCCCAAGCTGAAATATTTCCGCGCCATGGCACGAGCGCTGGATGCCGGCGAACTGGCCGAGCTCAAACCTGCCAAGCGCTATGCCCTGGCCGCCGTGTTCATCCGCTCCCGCCACGGCAAGGCGCTGGATGATGCGGCGGATCTGTTCATTCGACTGATGCAGAACCTGGAGAACACGGCCCAGAAGAACCTCATGGCTTACCAGGTCGAGCATCTGAAGCGCACCGACTCCCTTGTCGGGCAATTGAAAGAGATTCTTCAGGCCTATCAAGTCGACGGAACCGATAGTCAGCGTATCGACGCCATCGGCGATGTAATCGGGCCAGATCTGGCCAGGACACTCGCCGAGTGCGATGAGCACATGGCCTACGCCGGTAAGAACTTCCTGCCGTTCCTGGCCAAACCGTACGCCCAGCAGCGTGCCTTGCTGCTCAACTGCCTGGAAGTGATGGAGTTGCGCACTTCCTCCCAGGATCCCGCCATGGAGCGCCTGGTCAAAGCGCTGGCAGCATTACGGGCTCAGCGCAGGGACGTGGTGGAGGCGGCGTCGCTGGGGCTGAGCTTGGAGCACGATTTTGGCTGGATGTCAGCGAACTGGCGGCGGCATGTGTTTCCGAAGGACTGGGGTGTGGATCGGGCGGGCTGGATGCAACGGCGCTACTTCGAACTGGCGGTGCTCTTCCAGATCAAGGATGAGCTGAAGTCGGGCGACTTGTTCATCCCCGGGGGCGAGCGCTACGACGACTATCGCGAAGAGCTAGTCGACGAAAGCACCTTCCAAGAGGAACTGGGCAACTATGGGGAGGTCTCTGGCATCGCGACCGAGCCGGCCGCCTTTGTGGAGACGTTACGGGAGCAGCTTCGAACGAAGTGCCGTGAGGTCAATGCTCGTTTTCCCGAGAACGCCCACGCCGATATCGTTGATGGCCGGCTGATCCTCAGGAAGCTGCCGCGCACGGAACTGTCCCAAGCCATCGCGCTGGTCGACAGCCTCATCACCGAGCGCCTGCCTGAGACGAGCATCGTCGATGTGCTGGTTGATGCGACCAGCTGGGTGGACTTGAACCGGCACTTCAAGCCGCTCGCCGGCACCGAGGCGCGCGTGCGCGACTTGCACCACCGTGTTGTGACCACGCTGTTCTGCTATGGCTGCAACCTTGGTCCCACCCAAACGGCGCGATCGGTGCGCGGCTTCAGTCGGCGGCAAGCTGCATGGTTAAACCTCAAATACGTGACGGAGGACACCCTGGAGCGTGCCACGGTCGACACGATCAACCTGTACAACAAGTTCGAGCTTCCCGGCTATTGGGGCAGCGGCAAGTCGGCCTCGGCCGACGGCACAAAATGGAGCGTCTACGAGCAGAACCTACTCTCCGAATACCACATTCGCTATGGCGGCTACGGTGGCATTGGCTACTACCACGTCTCCGACAAATACATCGCGCTCTTCAGCCGCTTCATTCCTTGCGGCGCCTATGAGGCGATTTACATCCTCGATGGGCTGATCGAGAATCGGGCCGAGATTCGGCCGGATACGGTGCACGGTGACACTCAAGCGCAGAATTTCCCGGTGTTCGGCTTAGCCCATTTGCTGGGCATTGATCTCATGCCTCGCATCCGCAACGTCAAGGACCTCTCGCTTTCCAAGCCGGACCCACAAGCGTCTTACCCGAACATCCAGGCACTCTTTGGCGATGGGAGCATCGACTGGAACCTGATCGAAACCCATTTGCACGACATGTTGCGCGTCGCCGCTTCGATCAAAACGGGCAAGATTTCTGCCTCCACCATTTTACGACGATTGGGCAACTACAGCCGAAAGAACAAGCTGTACTTCGCCTTCAAGGAACTGGGCCGTGTCATTCGAACCTTGTTCTTGCTGCGCTATATCGATGATGTAGAGGTACGCAAGACCATCCAGGCGGCGACCAACAAGAGCGAGGAGTTCAACAACTTCACCAAATGGGCGTTTTTCGGGGGGCAGGGGATCATCGCGGAGAACGTGCTCCACGAACAGCAGAAGATCGTTGGGTACAACCACCTGGTGGCCAACTTGGTGATTCTCCACAACGTTGAGCAGATGTCCCGGGTGCTGGCCGAGCTCCGCGATGAAGGCATTGAAATCAGTCCGGCAGTACTGGCGGGCCTGTCGCCATACCGGACCGCGCACATCAACCGCTTTGGCGACTACACCGTTGACACGAGCAGGGAAGTCACGCCCATCGACTTCGCTCGCCGGATTCTTCGTGCAGCTGAGGAGGCCGCGGCCGCGGAACGCGACGAAGAAGAGCTATCGAGCGCTAGCTATAAATCCTAAGTGCGGCAGTGACTTAGAGGCCGAATTGCCGCTTTCTGGGCGAATCCCTGCCAACCCTCGTCATGACGCGGAGGCATGGCATCGGAAGGCACGGGCGAGCCTGCCTCGCGTCCCAGCAATTGCGGATAGTTCGCCAACACCTGGCAAGCCACTTGGCGGGCCGTCAGCCCGGGGGTCTGAAGTGGATGATTGCCGTGCCCATACGGTGCGTACACGGATGCATCGGTGACGCAGAACATGCCGATGGTCGGTGTCCGCGCCGCCACGGCGAGGTGCATGACCCCACAGTCGGCAGTGATCATGAGATCCACGCCTGCCATCACCGCACCCATACGACGGATGTCCGACGAGTAATAGGCGGGCCACTCCGCGCCCAGCATGGAGCAGCCATGCATCGGAATCAGTTCGAGGATGCTTGCCGCCGGGCAGAGCAGCTTGAAGGTGTCGATGAACTCCTGCCACCACGACATCGGATATCGCTTGCCGCCCGTGGCATTGGCGAATACGCCGACTACCGGAGGCGACATTGTCTGGCGGGATTCGGCCAGCAATTGCTTGATGGCATGGCGCCCGTTGGTGATCTCCGCATCGGTCAGCCGGATGTCGAGCACGGGGACGTCGTCTTGCCAGGTGGTTTCCACCGCCATGGCCCAGCGCAACAAGTTCACCGGCCGCTTGGCCATGTGCCGCCCGGCTATCTCTGTCGGAGCTGCATGGGTCAGGCCATCGTGCTTCGAGTCGTCGTTGAAGCCGAGCTTGTACGTACCTCGGAACAAGCGCGTCAGCGTTCTGCTGAAGCCGGAACCGACACAGGGATCGATGACCAGATCGTAGGGCGTCGCGCGCACGCGGCGAACCAGCCGCAGGAAGGAAAGCGGGTGCTTGAAGCCCCGCTTGGGCAGGCAATACACGTTGCGCACACTGAAAAAACTGGCGAATACTTCCTTGGCGATATCGCCTTCCGCGATGACATCGATTTCCGCCCCCTTGAAGTGCCGCTCAAGCTCGCTGATCAGCGGCGTCAACAGAATGGTGTTGCCGAGGCGATGGTTGGGGCGGCAGATCAGGATACGGAAGATGCCTTTGCGTGGCAGGGGGGCATCGCAATGGAGTGTCGAAATCTGTTCCAAGCGGCACCAGGGCAGAAGTGGAAGGGACGGATGCGGCTGCTTCGCTTACAGCGAATTCCGTGCCATCGGCACAACTGTTTGATGCGTGGAGAAAAGAGCGTTTCCTGCATGGGCAGGCCGGCATGCAGCCTGCAAAATTTGTCTGCAAGGATTGGCGTGCGTTTCAGGGCAATGCCTGGTGGCCTGGGCATGCCGGCAGCTCATCGCCTGGCCTGGACGGCAGCGTGATGGTCATCACCACGCGTACCGTGGCGTCCACCTGGCAGACAGCCACATAACCGATCGCGCCCGGCGTCTTCGCCACGAACTGGACCACGGCATCCGGCGACGCCAGCACATAGGGCGGGCTCACGCCCTGGAAGTATTGCTTGTTCCAGTAATCCTGGAGCTGGTCATCATCCATATGCAGGATGGTGTGTGCGAACGCCTTGCGCAGCGGCGCGCCACTGGGCAGATTGACCGGCGTGATCCGCCGGCCGCGGCCGTCCACAAAGATCCTCTTCAGATAGATGTTGCGCAGCGTGTTCTGGTCGAACGTCAGGTGCGGCGTGTCGGGCGCGGTGATGACGGCCATTTGCGATGAAGCCGCCCAGGACACCTGGGCGAACGCCAGCAGGCCGCCCAGAGCCAACCATTCCAACCATTGCCGGAAGTGTCCGCGCATGGCCCGTCAGAACAGGATCGCGGCGGAGGCCAGCCACCCGGTGGGGGCCAGCGACAGATTATGCGTGCCATCACGATATTCGACTTTGAGGACGATGCCTTCGATCGGCTTGAAGTTGATGGCCGTGGTGCGGATGGTGCTGGTCTGCTCCGGCGTCGAGGAGCGGTAGCGCTCGTAGCGCTCAATGAAGTAGAACCGGCGCCACAACGGTATTTCCGTCTGCACGAATCCGCCGCGCTCGTCCGGGCGGTTGTCCGTGCTGCTGCGGTAGATGGCCTCACCGGTGAAGCTGATGTAATGCGTGGTCCAGTTGAAATCGAGGCCGCTCAGGAAGTACTTGTCGCGGGGTGATTCCAGCTCGTAGCTGAGGGCGGAGGCGCCGATGCTCAGCGAATCCCCAGACAGGTGGTACAGCACCCGTCCGCCGAACGCCTGACGGAAATTGTTCTGCAGCGTCTCGGCCGTGCCGAAGTTGGTGTAGGCATTGTCCTGGTCGTCGCCGATATTGAGGTTCTTCGTGTCGTCGGCAAATACCCAGTAATCGAGGTCGTTCCCTTTCACGGGGAGCGTGCCGAACATCATGGCGCCCGTGGCATGGAGCGCGAAGGCGGCCGATGTCGAGAGCGGGCGCGATATCGTCCAGGTCAGCGGATCAGCATGCACCAGGTTCCACTCGCCAACGGGCGTGAGGAACTTGCCGAAACGGAAATTGAGGTACGGGTTGACGTGATAGTCGATGTACAGGCGTTCGACATCCAATTCGGCATCATCGACGTCGGTGCGCCCCCGGCTGCTTACCGGGTTGGCGGCTTCGATCTCGGTGAACAGCTGCCACTGCGTGCCGATGTCCTGGGTCAGGAACAGGCTGAGATCCCGGACGTTGTAACTGGACCTGGTGCCCTGGACGTCATAGAAGTTGAAGTCGGCGTAGCCGCCTATCCGCAGTCCTGTCCCAGGGAAGTACAGGCCCTGGCCCAGCGTGTAAGGCGCCGGCTGCCAGACGCTGCCTGTACTGTCACCGTTGTCGGCAGCCATGGCGCCCGATGCGTAGGCTGTCCCGAGCAGCAGGACGGCCACACCGTGGCCCAAAAGACGGCACAGGTACCTGTTCATGGGGCAGTCTACCGGCAATGCTGTGGAGTGAAGCCGGCACGCGTGAGCCATGCCGGCGGGTATGCGAAACATCGAGGCCACCGCTTTCCCCACGATGGATCGGCGCCGCCCCGAATTCTGCGACACTGATGCAGGCGACCGCAAAACGGCACCTCACCATCGCGCAACGGCATTCACTTGACCATACGAGCGGCCCTTTTTCGCCTGTTGTTCTGGACCCTGCTGGGTACGGTGCTGGTCGTGGGCGCATTGTCGTTCTACCAGTTCCGTGCCGCGCTCAGGACGGAGATCGCGGCAAACCTCCGGTTCGGCGCCAGCACGGTCATGCAGCGCATCGATACTCTGCTGTTCTCGCACATCGAGAACATGCGCGTGTGGAGCGGCCTGGAGGTCATGCAGGACATCCGCATCCACGACGTGGACAAGCGCCTGTCGCATTTTCTTTCGGACTTGCACGCGGGCCAAGGCAACGCCTACACCGCGTTGCTGTGTACGGACGAACAGGGCCGCGTGGTCGCGGCGAGTCAGGCCGCGTATATCGGCACGATGGCACCCGTCGCCAAATCCTGGCGCGCCATTCCCGGCGGTTGGCTCAGCGGCGTGAGCCTGGCGCGGGTTCACGATGCCGATGGCGGGACGACCATCTTGCGCACGGCGATCCCCAACGCCTTTGGCGAGGGCAGCCTTGGCTACCTCTACGCCGTGCTCGACCGGCACGTCACGCAGCAACTGCTGGACGATGCAGTCGGCCGCGGGCCAAGGAGCCTGTTGCTGCTGGACGAGCATGGCCACGTGATCGCGGCCTCGGCAGCACTGCGCGCGCGCATCGATGAGAATCGATTGACGCTGGGCTGGCGCCTGCCGGATCGGGGGGCCGTGTCCTACGTGCGCAACGGCAGCGCGCTTGGCTACGGCACGGTTCTGGTGGGCGTGGCCAGGTCCGAGGGCTATCAGCAGTTCCAGGGACTGGGTTGGCACATCGTGATGGTGGAGCCCACCGCCGTGTCCTTCGGGCCGATCTGGCGCCTGCTGTGGGCGATGCTCGCCGTGCTCGTGCTGACCCTGCTGGCGAGCCTTTGGATCTCTTCGCGCCTGGCCCAGCGCATCGCGCTGCCGATCATGACACTGACGGATTTCACGCGCAGTTTCCGTCAACGCGATGTGGCGCTGGTGCCATTGCCGGCCACCAACATCCTGGAGACGCAGGAACTGCACCACGCCTACGCGGAGATGATCGATGCCTTGGCGAAGTCGCGCGAACAAGTCGTGCGCGCGGGCAAGCTCGCGGTCGTAGGTGAAATGGCGGCGATCATGGCACACGAAGTGCGCACGCCCCTGGGCATCCTGCGCAACTCCGCGCAGTTGCTCCAACGGCGACCCGATCTGGGAGACCGGGAGCACGAGCTCATCGGATTCATCTTCAGCGAAACCGAACGGCTCAACCGACTGGTGACCTTGCTGCTCGAATGCGCACGCCCGACACAGCCGGATTTCAAGCTGCATGACCTGCACGCCATCATTGATGACGTGCTGAGTCTGCTGGCATCCCGGGCCGAGAAGGCAGGCATCTCGCTCTCGTGCAGTTTCGCCGAACCTGCGCTGATCTTCCTGTGCGACCGGGAGCAGATCATGCAAGTGCTGCTCAACCTGGTACTCAACGCACTCGCGTTCGTCGGCGAACACGGTCGCGTGCAAATTGCCACGCGGCTGGACGGTCCGGTGTTGCAGGTCTCGGTGATGGACGATGGTCCCGGCGTGCCACCGGCGTTGCGACAGGCCATCTTCGACCCCTTCTTCAGCCGCCGCGAAGGCGGCATCGGCCTCGGGCTCACCATCGTGCAACAGGTCGTGCACGTGCATGGCGGCGAGATCGCCGTGGGCGTGAGCGCGTGGGGTGGGGCGTCCTTCAATCTCACCTTTGCAGTGGACGGGCAGGACCGATGAGCGCCAAGCGCATCCTCATAGTGGACGACGAAGCCAAGATGCGGCGCATCCTGGAGCTGTCGCTCAAATCGATGGGAAACACCGTCGTCGAAGCCAGCGATGGGATGGAGGCATTGTCCATCGTCGAGAAACAGCCCATCGACCTGGTTCTGACCGACTTGCGCATGCCCCGCATGGACGGCATTGCCCTGCTCGCTGCATTGCGCGAGCAGGGTGTGGACGTGCCGGTCATCGTGATGACGGCGTACGGCACCATCGACACGGCCGTGGCTGCCATGAAGCTGGGCGCCATCGACTACATCATCCGACCGTTCGAAATGGAGACCGTCGAGATGGCGGTCACCCGGGCGCTGGCCATGCAGGCCGCGCAACGCGAGAACCGTTTCCTGCGCGAGGAGGTTTCGCGCGGCTGGGGAGAGTTTGTCGGGACAAGCGCCGCCATGCAATCGCTCTACGAGCTGATTCGCCAGGTGGCTCCCACGCGCAGCAATGCCTTCATCGTCGGGGATACCGGCACCGGCAAGGAGCTGGTGGCGCGCGCCATCCACGAGGCCTCCGGCCGCACGGGCCTGTTCGTGCCGATCAACTGTGCGGCCATCCCCGCAGAGTTGCTGGAGAGCGAGCTTTTCGGGCACGTCAAGGGTGCGTTTACCGGAGCCGTGCGCGATCGCGTCGGGAAATGCGAACTGGCCAGCGGAGGCACGGTCTTTCTCGACGAAATCACCGAGATGCCCGCCCATCTGCAAGTCAAGTTGCTGCGCGTGTTGCAGGAGGGGTGCATCGAAAGACTCGGATCCAATGGAACGATTCCGGTGGATCTGCGGGTCGTGTCAGCCACCAACCGCGATCTGCAGCAGGCGGTGGAAAGCGGTGCCCTGAGGCGGGATTTGTATTTCCGCCTCAACGTCGTGCGCATCGACGTGCCTAGGCTTCGCGATCGCCATGGTGATATCGCCCTGCTGGCCAATCACTTCCTTCACAAGCACGCGCTGGAACTGGGGCGTGCCACGCCTCGTCTGATGTCGCACGTGCTGCAGCGCCTCGAGTCTTATGAATGGCCCGGCAATGTGCGCGAACTTGAAAACATCATGGAGCGCGCCGTTGTCCTGTGCCGTAGCGGAGAGATCACCTTGGCTCATCTTCCGGCGGAGCTGTCCAGTGAATCGCCCGGTCGGTCTTCATCGTCTTCCGCGCTTGCCGATGACCCGGCAATCGATGGCCCACTGGATCTGAAAGCCAGAGTCGAAGGACTCGAATGCCGGCTCATCAAGGCAGCACTGGAGCGCAGCGCCAACAACAAGGCTGCAGCAGCTCGCCTGCTTGGCATCAGCGAACGAACCCTCTGGTACAAGCTCAAGATGTACAAAGTTGGAAGCTAGATCGGGCCTGTCATACAACCCCAAGGGCGGCAAGCACAATCAATCCGGGCTGGTTCAGTCGGGGCACAACAGCGGAGATACCACGTCCGCGACAGAGAGAAAGTCCCCATGGGCGAATTCCTAGGTCAAGTCTCGACCTTGCAGCTGCTCCCAGCGCAGGCGGCGTCCATGCAGGTACCGACACGCGCCTGTGTCGTTATACACAAGGTCGAATGGAAGAGGGGCATGCCAGTGTCGGGACCCGCAACAATTCTCAAGGTGCAGCTTAGGCGAGGACTCAGAATGGAAGCTGGCAGAAATTGCCCAGCTTGAAAAAAGAAAAACCCCCGACGAATCGGGGGTTTGTGAGTCAAAACCGTACAAAGACGGTCTAAGGTGTCCTCTAGAACGGAATGTCGTCGTCCTCGAAGCCGCCGGTGTTGGCGGGGGCCGACGGCGACGGCGCGCTGCCGCCGCGCGCCTGGTTGTCGTAACCGCCACCGTAGTTGCCGCCGCCCTGCTGGCGCTGGCCGCCCTGCGGCCGCTCGCGCTGGAAACCGCCGCCGCCCGAGCCGCCGCCTTCACCGCCGCCGGGACCGCCGAGCATCTGCATGTCGCTGGCGACGATGTCGGTGGAGTACTTCTCCACGCCACTCTTGTCGGTGTACTTCTCGGTGCGCAGCGAGCCTTCGATGTAGACCTGCCGGCCCTTCTTCAGGTACTCGCCGGCGATCTCGGCCAGCTTGCCGAACATCTTCACGCGGTGCCACTCGGTGCGTTCCTGGCGCTCGCCGCTCTGCTTGTCGGTCCAGCTTTCGGAGGTGGCCACGCTCAGCGTGGCGATGGCGGTGCCGCTGCCGGTGTAGCGCACTTCCGGATCGTTGCCGAGGTTGCCGACCAGAATGACCTTGTTGATGCCACGTGCCATGGATGTGTTCCTGGTTGAGCCGGCCGCACTTGAGGTTGGATTGCGGCCGGGGTTGAAGTGCCTGTCATCATACCCTGCCGGGGGCCGGACGCATCCGCCGCGACCGGCAGTCGCTGTAGTCCCGGGCGGGCGCAGGGCGCCGGCTGCCGCCGCACCGCTCCGTCCCGGAGCACAGTCGCGGTTCGGCGCAGTCGCGCCGCAGCGGCATCGGGACGTGCAGCCGGCCCGCCTCCGCCGGCCAGGTGGATCGGCGCTTGCGGAGATGCTCCGTCGCGCTAGTCTTGAAGGTCAGCACGATCGCTGCGTTGCCGCCGGATGCCCATGTCCCACCCACCCTCCCCGCCTTCGCCTACGGTCCGCCGCCTGCTCGCTGAGGCGGGAACGGCGCTGAGCCAAAGGCGGCCGGACGATGCCGAGCGCGCGCTCACCAGCCTCCTGGCGCTGGCTCCGGATAACGTGGACGCCCGGTATCTGCTGGGCATCGCCTGCCTGATGCGCGGGGACAGTGCCCAGGCTGTCGGGTTTCTCCGCGCAGCGGCGCATCAACGTCCGGGCGATGCGAACATCCAGACGAACCTCGGCAGCGCCCTGCACGACGCCGGCGCCGTCGAAGAGGCCCTGGTCTGCCTGCGCCGCGCCTGCGAACTGGCTCCCGGACAGGCCTCTGCCTGGTACAACCTCGGCAAGGCATTGAAGCTGCAACGCCGGCTCGACGAGGCCGAGCACGCCCTGGGCCAAGCCCTTGCGCTCGACGCCAACCACCTTTCGGCACGCATCACCCTGGCCGACATCCACACCATCCGTGGCGGAATCGCCGCCGCGGCGCGCGAGTACCGCAACGTGCTGCAACGCCAGCCCGAATACGCTGCGGCCTGGCATGCATTGGCCAACCTGAAAACCGAACCGTTCGGCCCCGGGGACGTGCGCCGGCTGCAGCAGGCGCTGCGCAAACCAGGGCTGGATGCCGAATCCCGCATCCTGCTGGGTTTTGCCTTGTTCAAGGCACTGGAAGATCAAGGCGACCAGGCCGCCGCCTTCGAGGCGCTCCGCGAAGCCAACACGCTCAAGCGTCGGCAGGTCCGCTGGGACGCCGCCGGCGAGCACGCGCATGTTGCAGCGCTCATGGAGTCCTTTCGCGATCCGCCGGCCCGACCGCTGGATGCGTCGCTGGGGCAGGAGGTGATCCTGATCGCCAGCCTGCCGCGCTCCGGCTCCACGCTTGTCGAACAGATCCTCGCCACCCATCCCGATGTCGACGGCGCCAACGAAACCGACCTCCTGGAGCAAATCATCGACGAGGAATCCCGGCGGCGCGGCATGGCGTTTCCGGGGTGGGTGGCGACGGCCAGCCCGCAGGACTGGGATCGCCTTGGCCGCGACTATCTCGTGCGCGCCGCCCACTGGCGCCGGGGCAAGCCGCGCTTCACCGACAAGAGCCTGACCAACTGGCAGCTGACGGGTGCGGCACTGGCCATGCTGCCCGGCGCGCGCGTGGTCAACTGCCATCGCGACCCCGTCGAAACCTGCTTTGCCTGCTACCGGCAGCTGTTCAGCGGCGGCGCGCATTTCAGCTACGACCTCGACGAGATGGCCGCGCACTGCAAGGACTACCAGCGACTGACCCGGTACTGGCTGGAACGCCATCCGGCACGCGTCCTGGATTTTTCATACGAAGCCCTGCTCAAGGAAACCGAGCTGCAGGTGCGGCGCCTGCTCGATTTCTGCGGGCTGGGCTTCGATCCGGCCTGCCTCGCCCCGCATCGCACCCATCGCGAAGTGCACAGCACGGCCAGCGCGGCACAGGTGCGCCAGCCCCTGCGGGCAGACACGTCACGGGCCGGGCATTACGCCGCGCAGCTGGCGACGTTGCGCAGCCGCTTCGAGTCTTGAAGGAAAACCGGATCGCCGGCCCCGGCCGACGACCTTTTCGCGCCTCTTCGCCCCCGGCATCCGGACCCGCGCCCCATGGACGGGCGCTGGAAACCCGGTTCCGCTCATGCGCCGGCGGCGATCCGTCCCGATGGCTCCGCCACCCGTCCACACCATCGCCTTCCAGCGCATCCGCACCGCCCGTTCAACCGAAGGTGAAGCTGTAGACCTGCACCCCCTTCTGCGGGACATGCACCAACAGCACGTGCTCGCCGTCGGCCGCACTGTCGTACAAGGTATAGAGCCGGCTGCCCTGCACGGTGACGGCGGGCTGCGCCTTGCCGTCGACCGTCAGCTGCAGCGTGACCGGCTGCACGGCGCTGGCCACCACGTAGACTTTCGCGGCCTTGAAGCGCAGCCTGATGTCGCCCTCCGAACCGGCCAGCCTGGCGTATTCGTCGGTGATCTCCCAGCGCCCCTCCAGGGCATAGTGGTTGGCTGCGGGTCCGCCGGATGCATGGAAGCGGTGCATGCCGTTGCCGCCATCGCTGGCCTCGGCGGCGTCCAGCCCGGACTGCGTCGCACGGCCGAGGTGCAGTTCGGGGGTATCGCCAGCGGCAGGGGCATTGCCTGTCGCCACGCCCCCCGCCGGCAGCGGCCCCAGGTCCAGCAATGCGCGGACGGCGTTCTCCATGAGGTCATAGGCGCCCTCGCCGTAGTGGTGGCCGACCAGCCGGCCACCGCGGTCGACCAGGTATTCGGCCGGCCAGAACTGGTTGTGCCAGGCGTTCCAGGTGCCGGCATGGCTGTCCATCGCCACCGGATAGGTGATGCCGAGACGCTGTATCGCGGCCTGCACATTGGCCGGATCGGCCTCGAAATCGAACTCCGGCGTATGCACGCCGACCACCACCAGGCCCTTGTCCTTGTAGGCCTGGTACAGGTGTTCCACGTGCGGCAGCGCGCGGATGCAGTTGATGCAGGAATAGGCCCAGAAATCGATCAGCACCACCTTGCCGCGCAGGCTGGCCATGCTCAGTGGCGGCGAGTTGAGCCACTGCGCGATGCCGGCGAACTCCGGCGCCGGCGCTCCCGCCGGCGGGGCCGTGGCGTCGCCGCCGGCCTGCACGCAAAACGACATCAACACACAGACGAGCAGACACACCCAGCTCTTCATGACCGCCTCCTCGACAGCAATGCCGCCGCGACAAAGCAAAAGGGGTCGTCAACCTGACGACCCCATTCTCCCGGAAAACAACCTGGGCGGGCGACGCAACCGCAACAGCGGCTGCGTCGCCCGATACCGCGACTTACCAGTCGTAGCTCACGCCCATCTGCAGGTAACGGGGCGCCTCCAGGGCGAACGGCGTCAGGTAGATCGGATTCGGAGTACCCGTGGTCCCATAGAAGGTATTGATCTGGGTGTACTTCTGCTCGTCGAACACGTTGTGCACCTGGGCCGTGAACGCCAGCTTCTTGTCCGCCCACGACGGCCGGTACTCGACGCTGAGGTTCAGCTGATGCGTCCATGGCGTGCGGCCGGTGGTGCCGGGGGGAGTCGCCACGCCGCCGCACCAGTGGTAGGCGCCGTTCTGCACGGTCGCATAACCGGTCGGATCGGCTTCGTTCGGGCCGTAGAACCCAAGGCAGAAATTCGGGGTGCCCGAGGCGATCGTGTAGATGCCGCTGACCGTCCATTCCGGCGCGATCTGGTAGGTGCCGTAGGCCTTCAGCACGTGCCGCCGGTCGTTCGCCTGGCTGCCGTTCGCGTACTGCATCAGCGAGCCGAAGTCCCACTGCTCGGTGGCCGACACGGAGTTGCCGCCCTGCCCGATGCTCGACAGCGACGGACCTTCCGTGGTGCCGAAGCTGTGCGAATACACGTAGTCGATCTTGCCGGACCACTTGCCGTCGAACGGGTGCTCCAGGTACAGCTCCAGCGAGCCGTACTTGCGGGTCACCTTCGGGAAGCCGAATTGTGCCGGCGACACCGTCCAGCTGTAGTAGCCGCCATGGCCATCCGCGATCCGGAAAGTATTGGTCGAACCCGGATTGACCAGCACGCTGCCGTTGAGCGTGACGTTGGCGCAATTGGTGCCGATTGCCGAGGCCGCGCCCGGGTTCTGCGCCAGCAGCTGCTGGCATTCGACACCCGTGTCGTCGACGTCGTCGATGACGCGGCCCAGCGTGCGCCACATGGCCGTCGCGCCATACACCCATGCCGGGCTGATCTGCTGCTGCATGCCCAGCACGAACTCGTCCTGGTATTCCGCCTTGAGGTTGGCCGAGGCCACCGTCTTGGGATCCAGCGGCTGGCCGTATTCGTCGTTGGTCGAAACCGGGCCGGACGGATTCGAGGGCAGCGGGGTCAGCCCGGTCGGGATGCCGTTGGCATCGATGCCGGTGTAGTTGTAGTACACGTTGGTATACAGCGAACCGGAGGCTTCGCGCAGCGCCACGCCGGCCGGCATGGCCAGGTAGTAGCGGCCGGCATTGCCGAACACCTTCAGGGAGGAATCACCGAACACGTCCCAGCTGAAGCCGAGGCGCGGCGACCACTGCGGGCTGGTCAGGCGCAGATAGGCCACGTGGTCCGGGTTGTAGTTGGTGAACTGGTCGTTGCGCAGGCCGATGTTCAACAGCAGGTTCGGGGTCACCTGCCAGTTGTCCTGGATGTACTGCGCGCGCTGCTTCACCTGCACCGACGCCTGGGTGATGAAGACGTACTTGTTGACGACGTAAGGACTCGCGGACGGGCCCACATACGGCGGCGACGCCGGATTGGTGCCCACGACGGGCTGGCCCACCTTGACCGTGTTGTATTCCCACGCGTAGCCCGGCCCGGTCATCGCGTTGCCCGCGTCGACGTCGTTGCTCGTGTCGTTGTCGATGCCGAACAGGATGTCGTGGTTGCCCAGCTTCCAATCCAGGTCCAGGCGCAGGTTCGTCACGCTGGAGGTGTGCTTGGGATTGTTGATCTGCGCGTTGATGTTCTCGTTGCTGATGGGAGAACCGTTGGTGTAGGCCGGGTTCTCCAGGTTCGGGTTGAGGATCGTCGGCAGGGACGGATCGAACCCAGCGTACGCCGGCTGCACGGTGTAGTAGGTACCGTCCATCTTGCCGTACATCGCGTTCAGGGTGAGGTTGTCGGTGATGTACGAGGTGTACTTCGCGATCCAGATGCCGAAGGAATTCTTGATGCTCTGGTCCAGGCTATTGAAAGCACCCGTCTGATGGGTGTTGTAGTCGTAGTTGTAGAGCGAGCCCGAGACGGAGTGCGTGTTCTTGATGCCGGTCAGCGACAAGGTGTTGTTGTCGTTGATGTTCCAGTCCAGCTTGGCGTAAAGCTTGGGGTCGTTGATATGGAAATTCTCGATCTGGTTGAAGCCGCCGGAATTTACCGTGGAATTGAGCACCTCGGTGTGCTCATGCTTGTCGCCCTCGGCCGAGATGAAGAAGAACAGCTTGTCCTTGATCAGCGGACCGCTGATGTAGGCGTCGTAGACCTTCTCCCACTGGCTGTTGCCGCCCTTCTGGTTGTTGTAGATCTGCCCGTAGTTGCTGGCCCTGGGGTTCGACCAGTAGATGTTGTCCTCGTCGCTCGTGGCCCAGTCCGGCTGCCACAGCACCTGGCCGCCGAAGTGCCAGTCGTTGCTGCCGCTCTTGCCGATCTGGCTGATCACGCCACCCGCGGAACGGCCATACATGGCGCCATAGCCGCTGGTCAGCGTTTCCTGCTGCGAAATGGAACCATACGGAAGCGTGATGCCGCCAAAGTTGCCCAGCGGATCGGAGGTGTTGAAACCGTTGATGTAGTACGCGTTCTCCGAGGGGTCCGCACCGCCGAAGGAAACCACCGCCTTGCCCGTCGGACCCGCGCCCAGCATGCTCGCGCCTTCCACCGTGCCCGGGGCCAGCAAGGCGATCGCCTCGCCGCTGCGCGCCAGCGGCAGGTGCTTGAGCTGCTCGGCCGTGATGACGGTGGCCTCGCGGGTCGAGGTCACGTCGATCGCCGGCATGGCACTGCCCGTGACCGTCACGGTGGACAGGGTCTGTGCGCCCTTCTCATTCGCGCCGCCAGCCGCGAAGTTAACTGCCTGCGCGCCCGCCACGTTCGGCGTGACGTTGGCTTGCGACTGCACCACGGTGCCGTTCTGCAGCAGGTTCACGGTATAGGTGCCCACCGGCACCGTGATCGAGTAGTGCCCGGTGCTGTCGACCGGCACCGAGCGATTGAAGCCCGAGCCACCGACGACCTGCACGGTCTCGCCAGCCGCAACCGGCGCGGTACCGAAAATGGAGCTGGTGGTGGACTGCGCCAGCACCTGGCCCGTCATGCCGGCACTCGCGGCAATGGCCAGCGCCAGCGCCGTGCGGCGCAGACGCGTACCACGCGACGACGCATCGTGGAATTTTGCGATGTTCATTCAGGACTCCCCAGCGTTTGCAATGGAAATGATCTTGGCCCAAGGCCAATGATGGAAAATCATTGCGAGTTAATGACTGGTGGACGCTTTCCGCTCCGTGCCAGCCGAATAACTGCAATTCAGGAAATACTCAGGTATCGACAGCAGCTACCTGCACGCTGCCTGCCCTCGACCGGCATCCGCATCCCATTCCGCCGTTCAACCGGTCTTGTCGAGAAGTCGAGTGGCGATATTGGCCAGGACATCACGCTCCATCGCAATCTTCTGCAATCTGGCGCGCAATTGATCGACATCGCTGGCCGCGCCTCGCATGCAACGAAAGCGGCGCACCCAGACCCGCACGACCTCGCTGCGCAGACCGAGCTGCAAAGCCGCTTCACCCACGGTCAGTCGATGCTTGACCACCAACCGGACGGCTTCAGTCCTCACTTCGTCCGGGTAGAACCTCGCGCGCATCAGCCATGCCTCCAGTAATTATTCTTTTCTTGCGTACGTTTCGCAGCAACTTGCAAGTGTCGCAGCCGGTCCGATCGACGCCGGCCAATGTCGCAGCCGCATGACGAGTGGGACATCTCTTTATCTCCACAACCGCAGTACATTAAATAAACATTTACATCCTTTACATAGCCAATGTGGTTCAAATGCGCATGACCAAAACCCGATGCCGTTTGTCGGCGACATAACCAATTCCACGGAAGCTCATATAGCCAATAGGAAGCTCGCATGTTTCTCGAACTCGATGGCCATGGCCCCCATTACAGCCAACTGACCCGAGCCATGAAGTCGGCCATCCAGGATGGCCGGCTGGCGGTCGGCGCCCGGCTGCCCCCCACGCGCGTGCTGGCCGAGGAGCTGGGGCTCTCGCGCATCACGGTGCTGACCGCTTACGAGCAGTTGCGGGCCGAGGGTTACATCATTGGCCGCGTTGGCTCCGGCAGCTACGTCAGTGCGTCACGCACCGACCCCATGCCGCCCAGCCACACGCAAGCGAAATCCATCGCCCCGCCTTCGAACTACGCGAAGCGTGCGCGGCAACTGGCGGACTGGTCGATCGCCAGGCTGCATCACGACCGGCGCCTCGACATGCAATACGGACGCTCGCAGGTCAATCCCACCCTGGGCGCCATCTGGGGACGCGAACTCGCCCGGGCCGCGACACGCACCAAGCTCGAATACACCAGCCACCAGGGGTTGCCGATCCTGCGCGAACAGATATGCCACTATCTTGCGCGGCGCCGGGGCATCCGGACCTCGCCGGACCGGATACTGGTCGTCGGCGGCACCCAGCAGGCGATCACCCTGATATCGCGCGTGCTGCTGGACGAAGGCGATACCGTGGCGATCGAGGAGCCGCACTATTTCGGCGCCTGGCAGCAGTTCGGCGCTCATGGCGCGTCCCTGCTGCCCATCCCGACGGACCGGGAGGGCCTGGTCTGCGGCGCCTTGCCGCGACAGGCGCCGCGCCTGGTCATGGTCACTCCCTCCCACCAGTTTCCCAGTGGCCCGCCGCTGTCCCTGCCGCGTCGGGAGGAGCTGCTGCGCTACGCGCAGGCCGGGGACTGCTGGATCGTGGAGGACGATTACGATGGCGAGCTGCACCACGACTCGCCGCCGCTGCCGGCCCTGCGCTCGCTCGACGCCGATGACCGGGTGATCTACGTCGGCACCTTCTCCAAGGTGATGTTCGGCGCCATGCGGCTGGGCTACATGGTGCTGCCGGAAGTGCTGCGCGGCGACTTCATCAACGCCAAGTACCTGTGCGACCGCGGCAGCCCGGTCATCCAGCAGGCCGCACTCGCGCATTTCATGGAAGACGGCGGCTTCGAGCGCCACCTGCGCTACATGACGCGGGAGCTGGGCGCGCGGCGGCGGGAGCTGCTCGCCGGGCTGCAGCAGCACGCCGGCGCGCGCGTGCAGATCGCGGATACGCATGCCGGCATGCACATCGTGGTCTGGCTGCCCGACTACAGCCACGCGCAGGTCGACGCGCTGATCGCCGATGCGCACGACCGTGGGCTGGGCCTGTACTCCATCGCGCCGCACTACCGGCAGCCGCCGGCCGTGCCCGGCCTCATCCTCGGCTACTGCGGCCTGTCCAGGGTGCAGTTGCGCGAGGCGATGCAGCTGTTCGGAGAATGCCTGGACGCGATCGATGCCGCGGCGCGGAAGCTTTCGCCGCCGCGGCGCCAGCGGGCATGAAGACCTGATCGCACTCAACCGAGGAAGCGGTAGCCCACGCCCGGCTCGGTCTTCAGCCAGCGCGGCTGTGCCGGGTCGTCGCCCAGCTTCTGGCGCAGCTTGCCGATCACGATGCGCAGGTACTGGCTGTCGCCCACGTGGCTGGGGCCCCACACCTCGCGCAGCAGTTGCGGCTGGGTGACCACGCGGCCGGCGTGGCGCAGCAGCAGCGCCAGCACGGCGTACTCCTTGCGGGTCAGCGCCAGCTCGGCGCCGTCCAGCCGCACTTCGCGGCGCAGCAGGTCCACGCTGAGCCGGCCGTCGTCCCAGCGCGGCGGCGCCTCGGGCTCGCCGGGCGGGCGCTGGCGCAGCAGCGCGCGCAGTCGCGCCATCAGCTCCTGGATGCCGAAGGGCTTGGTCACGTAATCGTTGGCGCCGGCGTCCAGCGCGCGCACCTTTTCGGCCTCGGCATCACGCACCGACAGCATCAGCACCGGCACCCGGCTCCACTGGCGCAGCTCGGCCAGGACCTGGTGGCCGTCGCGGTCGGGCAGGCCGAGGTCGAGGATCACCAGGTCCGGGCTGCCGGTGGCGGCCAGTGCCAGCCCTTCGGCGGCACTGGCCGCAAGCAGCACCTGGTAGCCCTCGGCGCGCAGGCCGATGTCGAGGAAGCGGCGGATCTGCGCCTCGTCGTCGATCACCAGCACACGGGGAGAAGTGTTCATGCAGGGCTTGCGGGCGCTTCGGGCAGCGACAGGGTGATGCGGATGGTGGTGCCGCCGCCTTCGCGCGGCAAGGCCTCCACGCTGCCACCATGCGCGCCGATCATGCCGCGGCAGATCGCCAGCCCCAGTCCCGTGCCCTGCACGGCGCGGTCGCCGCGCGACACCGAATAGAACATGTCGAAGATGCGCGCGCGCTCCTCCTCGGGGATGCCGGGACCGCGGTCGCCCACTTCCAGCAGCAGGTGCTCGCCGTCGCCGCGGGCGGCCACCGTCACCGGCTGCTCCGGCGGCGAGAAGCGTGCGGCATTCTCCAGGATGTTGAACAGCGCCTGCTCGATCAGCGCGGGGTGCACGTAGAGCAGTATGGTGTCGTGCGGCAGCGCGGTATCCACCCGCACCGCGGGGAACAGCTTGCGCAACCGGGTCACCGCGGCGGCCACGATCTCGGCCACGTCCACCCAGTCGCGGTTGAGCTTGAGCGTGCCGTGGCCGAGCCGGGTCATGTCCAGCAGGTTCTGGATGTAGCGATCCAGCCGCTGGCCTTCGCCCAGGATCGCCTCCAGCAGTTCGCGGCGCTCGTCCGACGGCAGCCTGTCCTCGTAGTCGATCAGGGTGCCGGCCGCGCCGATCATCGAGGACAGCGGCGAACGCAGGTCGTGCGACACCGAGGAGAGCAGCGCGCTGCGCAGGCGCTCCGTTTCGCCCTGCACGCGCGCGCCCTCCAGTTCCTCGGCCAGCCGGGCGCGGGCCAGCGCCTGGCCGATGTCCTGCACCATCGCCAGCGCCAGGCTGCGGCGATCCGGGTCGGGTTCGCCCGCATCGGGTGGAAAACGCAGCGCGGCCACGCCCAGGCGCTGCTCCTCGCTGCCCAGCGGCAACAGCCAGCAGGGTGCGGCGTTCAAGGTGTCGGTGTAGCGACCAGCCGGCGCGGCGTGACGCTCGCACCAGTCGGCAGCAGCCAGGTCCTGCGGCAGCAGCTGCAGGTCGTGCGGCTCCGCCGCCGTCGGCTGCAATGCGCCGGCGGCATCGCGCGCCAGCAACGCGGCCTCGCAGGGCAATGCCTGCGCCAGCGCCGCGACGCCCACCGCGCGGATGCCGGCGGCATCGGTGCTCGCGGCCAGCCGCTGGCCCAGCAGCAGCAGCGCGCGTGCCTGCACGTGCGCGGCGCGCAGCGACTCCACCTGCTGCGCCAGCCGGGTGGCCAGCCGGCTGCACACCAGCGCGGCGAGCAGGAACAGGCATACCGCCAGCACGTCGTCGGGACTGGAGATCTCCAGCGAATAGACCGGCGGGGCGAAGAAGAAGTTGTAGCAGACGAAGCACAGGATGGCGGCGAAGACGGCCACCGCCATGCGCGTGCGCACCGCCACCACCAGCACTGCGGTGAGGAAGATCAGCGACAGGTTGGCCACCGACAGATAGCGCTCGCCAATGAAAGCCAGCAGCAGCGCACCCAGCGTGGCCAGCGTGGCATAGGCGTATTCGCCGCGCCGGCCGAGGCCGCCAGGCAGCCCCAGCCGCAGGCGCCGGCGCGAGGCCGCCCGCTCTACCGGGGTGGCGATGATGGTGAGCTCCAGGTGCGCGCCGCGCCGCAGCAACTGCTGGGTCAGCGAGCGGCCCACCATGCGCGCGAACAGGCGCTCGCGGGTGCGGCCGAGGATGATCTGGCCGGCGCCCTCGCGGTCGGCGTACGCCAGCAGTCCGTCGGCGATGGTCTGGCCGCGCAGCACGGCCGCGTCGCCGCCCAGCCGCCGCGCCATCCGCAACGCGCTTTCCAGCCGCTCGCGCCGCGCGGCGTCCAGTGACGTCCCCGTATCCACGAACACCACGCTCCATGGCGCGCCGCGCCGCTCGGCGATGCGCCGCGCCACGCGCACCAGGTATTCGCTCTGCGCATGGCCGTCGATCGCCGCCAGCACGCGGCGACGCACCGGCATCGCCGCACCGCGCGCCAGCATGCTGCCGCGCAGGTCGCTCTCGACGTGGCCGGCCACGGTGTCCACCGACAGCTCGCGCAGCGCGGCGAGGTTGGTGGGCGAGAAGAACGCGTCCAGCGCCGCCGCTGCGGTTTCCGGCACGTAGACCTTGCCCTGCTTCAACCGCTGGATCAGCTCGCGTGGCGGCAGGTCCACCAGCACGATGTCGCGCGCGCGGTCGAGGAAGGCGTCGGGCACGCGTTCGCGCACGGTGACGCCGGTGATGCGCCGCACCTGGTCGTTGAGGCTCTCCAGGTGCTGCACGTTGAGCGCGGTGTAGACCTCGATGCCGGCGTCGAGCAGCTCGGCAATGTCCTGCCAGCGCCGCTCGTGGCGGCCACCGAGGAGATTGGCGTGCGCCAGCTCGTCCACCAGCAGCACGGCCGGCTTGCGTGCCAGCGCGGCGTCGAGGTCGAATTCCTCGAACTCGCGGCCGCGGTACTCCACGCGCCGCCGCGGCAGCACTTCCAACCCCTCCAGCAGCGCCGCCGTCTCCACCCGGCCGTGGGTTTCCACCAACCCCGCCACCACGTCCACGCCCTGCTTCTTCAGCTCGCGCGCGGCCGACAGCATCGCCCAGGTCTTGCCCACGCCCGGTGCGGCGCCGAGGAAGATCTTCAGCCGCCGCTGCCGCCCGTCGCTGACGGCATCGAGCAAGGCATCGGCACGGGCATCGCGGGCGGCATCGGTCATGCGCTTACGTTAGCTCCAACTCAGCGCACCGCCAGCGCGTCCAGCGCCAGGTTGAGCTCGAGCACGTTCACCCGGGGCTCGCCCAGCACGCCGAACTGGCGGCCGCGCGTGCAGCGCGCCACCAGCGCCCGCACTTCGGCGGGTGGCAGGCCGCGCGCCCGGGCCACCCGCGCCAGCTGGTACTGCGCCGCCGCCGGCGAGATCTCAGGGTCCAGCCCGCTGCCGGAGGCGGTGACCAGGTCCACCGGGATCGGCGCATGGTTGCCGGGATCGGCCGCCTGCAGCGCGGCGATGCGCCGTTCCACCGCGCCGGTCAGCGCCGGGTTGGCCGGCCCGAGGTTGGATCCTCCGGATGCGGTGCCGTTGTAGGCCTGCGGCGCGGTAGCCGACGGCCGTCCCCAGAAGTACTTCGGCGCGGTGAACTCCTGTCCGATCAGGCTGGAGCCGTTCGGCCTGCCGTCGCGCTCCATCAGGCTGCCGTTCGCCTGGTGCGGGAACATCGCCTGGGCCAGCCCGGTGACCACGAGCGGATAGACGAGGCCGGTCAGCACGGTCAGCAGGACCAGCAAGGTCAGGGCGGGACGGACAAGTGCGGGTGTGCGCATGGTGGTGGCCAGGGTTTTTGGGAAGTGCGGCCATGGCATGCATGGCCGCTTTTCGATACTCGCGATCGCGGATCGATCGCAAGAAGAACCTAGAAGCTCCCTTGCAGCATCAGCAGGCCGCGCGTACCGCCCACGGCCAGCGTGTCGGCGGGGCTCTGGAAGCTGGTGGTATGGCGATAGAAGCGGTCATTGGTGGCGTGGGTGACCACGCCGAGCACCGTCCAGTGCGTGTTGATCGCGTACTTGGCGCCCACGCCGATATCGGCGTAGCTGGGGTCGCGCGCGCCATCGGCATTCGCTGCCGCCAGCCCGGTGCTGTAGGAGGTGTAGCCCAGATGCAGGGTCAGACTCCACTGTGGATCCAGCGGAATGGCGCCTTCCAGCATCAGATAGCTGGTGCCCCGGGAATGGCCGCGATAGCCCTGCTCGCGATCCGCGCCGAAGTAGTCGGTGAGCGCATAGTTGTATTTCAGCGTCCACAGTTTCCAGTTCAACGCCACGTTCGCTTCGCCCGTATCGAGCGAGCGCGCCGGCAGACCGGCGTGGTCGAGATTGGCGCCGGGATAGAAGTAGCCGTACAGGCCGGCGCGCCACGACCAGTCGGCGTTGATGGGACGGCCGTAGCTGGCGTAGATGTCCCATTCCACCGAGCCGCCGGGATAACTGTGATCGCTGACGCTGGACATCCAGCTGCCCGCGGCGAAGCCGCTGGCGGTGGCGAGATCGGCGCCGCCCTGTACCGCGGGCTTGCCCCAACTCTGGGTGAGGCCGCGGAAGACGTAGTCGGAGGCGAGCTCCACGTTGCCGGTGACGGTGGTGGCCGGCGTGTCGTCCGCGAGCACCGGCATCGTGCCGAACTCCGCAACCAGCCCCAGCATTGCAACAAAGCAGTGCATTCGTATGTTGAACATGCTGCCCTCTGGTGAGTTCATGTGGGTCAGATGCCGGCGTAGCCGCCGAAGGCATGGTCTTCGGCACTCGATGGCTCATCCGACGATGCACGGGATATGCCAGCACGCGCCGAGGGCAACGTGACCACCACGTCGCACAGGGTTTCGTTGGTCGACACGCGCAGCTCCATGTCCGGATGCGTGTCGTTGGGCCATGAAAGCGAGAGCTTGAGCGTTTGCATGCCGGAAACTCCTCTCAGGCCAGTCCGCACAGGACCAGCAGCAGGTCGATCAGCTTGATGCCGATGAACGGCACGATGACGCCGCCGAGGCCGTAGACCAGCAGGTTGCGCCGCAGCAGCGCACCGGCGCCCAGCGCGCGGTACTTCACGCCCTTCAGCGCCAGCGGGATCAGGAAGATGATGATCAGCGCGTTGAAGATCACCGCCGACAGGATCGCGCTGCGCGGCGTGGCCAGGTGCATCACGTTGAGCGCGTTGAGCGCCGGGTAGGTGGTGGCGAACGCGGCCGGGATGATCGCGAAGTACTTGGCGATGTCGTTGGCGATCGAGAACGTGGTCAGCGCGCCGCGGGTGATCAGCATCTGCTTGCCGATCTCCACCACCTCGATCAGCTTGGTCGGGTTGGAATCCAGGTCGACCATGTTGCCGGCTTCCTTGGCCGCCTGGGTGCCGGTGTTCATCGCCACCGCCACGTCGGCCTGGGCCAGCGCCGGCGCGTCGTTGGTGCCGTCGCCACACATCGCGACCAGGCGGTTCTCGGCCTGGATGCCGCGGATCAGCTTGAGCTTGGCTTCCGGCGTGGCCTCGGCGAGGAAGTCGTCCACGCCGGCCTCCGCCGCGATGGCGGCGGCCGTGAGCGGGTTGTCGCCGGTGATCATCACGGTCTTGATGCCCATCCGGCGCATCTCGGCGAAGCGCTCCTTGATGCCGCCCTTGACGATGTCCTTCAGCTCGATCACGCCCAGCGCGGTGTTGCCCTCGGCGACGATCAGCGGCGTGGCGCCGCGGCGGGCGATCTCCTCGGCCATCTGCTTCACGCGCGCCGGCAGGTGGCTGCCGATCGATTCCAGGTATTTCTCCACCGCGTCGAGCGCGCCCTTGCGGATCGCGCGGCCGTCCACGTCCACGCCGCTCATGCGGGTCTGCGCGGTGAACAGCACGAACACCGCATGGCCTTCCTCCAGCTGGCGTTCGCGCAGGCCGAAACGCTGCTTGGCCAGCACCACCACGCTGCGGCCCTCGGGCGTCTCGTCGGCCAGCGAGGCGAGCTGGGCGGCATCGGCGAGTGCACTTTCCTCGATGCCCGGCGCCGGATGGAAGGCAACCGCCTGGCGGTTGCCCAGGGTGATCGTGCCGGTCTTGTCGAGCAGCAGCACGTCGACGTCGCCCGCCGCCTCCACCGCGCGGCCGGAGGTGGCGATCACGTTGGCGCGGATCATCCGGTCCATGCCGGCGATGCCGATCGCCGACAGCAGCGCGCCGATGGTGGTGGGGATCAGGCAGACCAGCAGGGCCACCAGCACGGTCAGCGTGATCGGATGGCCGACGCCCGCGGCCTGCACGCTGTAGATCGAATACGGCAGCAGGGTGGCGCAGGCGAGCAGGAAGATCAGGGTGAACTTCGCCAGCAGGATGGTCAGCGCGATCTCGTTCGGCGTCTTGCGCCGCGAGGCGCCTTCCACCATCGCGATCATGCGGTCGAGGAAGCTCTCGCCCGGGTCGCTGGTGATGCGCACCACCAGCCAGTCCGACAGCACGCGGGTGCCGCCGGTGACCGCGCTGCGGTCGCCGCCGGACTCGCGGATCACCGGCGCGGACTCGCCGGTGATCGCGCTCTCGTCCACGCTGGCCGCGCCGATCACCACCTCGCCGTCGCCGGGGATCTGCTCGCCGGCCTCGACCAGCACGTGGTGGCCGCTGCGCAGGTCGGCGGAGGAGACGACGGTGACCACCGCCTCGCGCTCGGGGCCGGCCAGCTTCTTCGCGACCACGTCCTTGCGCGAGCTGCGCAGCGCGGCGGCCTGCGCCTTGCCGCGCCCTTCCGCCAGCGCCTCGGCGAAATTGGCGAACAGCAGGGTGAACCATAGCCACGCGCCGACCCAGAAGATGAAGCCGGTGGGCGCCTCGCCGTGGCCGGCGAGCGCCTGCACCCACAGCAGCGTGGTCAGCACGCTGCACACGAACACCACGAACATCACCGGGTTCCTGAACTGCAGCCGCGGCGACAGTTTGCGGAACGAATCCGCGACGGCATGGAGGACCAGTTCGCGGTCGAAATTCTGGATGGAGTCCGCGCGGACGGCATGAGTCGTCGAAGTCATGGATCAGTGCCCCGTGGCAGACATCAAGTATTCGGCGATCGGGCCGAGCGCCAGCGCCGGCAGGAAGGTCAGCGCACCCACCACGATCACCACGCAGGCCAGCAGCGCGACGAACAGCGGCGTATGCGTGGGCAGGGTGCCGGCGGATTCGGGCACGTGCCGCTTGGCGGCCAGCGCCCCGGCCATCGCCAGCATCGCGATCGCCAGCGGGTAGCGCGCCAGGAACATGCACACGCCCAGCAGCACGTTCCAGAACGGCGTGTTCGCGGAGAGGCCGGCGAAGGCGCTGCCGTTGTTGTTCGAGGCCGAGCTGACCGCGTAGAGGATCTCGCTGAAACCATGTGCGCCGGGATTGGCGATAGCCGCCACGCCCGCCGGCGTCATCACCGCGATCGCCGTGCAGATCACCACCAGCGCGCAGGGCAGCAGCACCGCGAGGCTGGCCATCTTCATCTCGTAGGCCTCGATCTTCTTGCCCAGGTACTCGGGCGTCCTTCCGACCATGAGGCCGGCGATGAATACCGCCACCACGGCGAAGGCGAGCATGCCGTACAGGCCCGAACCGACGCCGCCGAAGATCACCTCGCCCAGCTGCATCAGCCACAGCGGGATCAGGCCGCCCAGCGGCGTGAGCGAATCGTGCATCGCGTTCACCGCGCCGCACGAGGCCGCCGTGGTGATCGCGGCGAACAGGCCGCTGGCGGCGATGCCGAAGCGGGTCTCCTTGCCCTCCATGTTGCCGCCGGCCTGCAGCGCGGAGGCGTGCTGCTCCACCACGTGCCGCGCCACCAGGCCATGCAGTGCCGGGTTGCCGGCCTGCTCGGCGGCGACCAGGCCCACCGTCAGCGGGACGAAGATCAGCAGCATCGCGGCGAGGATCGCCCAGCCCTGCCGCCGGTCACCGACCATCCGGCCGAACATCACGCACAGCCCGCCGGGGATCAGGAAGATCGCCAGCATCTCGATGAAGTTCGACAGTGGCGTGGGGTTCTCGTACGGATGCGCCGAGTTCGCGTTGAAGAAGCCGCCGCCGTTGGTGCCTAGCATCTTGATCGCCACCTGCGAAGCCGCCGGCCCCATCGGCAGGGTCTGGGAGGTGAGCGGTGCGGGCCGGGTCTCGGGGTTGCCGGAAGCATCCTTGACGGGATTGCCCGCCGCATCGGTCACCGGCTGTGCGTACGTGCTGGCCTGCACCACCGGCACGTCCACATAGGGCTTGAGGTTCTGCACCACGCCCTGCGAGGCCAGCAGCAGCGCGACCACCAGCGACAGCGGCAGCAGCACGTACAGCGTGGCGCGGGTCAGGTCGACCCAGAAGTTGCCCAGCGCTTTCGAACTGCGCCGGGTGAAGCCGCGCGCCACTGCCACCAGCACCGCGATGCCGGTCGCCGCCGACAGGAAGTTCTGCACCGCCAGCCCCAGCATCTGGGTCAGGTAGCTCATCGTCGACTCGCCGCCGTAGCCCTGCCAGTTCGTGTTGGTGGCGAAGCTGATCGCGGTGTCAATCGCCGAATCCGGCGCCACGTTGCCGAAGTGCTGCGGGTTCAGCGGCAGCCACTGCTGCACCCGCTGCAGCAGGTACACGAGCAGCAGGCCGAGCACGTTGAACAGCAGCATGGCCAGCGCGTAGCGCTTCCAGCCCATGTCCTCCTCGCTGCGGATGCCGCAGAGGCGGTACAGCAGGCGCTCGATGCCGCCGCCGACGCGCGTCACGCGGTTCGGCGCCTCGGCGAAAACCCGTGTCATGTAGCTGCCCATCGGCTTGAGCAGCAACAGCAGGACGACCGGGTACAGGCCGACCTGGATGAAATCGTTGGCGGTCATTCAAACCACTCCGGCTTGAGCAGGGCCACGCACAGGTAGGCGATCAGCAGCACCGCGATGACGGCGGCGATGGCGTAGGCGAAATGCATGCAGACACTCCCGCGATGCGAGTCAGGTTCGGGACGGATGGCGCGCGTTACCTGCGCGGACCCAGCCGGTCGCAGACCAGCAGGAAGCCGAGCACCGCCGCGCCCAGCACGAACAGGAACAGCAGGTAGAGAAAATCCATCGGCGTCGACTCATGGAAACGACGCCGCGCACTGTAGGCAGTGCGGCATATGAAAGGGATAGCGATCCGCGGCTGGCGCGTATAGAACGCGTAAATTTTCCGCCGGCGGGAATTGCGCGTTCAGACCACCGTAGTCGCGGGGCCGTCCACGCCAGCCACCTGCGCCGGTGCCAGCCGCTGCAACGCGTAACCGGCCGCATCCCAGGCATCCAGCCCACCCCGCAGCGGCCGCACACGGCGGTAGCCGCGCGCCATCAGTACCCGCGCCGCGTGGGCGGCGGAGACCTCGTTCGGGCAGTTGCAATACACCACCAGCTCGCGATCGGGAGGGATCGCGACGACAGCCTGCGCGATGCCCTCGACATCGGTGAGCAGGGCGTCGGGAATGATCCGGTCGTCCAGCTGCCGGGCCACCGCCGAACGCACGTCGATCACCACGGGCGCGCGACCCGCCGCGATCGCACGAGCGAGCTCCTCGACCTCGATGCGGGCCATCCGCAGCGAACGCAGCAGGCGTTCGCGCCGCCACCACCTGGCGAGCACATAGGCCACAAACAGCGCGGTCACCACCTCGACCGCCAGCGTGCCGGCATTGGCGACGGCATCCAGCACGTGGTCGACTTCGCCCGCGAAGGCGTAGCCGAGCGCGATCGCCACGCCCGCCCAGAGCAGCGCGCCCAGGCCGTCGAGCAGCACGAAGTTCCGCGGCGGCAGGCCCATCGCGCCGACCAGCGGCGGCGCCAGCATCGACAGCCCCGGCACGAACTTGGCGACCAGCAGCACCCGGCCGCGCCAGCGCTGGAAGCGCAGTTCCGACTGCTTCACACAGGAATCCGGCGACAGCGAGATGCGGCAGAGCGTGCGCATCACCCCCGCGCCATAGCGCCGCCCCGCCAGGTACCAGGCCAGGTCGCCGAGCAGGCTGCCGGCCAGCGCCGCCGCCACGATGCCGGCCAACGGCAGGCGGTCGGCCGCCGCCAGCGCGCCGGCCACGACCAGGGTGGGCACCGCCGGCACCGGCGCGCCCGCCTGCGTCGCCAGCACGTTCAGGAACACCAGCAGCAGACCGTACTGGGCGATCAGCGCAATGATTTCGTGAGCCATCGGACCAGCCCCTCGGCAGCAACGACAAGCCGCCACCCCATCATTGGGCCGCCCGGCGCAGCTTGCAATCGCCCGTCGGACGCTGGTTCGCGGCGAGCCGCCCTCTATAATCATCCGATCCGGACCGCGACAGCCCATGAACTCGATCCCCGCCGACGCCCCCCGCCCCGCCGACTTCGCCACCGTGCGCGCGCTCGCCGACGCCGACATGCGCCGCATCGACGCGCTGATCCGCGCGCGGCTGGCCTCCGACGTGGTGCTGATCAACCAGATCGCCGAACACATCATCGCCGGCGGCGGCAAGCGGCTGCGGCCGATGCTGCATGCACTGGCCGCGCGCGCGGCCGGCTACCGCGGCGAGCAGCACGTGAAGCTGGCCGCGGTGATCGAGTTCATCCACACCTCCACCCTGCTGCACGATGACGTGGTGGACGAATCCGGCCTGCGCCGCGGCCGCGAGACCGCGAACGCGCTGTGGGGCAACGCCGCCAGCGTGCTGGTCGGCGACTTCCTCTACTCGCGCTCGTTCCAGCTGATGGTGGAACTGGACGACATGCGCATCATGCGCATCCTCGCGGACACCACCAACACCATCGCCGAGGGCGAGGTGCTGCAGCTGCTCAACATCGGCAACGCCGACGTGGACGAGGCCGCCTACCTCGCGGTGATCGAACGCAAGACCGCCGTGCTGTTCGCCGCCGCCACCGAGCTGGGCGGCCTGCTCGGCGACCTGCCCGCGGAACAGGTGGCCGCGCTGCGCCGCTACGGCATGGAGCTGGGCTACGCCTTCCAGATCGCCGACGACCTGCTGGACTACACCAGCGACGCCGACACGCTGGGCAAGAACATCGGCGACGACCTCGCCGAAGGCAAGCCCACCCTGCCGCTGATCTACGCGCTGCAGAAGGCCACGCCGGAACAGGCCGCTTCCTTGCGCCACGCCATCGAGCACGGCGGGCTGGATTCGCTGGACCGCATCGTCGCCGCGATCCGCGACTCGGGCGCGCTGGAGCGCACCCGGGCGCGCGCCGAAGCGCACGCCGCCGCCGCACACCAGGCCCTGTCCGTCCTGCCCGCCTCGCCGTACCGCGATGCGCTGGCGACGCTGGCGGACTACTCGGTGCAGCGCACGTTCTGATGAACCCCCGCGACCACCTCGCGCCCGCCGACGCCGACACGCCGGAGGAAACCCTTTACCAGGGCCGCTGGCTGAGCCTGCGCCGGCGCGGGCGCTGGGAGTATGCCGGGCGCAACAACCCCGGTGGCGCGGCGATCGTGATCGCGGTGACGCCGGACGACCGCGTGCTGTTCGTGGAGCAGTACCGCGTGGCGATCCAGGCCCGCACCATCGAGATGCCGGCCGGCCTGATCGGCGACCTCGCCGGGCAGGAGGACGAGGGCATGCTGCTGGCCGCGCGGCGCGAGCTGGAAGAGGAAACCGGCTGGCGCTGCGGACGCGTGGCCTTCCTGCACCAGGGGCCGTCCTCGGCGGGCATGAGCACCGAGATGATCGCCTACGTGCGCGCGTTCGACCTGGTGAAGGTGGGCGCCGGCGGGGGCGACGCCAGTGAGAACATCGTGGTGCACGAAGTGCCGCGCGGCGAGGCAGGCGGCTGGCTGTTCGCGCGTGCCGCCGAGGGGTATTCGATCGATCCCAAGCTGTTCGCGGGCCTGTGGTTGCTGGAACACGCATCCGTGCGTTGAGCGGGCCGCGGAAATCCGCGGCATCGCCCGCCGGCATGCCATGCGGCGCGGCGCCGCCCTGCTGGAATCACCGCTGCGGTGCCTGCTCTTCCGCCAGGCGCGCATCCAGGTTCTTCGCCGCGCCGGCGGCGTAGTCGCGACAGGCTTGCGGGTCGACCAGCGGCGCCACGTCCGTCGGCGATTTGCGCCGCGCGACTTTCTCCCAGAATCCGCTGGCGCCGGGATGCGGAGTCAGCAGGATGTCGCAGGGCAAGGCGGCCACGATGGCGAAGGTCCCGCGGAAGGCGGCCACGTAGCCGGGGTGGTCGGTGAAGCGGTAGCTGTCTGCGCTGATCGCGCTGAGGCTGTCGACGTAGGCCATGTGCAGGCAGCGCCCGCCTGCGCAGGATTCCCAGGTCCACGAGGTGCTGCCCGGCGTATGGCCGGGCGTGTAGTGCGCGGTGACGGCCACATGGCCGAGTCGCAGGATTTCGCCGTCGCGCACCACGTGCACGTTCTCCAAGGGCGTGTATCGGGGCGCCGAGCCGTATTGCGGATCGCTGCGGTCGGCGCCGCCCAGTTCCAGTTCGCGCTTGCCGGCAGCGCTCGCCAGCACCTGTGCGCCGCTCGCGGCCTGCAACGCGACGATGCCGCCGGCATGGTCGCTGTGGGCGTGCGAGTTGAGGATCCACTTCACGTCGCGCACGCGGAAACCGAGTTCGCGGACGTGCGCCTCGATCTGCACCGCGGACTCGGGCAGGTCGCCGTCGAACAGCGCCAGGCCCTGTCCGGTATCCACCAGGATCGAGGACAGGCCATGCGGCCCGACATACCAGGTGTTGCCGTAGATGCGGAACGGTTTTTGCGGCGCGTTCCACTGGTTGTGATCGATGTCGTGCAAGGGCGGCGCCGCGCGGGCAACCGGCAGGACCAGGCCCAGCACCAGGGCGGCGCCGATCAGCAAACGCAAGGACATGGTGCGTCTCCGTGGAAGCGGATGCAAAGCATCGCCGCCGTAGCGGGTCCGCCACGGGCACGATCCTGGCATTTCGCCGATGGCGATCAGCGGTTCAGTGGCGTGAGTGTGGGCGTGGACGCGATGCACGACGATGCCACACCAGCAACGCCACACCGGCCAGCGCGACGACGACCCAGGCGGTGGCGGCTGCGGTACTGCTGCCCAGCCACGGCATGGCCGCAAACACGCCCACCACGAGCAGGCCGCCACCCAGCGCCACTCTAGGATCAATGCGCATCGCACCCTTCCGCCGCAACAGCAGGCCCATGCCCAGGGTCGCCAGAAGCACGGCAAGGATGCGCCGCGGCCAGACCAGCACCGGTTGCGCTGCCATGTCGGGACGCATGTCCAGAAGCGTGCTGTCGCCCACGTTCACTTCGTAACCGTCGCCGTCGACCGCGTTCGGCACCGCCACGAGATGGTCGCCGTCGACACGCGCGATCATCGTCACTTCCTGCAGCGGCACCGCGCTCCAGCTCACCTGCAGGTCACCGAGGCGCGGATTGCCCGGGTTGGCGCTGGTCACCAGCGCACCGTCCTGCAGGGAAAAACTGGCTGCGAGGTTCGCCGGCAATGCCTTCATGACGGGCGCGACGGGCTCGCGGTCCGGCAGGGCGTGCACCAGCGCGGCATCCAGCTTGTAGCCGCCCAGTTCCACGCTGCCGGCGTCGAAGCGCTTGCTGGCGATCGGAAACGGCCCCGGATTGGCGTGGCCCTTCGGTTGTGCGAAACGACTGGAATCCTGCGGCGTGTCCGCCCAGTCCAGTTCGTAGGTCGTGTTGCTGCCGAGACGCAGTTCACGCCACTGGAACATCCGCACGTGGCGTTCCAGCACCGGCGTGGCCGCCTGCTGGTTGAAGTCGGGATCGTAGGGTGACTCCACCACCCGAGGCGTGCCGCTGATGCGTACCATGCGGCCCTGCAGGCCATCCTGCGGCTCCATGGCGTGGCCGAGGTCGATCACCCCGCCGCCATGCAGTTGCAGCGCGAGCCGGTAATCCCACACGCTGTGTTCGGTCAACGCCGCCAGCACGATGCCCAGTACCAGCGATGCCAGACCGACCGCGATGGCCGGCGGCCCGTGCAAGGCGGTGATGCGGCCGACGGACATCAGCCGGGGCTCCCGTGCAGTTCAGGCAGCTCGTCCGCGCAGCCGTAGCGGCCACGCTCATCGCGCTGCACGCGCGCCGCGGCGCAGGCGTGGTCGTGGGTGAAGAACAGTCGCACGCCGCGCGTCAGCTTGTCGTCAAGGAAGGCGCGCTTCTCGTCGATCAGCTTCTCGGGGTAGCGGTCGTAGCCCATGGTGATCGGCAGGTGCACCCAGGCACGACCGGGAATCAGGTCGGCGCAGAACACCAAGCCACCCACCTCGCCCAGCATCAGGCCCGGCGTGTGACCGTCCGAATAACTGAAGCGCACCGCCGCGCCCAGCGCCTTCGCATGCTCACCCTCGACCAGTTCCAGCCGGCCGCTGTCCGCCAGCAGCTGCTGCAATCCCGGGATGAACGAGGCGCGGTCGCGCGGATGCGGCTTCGACGCGCGCTGCCAGTGCGCCGCGCCCACGACATAGGTGGCGTTGGGGAACAGCAGCTGCGGCGGCTGGCCTTCCTGCCATGCCGCCAGCAGGCCGCCGGCATGGTCGAAGTGCAGGTGCGACAGCACCACGGCGTGGATGTCCTCATGTGCCAGCCCTGCCGCGGCCAGCGAATCCAGCAGCACGTGGCGATCCTCCACCACGCCGTAGCGTTCGCGCAGCGCCGGCTCGAAGAATGCGCCGATGCCGGTCTCGAACAGCACGTTGCATCCGGGCACGCCATTGACCGCGAGCCCCTTCACCAGCAGACAGCGGCAGGCCAGCGGGATGCGGTTCTGCTCGTCCGGCGCGATCCAGCGCGACCACATCGCCTTCGGCGCGTTACCGAACATCGCACCGCCATCCAGCTTCTGCGAATTGCCGAGGAGCGAATAGAGTTCCACGTCAAACACCTCGAGTCCGAACGCCACTTCGCGCCAGCCTTGCACGTCATCCCGCCTAAAGCTTTTCAGCAGCCGCAGGCTGGTCATCCAGCGACGGCCCGCTCATCCAGACGATGTGACTGCTGGATGACCAGCTGCGCCGTTGTGAAGCGCCTCCGGCCTTCGCCGGAATGACGAAAAATCACTCCACCTTGCCCAGCCCCGACGGCCGGCGCGGATCGCTGGCGGCGTCGAGCGTGTTGGTCCTGTGGTCCCAGGTGACCACGTTCATGAAGCCCCAGGCTTCGCGCGGCTTCAGCGTGTAGCCCATCTTCCGGAGCGCATCGCTGGTGGCGGCGTCGAACACGCCGTCCTCGACGTACACCTGGTCGGGCAGGAACTGGTGGTGGTAGCGCTTGTCGGCCACGATCTGCCGCGCGCTCTGGCCGTCGACGAAGTGCAGGATGCCTTCCAGCACCTGGGTGATGATGGTGGAGCCGCCGGGCGAGCCGATCACCGCGCTGCGGTCCTTGCCGATCACGATGCTGGGCGACATCGAGGACAGCATGCGCTTGCCGCCCACCGGCGCGTTCGCCTTGCTGCCGAGCAGGCCGTAGACGTTGGGCTTGTTCGGCACCAGCGCGAAGTCGTCCATCTCGTCGTTGAGCAGCACGCCGGTGCCCTTGGCGACGAAGGTGGAGCCGAGGATGTAGTTCACGGTGGAGGTGATCCCCACCATGTTGCCGTCCTTGTCGATGATCGAGAAATGCGTGGTGTGCATGCCCGGATCGTGCGCCGGCCCGTGCGGCAGCATGGACGAGGGCGTGGCCTGGTCGGGCAGGATGCTCTGGCGCAGGCCGTCGGCGTAGAACGGCGACAGCAGCATGTCCAGCGGCATCTTCACGAAGTCGGGATCGCCGAGGTAGTCGTTGTGGTCGCGGAACGCGCGGCGCATCGCCTCGACGATGATGTGCACGCGATGCGCCGGGTCCATCTTCGCGAGATCGTAGCCGCGCAGGATGTTGAGGATCTCGGCGATCGCCACGCCGCCGGAGGACGGCGGCGGCGCGGTGACGATCCGGTAGCCCTGGTAGTCGACGGTGATCGGCGTGCGTTCCTTGGCGCGGTAGTTCGCCAGGTCCTGCAGCGTCCAGTTGCCGCCGGCGGCACGCACCGCGTCCACCAGCTTCTGCGCCACTTCACCGTGGTAGAAGCCGGCGTCGCCCTTCGCGGCGATCAGTTCCCAGGTGCGCGCCTGGTCCGGATCGCGCCAGACCTCGCCCGCCACCGGCGGCTGGCCGCCGGGCAGGAACTTGGCCGCGGAGGCGGGCCAGCGCTCGAGGTCCTTCTGCTCGCCCTTGATCGAAGCCAGCAGGCGCGGATCGGGCTTGAAGCCGTCGCGGGCGATGCGGATCGCCGGCGCCAGCGACACGCTCAGCGGCAGCCTGCCGTAGCGCTTCGCCAGCAGCGCCAGCCCGGCCGGTTCGCCGGGGATGCCGGCGGAAAGCGGCCCCTTCAGCGCGGTGTCGCGGTTCGGCGTGCCGTCGGGGTTGAGGTAATCCTGCGGGTTCACCGCCATCGGCGCCGTTTCGCGCGCGTCGATGAACACGTTGCGGTTGCCCTTGGCGATGTGCAGCGTGGCCATGAAGCCGCCGCCGATGCCCGAGCTTTCCGGTTCCACCACCGACAGCGTGGAGGCCACCGCCACCGCCGCGTCGAACGCGTTGCCGCCCTTGGCGAGCACCTCGAAGCCGGCGTTGGTGGCAAGGAAGTTCGCGCTGGCGATGCCGGCGTGGCCGGGGCGCTGAACCGGCTGTGCGGACGTCGTGGCCGCCGGCGTGGTCTCGGGAGCGCCGTCGGCGGCGAAGGCCGCGCCGCTCGTCAACAACAGGGCCAGCAGCAGCGCGCGGCCGTGCAGGGAGAAGTTCATGCGGCAGGCTCCTTGGCCATCAAGTGCTGGTACTTGAGTTCGAGCGACTCGTGCGACTCGGTGCGCTCGGGGTCGACGATGATGCACTCGACCGGACACACCTCCACGCACTGCGGCTCGTCGTGGTGGCCCACGCATTCGGTGCACAGGGCGGGATCGATCACGTAGTACTCCTCACCCAGCGAGATCGCCTTGTTCGGGCAGACCGGTTCGCAGACGTCGCAGTTGACGCAGGTATCGAGGATCTTGAGGGACATCGGTTCACGCGGCGCGGCGGGGAACGGGGGACTTGCGCCCTCGTCGCCCGCCGCGCCCTTCGATCACATCTGCACGAAGCGGAACGTGGCACCGGTGGGGTTGACCACACCGGCGACGCGCTGCTCGTCGGCCTTGTCGCCGATGAACACCACGATCACGTCCTTGAACGTGCCGGGCTTGGCGTCCTTGAACGCGGCCACGACCAGGTCGGCGGTGGTCGCCGAAACCGGGCCGGCGAAGGCCATCAGGTTGCCCGGCAGCACGCCGCGCGCCACCGCATCCTGCACGTTCTGCAGCTGGCGGTCGTTCTGCGCCTTGTCGTCGTCGGTCTGGCCCGGGGTCACCAGGTAGGCATACGGCTGCTGGGCGGCCATGCCCTGCAGGTTCTTCTGCACCAGCTGGCCGAGGTAGGCGTTCCAGCCCTTGGCGTCGGTGATGCTGGTCGGCCTGGTGATCGCCTTGGCCTGCTGCGAGGCCTGCTGATCCTGGTCCGAGCCCTGCGAGCAGCCGCCCAGGACGAGGCCGGCGGCCAGCGCGATGGCGGCGATGAGGACGAACTTACGCATGATGGTCACCTTCTGTTTCGGGTTGCTTGGGGAGGCCGCCGTTGCGGCCCTTGTGCCAGCGCTGACGCATGGCCTGTTGCACCGCCGGATGCACGAAACCGGAGATATCGCCGCCGAGACGGCCGATCTCGCGCACCAGCGACGAGGAAATGAAACTGTATTGTTCCGCCGGCGTGAGAAACAGCGTCTCCGTCTGCGGGATCAGATGCCGGTTCATGCTGGCCAGCTGGAATTCGTATTCGAAATCCGACACCGCGCGCAGGCCGCGGATGATCACGCCCGCGCCGATCTCGGCCACGAAGTCGGCGAGCAGGCTGTCGAAGCCGCGCACCTCCACATTCCGCAGATCGGCCAAGGCGAGGCGCGCCAGCGCGATGCGCTCGTTGAGGCTGAAACCCGGCCCCTTGCTGGAGCTTTCGGCCACCGCCACCACCACGCGCTCGAACAGTGGCGCGGCGCGCGCCACCAGGTCGGCATGGCCGTTGGTGATCGGATCGAAGGTGCCCGGATACACGGCCAGGCGGGGATTGCCGGAGGTTTTGTTCACGACGACGCAGGGGCAACGGAAACGGGCCTAGCTTAACGGAAGCGCGCGCTGATAGAGCGCGCCGCGCACCTCGCCGGCCCGTCCCTCGCGATGCAGCGACCAGTTCGCCGGCACGGCGGGCGCCAGCTCGCGCGGCGACTCCAGGTAAATCCATGCCCGCGCGGCCAGCCAGCCTGCCTGCCCCAGCCGTGCGGCCAGCACGCTCCACAAGTCCAGCGCGAACGGCGGGTCGAGGAACACCAGGTCGAACGGACGCGCCGCGCCGCGCAGGAAGCCTTGCGCGTCGACCGCCACGACCTCGCCCGCCGTGACCTTCAAGCGCGCCAGGTTGTCGCGCAGCGCCCGCGCCGCACTCGCCTCGGGCTCGACGAAACAGGCGCCGGCCGCGCCGCGCGACAGCGCCTCGATGCCCAGCGCGCCGGTGCCCGCGCACAGGTCCAGCACGCGCGCGCCGGCCAGCATCGGCGCCAGCCAGTTGAACAGCGTCTCGCGCAACCGTTCCGGGGTGGGCCGCAAACCCGGCAGCCCGGGCACCTCCAGCCGTGAATTGCGCAGGCTGCCGCCGATGATGCGGATGCGACCGGGACGGCCATTCATGTGGCTTGCCGCGGCTCAGCGGCCGGTACGGGTGAGGGTGTTAGCATGCCGCCTATTGTCTTTGAATCGCCCCCGCAATGCTCAAGTTCTGGAAGAAGAAGCCCGCCGAGACTTCGCCCGCAGCCCCCGCCGAGGCGCCGGCCGTGGATGCCCCGCACGAGGCGGCCGCGCCTGCCGCGACGCCGGTGCAAGCGCCCCTGCCCGGGCAGGAAATTGAAAATCCCCGCGCCGACGAAGCGGACATGCCCGTTGCGCCTGCTGCCACCATGGTGGCCGAAGCGGCACCGGCCAGGCGCGGCTGGCGCGAACGCCTCGCCGGCAGCGCGCTGGGACGCGGCCTGGGCAACCTGTTCCAACGCAATCCCAAGCTCGACGACGACCTGCTCGACGAGCTGGAAACCACCCTGATCACCGCCGACGTGGGCGTGGAAGCCAGCACCGCGCTGGTTGAAGATCTGCGCAGGCGCATGCACAAGCGCGAGTTCGCCGACGCCGCGGCGTTGCGCGACGCGCTGCGCGAGGCGCTGGTCGCCCTGCTGCAGCCGGTGGAACAGCCGCTCGATCCTTCCGGCCGCAAGCCCTTCGTGGTGCTCACCGTGGGCATCAACGGCGTGGGCAAGACCACCACGATCGGCAAGCTCGCCCGTCGCTGGCGCGACGAGGGCCATGGCGTGCTGCTGGCCGCCGGCGACACCTTCCGTGCCGCCGCCGTCGAGCAGCTGAAGACCTGGGGCGAACGCAACGCCGTGCCGGTGATCTCGCAGGGCCAGGACGCCGACGCCGCCAGCGTGATCTTCGACGCGCTGCAGGCCGCGCGCTCGCGCGGCGCCGACGTGCTCATCGCCGACACCGCGGGCCGCCTGCACACGCAAGGCGGCCTGATGGACGAGCTGGGCAAGATCGCCCGCGTGCTGAAGAAACTCGACCCCGCGGCGCCGCACGAGGTGCTGATGGTGATCGACGGCACCACCGGCCAGAACGCGGTGAACCAGCTGCGCCAGTTCCGCCAGATCGTCGGCGTCACCGGCCTGGTGGTCACCAAGCTCGACGGCACCGCCAAGGGCGGCGTGGTGTTCGCGCTGGCGCGCGAGTTCGGCCTGCCGATCCGCTTCGTGGGCCTGGGCGAAACCGCCACCGACCTGCGCACGTTCGACGCCGCGGCCTTCGTCGACGGCCTGCTGCCGCCCGCCGGCCATGGCTGAGCGGGACTGACATGCCGCGCGGGCTGCAACGGCTGCTGATCACCGTGGGCGCGCTGGCCCTCGCCGTGCTGCTTGCCGTGGTGGGCGTGCTCTACCTGCTGCTGCAGCCGGACCGCTTCACCGCGATGCTGCAGGGCCAGGCGCAGAAGGCCGGCCTCGTGCTGAACCTGGCCAGCCCCGCCAGTCCCACCCTGTTCCCGCGCCCGGCGCTGGACCTGCGCGGCATCACGCTCAATGCCGCAGGCGCGGACAGCCCGATCCTGCTTGCCGCGCACGGCCGGCTGGTGCTGCCGTGGCGCACCCTGTTCGGCGGCCCCACCGCGATCGCGCAGATGGAGGTCGATGCGCCGCGGGTGGACCTGGACGCACTGCAGGGCTGGCTCGCCACCCTGCCGCCGCAGCCGGCAGGCAGCGCCCCAGTCATGCCGCGCATCGATGCCGGCATCAGCATCGAACACGGCAGCGTGATGCGCGGCGACCAGCTGCTGCTCAACAACGTGACGCTCACCGCCGGCACGCTCGCGCTCGACCAGGAGTTTCCGCTCGGCGTGTCGGCCACCACGGCCACGGGCGCACCGCTGCAACTGCGGCTCACCACCACCCCGCACATGCACGGCAACACCCTGCAGTTGAACGACATCCAGTTGCACCTGTCGCAAGGCAGCGGCACCACGCTCGCGCTGCGCGGCAACGCCCGCTGGCACGGCGCCGCGAACGCGACCGCGCAACTCGGCGGCAAGCTCGACCAGGCCGACGCCGGCAGCTACGACATTGCCGTCACCCTCGCCCCTGCCAACCAGACCGAACCGCTGCTGCTGCATCTCAGACTGGACGGCCCTGCCAACCATGCCGACCTGCTGCTGCCGCCGCTGGCGCTGGCGCACTGGTGGAGCACGCTCAACGCGCCGGCCGGGCAACAGGCCGGACCGCAGCCCGCCATGCCGCCCGGCAGTGGCACGCTGCAGGTGGCGAAACTGCAGGTCGGCAGCCTCAGCATCGAGGGTTTGAGCGTGCAGGCCGGCAACGCCGCACCGACGCCGGCCGCCGCGACGGCGAAGCCCGCCGCCACGCCCGCCAGGACAGGCGGCAAGTCGAAGTGAAGCCGTTCGCCGCCGCCCTGCTGGCCTGGTTCGACGACCATGGCCGCCACGACCTGCCCTGGCAGGGCACACAGGACAACGGCCGGCGCGACGCCTATCGCGTATGGCTGTCGGAAATCATGCTGCAGCAGACCCAGGTCGCCACCGTGGTCGGCTACTTCGAGCGGTTTGTCGCCGCGCTGCCCGGGCTGCGCGCGCTCGCCGCCGCCCCCGAGGACCAGGTGCTGGCGCTGTGGTCGGGCCTGGGCTACTACCGCCGCGCGCGCTTCCTGCATCGCGCCGCGCAACTCTGCGTGGAACGCCACGGGGGCGAACTGCCGCGCGACTTCGACGCGCTCGCCGCCCTGCCCGGCATCGGCCGCTCCACCGCCGGCGCGATCCTTGCCCAGGCATACGGTTTGCGCTTCCCCATCCTCGATGGCAACGTGAAGCGCGTGCTGGCGCGCTACCACGGCATCCACGGCCATCCCGGCGCAAGCGCGGTGGAGAAACAGCTGTGGCAGCACGCCGACGCGCACACCCCTGCTGCACGCGTGGCCGACTACACCCAGGCGATCATGGACCTGGGTGCCACCATGTGCACACGCACCCGGCCGCACTGCGGGACCTGCCCGCTGGCCGAGGGCTGTGTCGCCCGGCGCGATGGGCTCACCGCGCAACTGCCGTCGCCGAAGCCGGCGAAGACCACGCCCACGCGCGCAACCGTGATGCTGATCCTGCGCGACACGCGCGGACGCGTGCTGCTGGAGCGGCGCGGCCCGCAAGGCGTGTGGTCCGGCCTGTGGAGCCTGCCCGAAGCCGCCGACATCGACGCCGCATGGCGCCATGCCCGCCACCACGCGCACATCGACGACGCGGCGCAGCTCGCACCGTTCGTGCACGTGTTCAGCCACTACAAGCTGCGCGTCGAGCCGTTGCTGTTCGACGGCGCGACAGCCGCCTCCGGCATCGCCGACAATCCCGGCCTGCGCTGGTGCAATGCCGCCGAGCTGGCGACGCTAGGCCTGCCCTCTCCCGTGCGCAAGCTGCTGGAACAACTCGAGGGACACGACACATGAGTCGCACCATTCATTGCACCAAGCTCGGCATCGACGCCGAAGGCCTCGACTTCGCGCCCTGGCCCGGTCCGCTGGGCCAGCGCATCTACGCCGAGATCTCCAGGCCAGCCTGGCAACAGTGGCTGGCCCACCAGACCATGCTGATCAACGAGTACCGGCTCAATCCGCTCGACCCGAAGACACGCAAATACCTCGGCGAGCAGATGGAGAAATTCCTGTTCGGCGGCGAAGTCGACCAGGCCACCGGCTTCACCCCACCCGACCCGCAGTCTTGACGGCCAGCCGTGCATTCGGTCTAATGCACGGCTCCACGCCATGCCGACGATCGCAACGATCGCCCTGCTGGCAAGACGCATGGCCGGGTAGCTCAGTTGGTAGAGCAGGGGATTGAAAATCCCCGTGTCGGCGGTTCGATTCCGTCCCCGGCCACCATTGAATGATTGCAAGACGCCCGAAGGCAGTGCTCGCAGAGTCACTGCCTTTCTGTTGTGCGCAATCCGGTGCACAAGCTTGCAAGTGCGCCGAGAGAAAAAGATTTCGCCGAAACGTGATGGAGAGCACGGATAACTCTCTTGTTTTGCGTTTGCTTTCTCTTGGGGTGGTAGATTTTCGATCGGGCAAGCATTGCCCTCACACCACTCAAGGGGAACATCATGCGCTTGTTGATCCGTGCAGTCTTTGCAGCGTCGATCGCTGTCGCCACCGGCACCGCCCTGGCAGCTACGCCCGCCACCGGTCTTGGCCAGTCCTGGCCGAATGCCAGCGACGTCAGCACCAACCCGAACTTCCACGTGTATGTGTTCGCCATGGGCGGCGTCGAATACATCCAGGTCAACGATCTGAATGGCAACGTGCTCGGCAGTGTCGGCACCGCGGGGGGCCAGTTCATCACGCTGCCGATCGGCCGGTTCGCCCAGCAGGTCGTCACGCCCAGTCAGCCGGCCGCTGCATCCACGGACGCCGCCCCCACCGCCACCACGGTCTACAACGACGGCACCACGACGGTGACGGCCACGCCGTTGAGCGACGGCACCATGCGCCTCAACGCCATGGGCATCTGTCCAGACCCGATCACGTGCAGCATGAAGGGCATTACCGGTCAATGATCTTCGCAACCACCCCCGCGCCAGGCGTGGGGGTGGTCCGGTTCCAGAAACGAGACCAGCAGCCGCCTGCCATCGCGGATTGCGCGTCCACGCACCCGGCCGTTGAAGGTGGCGGCGCGATCCTCGATGGCCTTGCGCCCCAGGCCTGTGGCGCTGACCCGCAGGCGCTGCCGCAGGATCATCCAGTCCACGTGCGGTGAACGTGCCAGATCCCAGCGAACGTCGATCATCACGACCACCCACGCCCGGCCGCGGACACCGCAGCGGACTTTCACCAGGACATCCGATGGCTCATGCGCCAGACAGGCCTCCAGGATGGCTTCGCACACCACGCGGTAAACGGCCAGGTTCATGCTCTGCGACAGGACGTTCACCGGTCCGCGCAGGTCACACCAGTACTTGATGCCGGCTGCGTGGAGGGTCCTGGCCAGGGATCCATGGGCCAGCGCCCCGGGAAGGCCACGCTCACGCAGCATGGAGGGGTTCAGGCTGTCGGTCAGCAGGAAAAGCTGTTCCTGGGCGCTCTCGACGTGCCGGCGATAAGCCGTGTCATTCGTCGTGGACAGTGGCTGGCGCTGCTCCTCCCGCAGCATCAGCTTGAAGGCGCCCTGGGTCAGGCTGCGCAGCTGGTCCAGGGCCTGGGCGGTGACCCGCAACTGGGCCTCCCCCAAGGCCACGTTGCGATGGGCCAGGGCCATGGCCATATGTGAATCGAAACGCTCCTGCTCCACCCGCCGGGTCAGGGCAGCCATGCGCGCGCCCACCAGCAGCATGGTCGAAACGGCCATGGCCACCAGGGTTTCGGCCTGCATGGTGACGGGGTCGTTGGTGGCAGGCATCAGGGTCACGATGCCCAGGCTGGCCAGGGTGCCGGCCACTGCCGCTCCCTGCCAACCGTAGCGGAAGGCCATGAAGACGACCGGCAGGAACATGGCCATCTGCGCCATCACGCGAGTCTGGGGGTCGTGCATGCCCAGCCAGACCAGGAACGCGACGAGCGGGAACACCCCAAGCGCACCTTCCGCCAGGAAGCGGCTTTCCAGCAGCGCCCGGAACCAGCGCCGCCACTGCAGATCCGCAGCCACGAAGCTCTGATAGGCCACCAGCGTGACCGGTGCCACCGTGAGCACACCCATGAAATTGCCGAGCACCAGGCGCGCCGTCACCTCACTGTAGTGGATGACATAGCCGGGCGAGAGCGTCGCAAACTGCACCTGCCCTATCGTCTCAATCGTCGAAATGATGGCGATGATGAAGGCGCACAACACGAAGATCGGCATGTTGACCGTTCCCCGGGTCGGGAACAGCCGCCAGCGCTCCCGGAACCACCACACTATGGGCGCTTCGTAAACAAGCGCCGGGATCGTGTTGAGCATGGCCCAGTACAGGCCGTATTGACCGAGATAGGTGTAGCTGATGTAGGTCAGGCAGGCTGTGTCCGCGACGAAAAGCGCCGGCCAGTAGCGATACGGAACAAGCATCAGCACTGCAACGTGAAACCCGGTCAGGATGAACCAGTGCTGGATGGAAACCACGCGGAACAGGAACAGCGCGGCCAGGTAGACACCCGCCACCAAGACTTGCCGCAACAGGCTCCCCGCCCATGATCCAACGCGCATCGCGCTTCCCCCCACTCGATCCTTGACCCCAACCCCCGAAAACCGGATCACGCCACCATCACCGCATGTTTGCCTTGAACCAGCGCTCTGCGGCGCAAGCTGACAAAGCATAGAACCGGATTGCGGGTCATGCCAGCCCAAACGATCCTGGCTCGCCGCATCGGCATAGATCAAGCAAAAGCAGTGCCATTCGCCCCCGTTGACCAGGCCCGCCGTGTCGAAGCCGGAAGCACGCAAGACGGTCCATTGCACGAAGATCCGCACCATGGAACGGATCGACCCGGCGCAAGGCATGCAAGCGACAGCCCTGCCTGCCCGGCCTCATCCGACTCAACTCCGCCACGGCAGCCAGTGTGCGTTCGCCGACTGTCACTCCACTGCCACCGGCGGATCACCGGCGGGCCATGCGCGCCGTCCAGACTGTCCGTCCCGTCTCCCGAGGACCGCGGTCATGCCGGCGCAGTACGTCGCCCCATCGAAGTTCGGCCTGTTCCGCATCGTGCGGCATGGGCGGCGCTGGCGCAGCCTGCTGGAGGATTGCGAACTGGCGCGGCATGACGACGTGGCCGCGGCGCTGGCCTATCTGCACGCGAGCTGCCCACGCGCCCGCCTCCCGACGGGGCTGGAGCACTGGCGCTATCTGGGGGAACCGCCGGCACGGTTGGCACAGGCCTGCGTCAACGACGGCGATTGGCTGCTGACCGGCTGAGCCGCCTCGCTCAGGCGGCCGTGGCCGGCATCGCCCCCGCATTGTGCGCCAGCAGGCTGTCCAGCATGCCGCGCGCCATCTCGTGTTCGCCGGACACCACCAGGTCGGCACCCTGCTCGCGCAGGTGCGCGACGGCGGCGCCGGAACCGGCGCGGGCATAGATCGGCAGTCGTGGGTTCAGCCGGCGCGCCACGCGCACGATCTCGCCGGCCTCGAATGCATCCGGCGCGGTCACCAGCAGTGCCCTGGCGACGCCGAGGTTGGCAGCAGCCAGCGCCTCGTCGCGCGCAGCATGGCCGGACACCGTGCGGATGCCCTGCTCACGCAGCTCGTCGACGCGCTCGGCCTCCATCTCCATCACCAGCAGGGTATTGCCCTGACGCAGCAGTTCCTCGCACAGCAAGCGCCCCACACGGCCGTAGCCGACCACCACCACATGGCCGGCCAGGTCATCGGCCGGCCCGGGCGTCGGTTCGTCGGACGCCTTGAACGCGGCGGCCTGCGCCGCCTCGCGCGCATCCAGCCACGGTTTGGCATGGTCGAACAGCTTGAACAGCAGCGGGTTGAGCAGGATCGACACGATCGCCGCGGCCAGCAGCACGTCCTGCGCCTCCTTCGACACCATCTGCTGCGCCACGCCCACGCCGATCAGGATGAAGGAGAACTCGCCGATCTGCGCCAGGCTCACCGCGATGGTGAGCGCGGTGCGCAGCGGCCGCCGCGACACCAGCACGATGGCGAACGCCGCCAGCGACTTGCCCAGCACGATGATCGCCAGCGCCGCCAGCACCACCAGCGGCTCGGTCAGCACCACGCGGTAGTTGAACAGCATGCCGATCGAGACGAAGAACAGCACCGCGAACGCATCGCGCAGCGGCAGCGTTTCCTCCGCGGCGTCGTGCGCCAGCTTCGACTCGCCCATCATCATGCCGGCGAAAAACGCGCCCAGCTCGAACGACACGCCGAACACCCCGGCCACGCCGAACGCCACGCCCAGCGCGATCGCCAGCACCGCGAGGCGGAACAGCTCGCGCGAACCGCTGATCGCCACCCGCGCGAGGATCCACGGGATCAGCCGCTTGCCCACCACCAGCATCAGCGCCACGAACAGCGCCACCTTGCCGATCGCCAGACCCACCGTGCCGGCCAGCGCGGCGAACGAGACGCCCTGCCCCGCAGCCAGCGCGCCGCCCACCGCGGGCAGCAACACCAGCGCCAACACCATCGCCAGGTCTTCGACGATCAGCCAGCCCACCGCGACGCGGCCACGCTCGGTCTCCATCAACCGGCGCTCTTCCATCGCACGCAGCAGCACCACCGTGCTGGCCACCGACAACGCCAGCCCGAACACCAAGCCCTGCGCGAACGGCCAGCCCAGCGCCCAGCCCAGCAGCAGGCCAAGCACGGTGGCGACCGCCATCTGCCCCAGCGCGCCGGGGATCGCGATGGACTTCACCGACAGCAGGTCCTTCAGCGAGAAGTGCAGGCCCACGCCGAACATCAGCAGCACCACGCCGACCTCGGCCAGCTCGTGCGCGATATGGCCGTCCGCCACGTAGCCCGGCGTGAACGGACCCACCACCACGCCAGCCAGCAGGTAGCCGGCCAGTGCGGGCAGCTTCAGCCGGTGCGCCAGCGCGGCGAACACGAAGGCCAGCACGATGCCGCTGACGAGGGTGGCGATGAGCGGGGCTTCGTGCATGGAAAATCCTTGGCGGGCGCGCGACGACTCCCGTTGTAGGAGCATCCGATGACGGGCACAAGCGCGCCGCCGCGGCCACTCACTCCGCCGCGTTGATCACCGCGAGGAAATCGCGCCCGTAGCGCTTGAGCTTGGCCTCGCCCACGCCGCTGACCTGGGCCAGTTCGCCTTCGTTCGCCGGCATCGCGCGCAGCATCGCCAGCAAGGTGGCGTCGTGGAACACCACGTAGGGCGGCACGCCCTGCTGGCGCGCCAGCTGGGTGCGCAGGGCGCGCAGCGCGTCCCACAGCGGCTGCTCGTAGGCCTCGATGCCGAGGTTGGCGCCGGTGACCAGCTGGCTGTCGCGGCGGCGGCGCGCGGAGCGCACGGGTTTCGCATCCTCGCGCAGGTGCACCTCCTGCTTGCCCAGCAGCACGTCGCGGCTGGACGCAGTGAGCCGCAGCGTGCCGTAGCCTTCCGCATCGGTGGCCAGCAGGCCCGCGGCAAGCAGCTGGCGGAACACCGAGCGCCAGCCTTTCTCGTCCAGGTCGGCGCCGATGCCGAAGGTGCTGAGCTTGTCGTGGCCGAGCTGGCTCATGCGCTCGTTGTCCACGCCGCGCAGGATGTCGACCACGTGGCCGGCGCCGAAGCGCTGGCCGCTGCGGTATACCGCCGACAGTGCCTTCTGCGCGGGCACGGTGGCGTCCCAGGTCTTCGGCGGCTCCACGCAGTTGTCGCAGTGGCCGCAGGGGCCGCGGTAGTCCTCGCCGAACGCGCCGAGCAACAACTCGCGCCGGCAACGCGTGGCCTCCGCGTAGGCCAGCAGCGACTCCAGCTTCTGCCGCTCGATGCGCTTGCGCTCGTCCGCCGATTCGGACTGCGCGATCATCTGGCTCATCGTCACCACGTCGGCCAGGCCGTAGATCATCCACGCCTCGGCGGGCAGGCCGTCGCGGCCGGCGCGACCGGTTTCCTGGTAATAGCCTTCCATGCTGCGCGGCAGATCGAGATGCGCCACGAAGCGCACGTCGGGCTTGTCGATGCCCATGCCGAACGCCACCGTGGCCACCATCACCACGCCGTCCTCGCGCAGGAAGCGCTGCTGGTTCCTCGCGCGCGTGGCGGCGTCGAGGCCCGCGTGGTAAGGCAGCGCCTCGATGCCGGCCTCGGCCAGCCAGGCGGCGGTGTCGTCCACCTTCTTGCGGCTGAGCGCGTACACGATGCCGGCCTCGCCGCGATGGCCGTCGAGGAACTGCATCAGCTGCGTGCGCGGGTTGTGCTTCAGCGTCACGCGATAGCCGATGTTCGGCCGGTCGAAGCTGGAGACGAACTGGCGCGCATTGCCCAGCGCCAGCCGCTCCACGATCTCCTCGCGCGTGCGCGGGTCGGCGGTGGCGGTGAGCGCGATGCGCGGCACCTGCGGGAAGCGCTCGTGCAGCACGGTGAGTTCGCGGTACTCGGGGCGGAAATCGTGCCCCCACTGCGACACGCAATGCGCCTCGTCGATCGCGAACAGCGCCACCCCGGTCTGCTCCAGCAGGCCGAGGAAGCGCCCCGTCAGCAGCCGCTCCGGCGCCACGTAGAGCAAATTCAGCTCGCCGGCCAGCAGTTGCCGCTCCACCTCGCGCTGCGCCTGGGCATCGAGGCTGGAATTGAGGTAGGCCGCCGCCACGCCGGCGGCGCGCAACGCGTCGACCTGGTCCTGCATCAGTGCGATCAGCGGCGACACCACGATGCCGGTGCCCGGCCTGAGCAGCGCGGGAATCTGGTAGCACAGCGACTTGCCGCCGCCGGTGGGCATCAGCACCAGCGCGTCGCCGCCTTCGGCCACGTGCTCGACGATGGCCTGCTGCTGGTCGCGGAAACCGGGGTAGCCGAAAACGCTGTGGAGGATGTCGAGCGCGCTGGAAATCATCGCGCGCATGCTAGCAAACCGGCGTCGCGGACCGGACGGCGCGAAGGCATCGGAACCGTGTCAGGCTTTGCCGAAGAAATCGCGGAACGCGTCCGCCACCCGCTCGACGCCTTCGTCATCCACGTCCAGGTGCGTCACCAGCCGCAGCGTGGGCAGGTAACCGATGCTGATGCGAATGTCCGCCGCGCGCAGGTGTGCGTCCAGCGCCTGCAGGCGGGCGGTCGGCACGTCGACGAACACCATGTTGGTGTGCTGGCCGAGCAGTTCGACGCCCGCGATCTCGCGCAGGCGGCCGGCGAGATGCGCCGCGCGGCGGTGGTCGTCGGCGAGCCGCGCCACATGATGATCCAGCGCGTGCAGGCCCGCGGCGGCGAGCATGCCGGCCTGGCGCCAGCCGCCGCCGGCGACCTTGCGCCAGCGCCGCGCCTTCTCGATCAATGGCGCGGAACCCACCAGCACCGAACCCACCGGCGCGCCCAGGCCCTTGGAAAGGCACACGGACACGCTGTCGAAATGCTGCGCGATGGCGCGTGCGCCGACGCCAGCGGCAACCGCGGCGTTGTACAGGCGCGCGCCGTCCAGGTGCAGCGCCAGCCCGCGTTCGCGGGCGAAGTCATGTGCGTCGCGCAGGTAGTCCAGCGGCAGCACGCGGCCATGCCAGGTGTTCTCCAGCGCCAGCAGGCGGGTGCGCGCGAAGTGCGGATCGACCGGCTTGATCGCCGCGGCGACGCGCGGGAGCGGCAGCGTGCCGTCCTCGGCCTGCACGATGGGCTGCGGCTGGATCGAGCCCAGCACCGCGGCGCCGCCGCCCTCGAACTTGTAGGTGTGCGCGTCCATGCCGACCAGGTATTCGTCGCCGCGCTCGCAATGGCTCATCAGCGCCAGCAGGTTCGACTGCGTGCCGCTGGGCACGAACAGCGCATCCTCGAAACCGAGATCCCCGGCCAGCCGGCGCTGCAGCGCGTTGACGGCGGGATCCTCGCCGTAGACGTCGTCGCCCACCTCGGCATCCAGCATCGCGGCGCGCATCGCCGGCGTGGGCCTGGTGACGGTATCGCTGCGCAAGTCGACCACGTTCATTGCCTCTCCTGCCTCACGCGTGCTTGCGGAAATACAGCCACGCCACCAGCGCCAGCAGGGCCGCCGGCAGCAGGTTGGCGAGCAGTGGCGGCATGCCGTAGACGGTGCCGAAGTTCACCATCGCCTTCTGCAGGAAGTACCAGGTGATCGCCAGCAGCATGCCGATGAAGATGCGCTTGCCGAGGCCGCCGGAGCGCATCGTGCCGAACGCGAACGGCATCGCGCACAGCACCAGTACCAGCACGTTGAGCGCATACAGCGCGCGCGTCCAGAACGCCACGGCGTAGACGCCGGGATGTTCGCCGTTGTTTTCCAGATAACGCATGTTGCGGCGCAGGTCGCGCATCGACAGGTACTGCGGCTGGATCACCGATTGCGCCAGCACCTGCGGATTGAGGCTGGAATGCCACTGCTCGCTGGCCGAGACGCTGCTGTGCACGCCCATGTCGTCCAGCGTGGTGCTGCGCACGTTGTGCAGCACCCACTCGTGACCGTCATGGTCGGCGGTCTTGGCCCAGTCGAAGCGGCTGAGCTGGCCGTCTTTCGTGAACGTGAACACGCGCACGTCGGCGAGCGCCACCGTGTCGTGGTCGCCGGCATGGCGCACCACGGTGCCGCCACGCACGTTGATGACGCGGTCGCCATCGCGCGCCCACAGGCCACTGCCGGTGCTGCCGATGTTGTTGGACTTCAGGCGCAACTGCATGGCCTGCCCGAGCTGGTCGCCCCAGGGCGCGGCGGTCTCGCCGAGGATCACCACGCCCACGATCAGCACCGCGATCACGCCGGTGGCCGAAGCGGCGATGCGCAGCCGCGACATGCCGGAAGCGCGCAGCGCGGTGAGCTCGCCGGTGGCGGCCAGGCCGCCCAGGCCGAGCAGGCCGCCGATCAGCGCCGCGTTGCCGAACATCTCGTAGGCGCGGCGCGGCGTGGTCACCAGCACGTACACCGTGGCGTCGGTCAGCGTGAAACCGTTCTTGCCGATGTTGCTGAGCTGGCGCAGGAACTGCGTCACCGCGTCGAAACCGGTGAGCACCAGCCACACGCCGACCAGCGAGCCGAGCACGCTGAGCGCCACCAGCTTGTCCACGCGCTTGATAGCCAGACTCATGCAGGCAGCGCCTTGTCGTTGCGTGGCTTGCGCGGCGAGTACTGCTTCCACCACAGCCATGCGGCGATCGACATCATCACCAGGTGCAGCAACCACAGCGCCGTCTGGTGGTGCCAGTGGCCCTTGCTGATCTGCGCGCGTCCCAGCGCCAGCAGCGTGTAGTAGAGATAGAAGCTCGCCATCGCCAGCATCAGGCGCCCGTAGCGGGCTTCGCGCGGACTCTGCCGCGACAGCGGCAGCGCCAGCATCAGCATCACCAGGGTCAGCGCCGGCGCATTGACGCGCCAGGCCAGCTCGGAGCGGGCATCCGGCGTCTCGGTGCGCAGCAGCTGCAGCGTGGTCATGCTCTCGGCGGGATCCTCCTCCGTGTCGCTGGTCACGCTGGAGAGCGAGGAATCGTTGCGCTGGTACTGCATGCGCCGCCAGTTGTCCGCGCCCAGCGGGATGTCGTACTGCCAGCCGTCGCGGAACGCGATGAAGCGGCTGGAGCCGTTGCTCTCCTGGTAGAGCTGGCCGTTGCTGGCCGTGACCAGCTTGATGTGCTGCTGGCCGTCCCCGCCGGTGCGCTGGGTGGACACGAAGCTGCGGCCCAGCCTGGAGCCGTCCTGGCTCAGCGTGTCGGTGAAGATGATGCCGCCCTTGCCCGGCAGCTCGGTGAAACGCCCGGCATCGAGGCCGGCGGCGATCACCGAGCGGTTCGCGGCAGCCACCAGCGTGTCGCTGGTGGCCGACGCCCACGGCCCCAGCCAGAGCGCGACCAGCGCGGTGAGCAGCACCAGCAGCACGGCGAGGATCGCGGTCGGCCGCACCAGCCCGTTCGGGCCCATGCCCGAGGACAGCAGCACGTGCATCTCGCTCTCGCGGTACATCCGTCCCAGCGCCATCAGCACGCCGATCATGCTGGCCAGCGGCAGCATGTTGGTGAGTCCTTCCAGCGTGCGCAGGCCCAGCACCTGGAACATCACGCTGGCGGGAAAACTGCCCTTGGCCACCTGCTGCAGCACGGTGGCGAACGCGGTGCCGGCGACGATCACCATCAGCACCACCACGGTGGCGGCCACGGTCTGCGCCAGCTCGCGCAGGAAATAGCGGTCGAGAATGCTCAGCATGCGATAAACTTGTGGGCTTCCGTCAACGCCGGCCCCGGCCGGCGAACCGCCAGTCTAGCCGGTTCGCCGCTCGCCGCGCCCACGCAGGTACCCCCGATGACCCTCCAGTTCAGCCTCGCCACCGCCACCCCCGAGACCGTCGACACCGCCTGCGTGCTGGTGGGCGTGTACGAACAGGGCGTGCTGACCAGCGCCGCCGCCCGGGTGGACGGCGCCATCGGCGGCGCGATCAAGCGCCAGGTGGAGAGCGGCGACGTCAGCGGCAAGGCCGGCAGCACCACGCTGATCTACGCGCCGGCCGGCATCGCGGCGAAGCGCGTGCTGGTGGTGGGCCTCGGCACGCAGAAGGGCTTCGACGCCGCCCGCTACCAGAAGGTGGCCATCGAAGCCGCGCGTGCGCTGGGCAAGCTGCCGCTCACCGAAGCAGTGTCGTACCTCGCCGAAGTGGACGTGCCCGGCCGCGACGCCGCCTGGCGCGTGCGCATCGCGGCGCTGGCCGCCGACCACACCGCCTACCGCTACACCGCCACCTTCAAGCCGCGCGAGAAGAGCACGCAGCCGGAATTGGCCGCACTGGCCTTCGCCGCCGGTGCCGAGGCGCAGCCTGGCCTGGACCAGGCCATCGCCATTGCCGAGGGCGTGCGCTTCGCCCGCGGGCTCGCCAACCTGCCGCCGAACATCTGCACGCCCGCCTACATCGCCGGCCAGGCCGAGGCCTTCGCCGGGGCGCACGACAAGGTGAGCTGCACGGTGCTCGACCACGTCGAGATGGAGAAGCTGGGCTTCGGCTCGCTGCTCGCGGTGGGCCGCGGCTCGGCCAACAAGCCGAAGCTGATCGCGCTGCAGTACCACGGCGGCGCCGAAGGCACGGCGCCCTATGCCTTCGTCGGCAAGGGCATCACCTTCGACACCGGCGGCATCAGCCTGAAGCCCGGCCCCGGCATGGAGGAGATGAAGTTCGACATGGGCGGCGCCGCCGGCGTGCTCGGCGCCTTCGTCGCCGCGGTGAAGATGGGCCTCAAGCTCAACCTGGTCTGCGTGGTGCCCGCGGCGGAGAACATGCCCGACGGCGACAGCTACCGCCCCGGCGACGTGCTCACCAGCCTGTCCGGCCAGACCATCGAGGTGCTCAACACCGACGCCGAGGGCCGCCTGATCCTGTGCGACGCGCTGACGTACACCGCACGCACCTTCCAGCCGCAGGCGATGGTCGACGCCGCCACGCTCACCGGTGCCTGCGTGATCGCATTGGGCAAGCATGCCAGCGGCCTGTTCAGCAAGCACGACGACCTCGCCGCCGAACTGCTCGCCGCGGGCGAGCACACGCTGGACCGCGCCTGGCGCATGCCGCTGTGGGACGACTACCAGGTGCAGTTGGATTCCGGCTTCGCCGACGTCGCCAACATCGGCGGCAAGAGCGCCGGCGCGATCACCGCCGCCTGCTTCCTGTCGCGCTTCGCCGAAGGGCAGCGCTGGGCGCACCTGGACATCGCCGGCACCGCCTGGGACGAAGGCCGCAAGGGCCTGGCCACCGGCCGCCCGGTGGCGTTGCTGGCGCAGTGGCTGATCGACCGTAGCTGATGAAAGGCGGGGAACGGAGGATGGTGAACCGGGAACATGCCGTGAGCGGCGAACGGGACTTGCCAGCTGTGATCCCGGCATCCGGATTTGCCACGAGCGATGCTTCAGGCGTACGGCCGATGTTCCCCGTCCCCCATTCCCCGTTCCCCGCTCCCTGACCATGCCCCGCGTCGACTTCTACCTGATCGGCAAGCCGCGCTTCCGCGAGCAGCCCCTGCTGCTGGTCTGCGAGCTGACGAAACGGGCGTTCGCAACGCAACAGCCCACGCTGATCCTCGCTCGTGACCATGTGCAGGCCGAGGCCATCGACGAGTTGCTGTGGGCGTTCGACGAGGATGCGTTCATTCCGCACCAGCTTGCCGGCGACGACGACGACGCGGCCACCGCTGTGCTGATCGTGCCGCCCGGCGTGGACACGCCCGACCGGCCGCTGCTTATCAACCTGCGCGAGAACTGCCCCGACGGCCGCTGCGAACGCGTGCTGGAAGTGGTGGCCGCCGACCCGGCCGAACGCGACGGCTCGCGCCTGCGCTGGCGCGAATACCAGCGCCGCGGCTTCGAGCTGCACAAGAACGACATGTGACGCCATGCGCCGCGGCGTTCACCCGGCCGCGGCCTCCGCACGCTCGGCCGCCCCGCGCAGCACACGCGCCAGCATCGCCGCCAGCTCCTCGCCGCTGAGCGGCTTGCGCAGGAAGCCGTCCATGCCCGTCTCGCGCGCACGCGCCTCGTCCTTCTCGCCCGAGCGCGCCGTCACTGCCACGATCGGCAGCCGCCGCCCCGTCTCGCGCTGGCGGATCAGCCGCGCCACCTGGAAGCCGTCCACGCCCGGCAGGTCCAGGTCCAGCAGCACCGCGTCGTAGCGGCTCCGCTCCAGCTCGGCCAGCGCCAGCAGGCCGTTCGTCACGTGGCAGGTCTGGTGCCCTTGCTGCTGCAACAGGCCGGTGATCACCGCCGCCACGATAGGGTCGTCCTCCACCAGCAGCAGCCGCAGGCGCTGCCCGTCGGCCGCCACCGACGACGGCGATTCGACCGGCACGGCGTCCACCACGATCAGCGGCAGCCGCACCAGGAACGTGCTGCCGTGGCCCAGCCGCGACTGCAGCTCGATGCTGCCGCCCATCATCTCCACCAGCTCGCGGCAGATCGCCAGGCCCAGCCCGCTGCCGGCACGCCGCTGCGGGCTCTCCTCCTGCTCGAAGCGCTGGAACAGCCGCGCCTGGCTCCCTTCGGGGATGCCCGGGCCGGTGTCGCTGACGCTGAACAGCAGGCTGTCGCCGCTGCGCGCGGCGCGCAGC